>JAJOKB010000076.1 GCA_021208135.1 Verrucomicrobiota bacterium | reverse complement strand
CCTGCCCTGGCTCCACCGATCGCTCCCCGTGACCTTGGGTGAGATAGACCGTGATGGTGCGATCGCTCCCGAGGCGGGCGATGGCATTGCTAATCAATCGTTCAGACAGCGGCTGCTGGGGCGATAGGGTTTGGATGTAGCGCCGCACTTGGGTCTCCCCCGTCCCCCTGTTCGAGGTAGACTTCCCCAATCACCCGCACCCCAAACTGCTGGGCCTTGACCGGATTGGCCTGGGGGTCGATAAATTCATAGCTAAAGCGATCGCTCAGACGGCGGTAGTTATTGAGCAGTCGCTCTTCCTCAGGATTGGGCGTGGGGGCAAAGATCAGCAGCCGCACCGGTTCGTCGAGATTTTGCACCACCTGCTGGGGACTGGGGTGCGAGGGTAAAGAGCTGGTTTTCGGTGAGGTCAATGGTTTTGCTAACTTCGCCTTTCCAGCCAGTGGCCAGATCGCTCGCTACACCGATGCCGTTTTGACCCGTGGCTTGCATTTTCGCGGCGGTGAACCGGTGGCACTGAGTGCCAATCTGCTAGGGCAGGGTTTAACGGGAGCCCCGGTAGTTGGTGTCGTGGGGGACAGGTACAAGGGTTGATTTTTCCGGTGCCTTGACCATTGCCGCAGACGGCGGCCAAACCTTTCCGAGCCTGGCGCTCAGAGAGGGTGGCCATTGGGTTTTTACTGCCGACTCGGAAGTCGACGTCATTTTGCCCGGCAGTCTGTTTACCCGCCAACTGTGGGTTCACGGTGATGGCTCTGGAGTTTTGGAATTTGCACCCGGGTTTGTAGCCGATTTGACCGAAGGGGGTACTGTGGCGCGCGGCCTGGGGTCATTCCGTTTGTCCAATACCATCTTAATCACTCACGATACCCAAAGCTTACCCACCAGTTTTCGCCCGGATGGACAGGGTGGTTTTCAGATCAATGGACATTTGGTATTTGAAAATGCCCCTGGCAGTGTTTGGCGCGTCATGACCGAACCCCCAAACCTACAACGCCGCGTCTGGATTCAGCAGAATATGACCCTGGATACCCAGGTGGACTTAACCCACACAGGCATATCAACCTTTTCCTCCCATTCAGGTTCGTATTGGGCCGCCAATGCTTTCCAGACTGACGCCGACAATGTTACCGTGGTCAAAACCGGACCCGCCTCGCTGATTCTCGCCGGAGAGAGTGCTTTTCGCCCCGGTTCGGTGCTGCGCGTCGACGAGGGAACGGTTTACTTCCTCACTGACCCAACTGAGGGCGTGCAGAAAAACATTGCCCCACAGACCGCAGGCCCGGAATTGCAACTGCAGACACGCTGGCAAGGTAGTGCGGTTTTTGCTGCCGCTACTGCGGGATTGCGCAGCATCGACAATTTCGAGGGCACAGTGGTCATCGCCGGTGAGGTTAATGTTGCCGAGACTTTCACGCAAAACAACCAGTTCTTCATCGGACAAACTCAGCGTCCCGCAGGTAAGCTGAACCCAGAGGCCGGGTATTTGGTGTTTCGTTTGGGCAGCAATGATACTGTCGCGCTCAACGTAACTGGCTTAGCCACGCTGGGCGGTTTTCTGCAAATTGAACGCGAACCCGGTTTTGAGCCTCCTCCCGGCACTCAATTCGATATTCTTTATTTTGGTTCCAGATCCGGCACCTTCGCCGCCTTGAATGACTTTTCTGATCTAGGTGTGTTGGTCGAATATCTGGATGACCGTATCCGGATCACAACCACCCGCGAGGCTGGTCGCACAGGTGTGGTGGTTGATGAGGATTTTACTTCCGGAGCGTTCAACAATCCCAATTGGCAACTGGCTGGTCCCAGCTCTCAGGTAGGATTTTTCCCCACCAATAACAGGCCCGGTATTCCCCAGGCGCTGGTGCACAGAGTGGATCACGGTACTTTTGTATGGGGCGTCGCCTTTTTGGATACTCCCACTTTTCGGGTAGGCCCTGATGAGGTCCTCGTACAGCGAATGGTCACCTTCTCAGACGTTGCCCGCAACAATGCTCAATATTACAAAATTGAGATCGCGGTGCTGCACGCTGATTCCCATGCCCCGTTTGGCCATAACCGGAGCGCCGAGCTTTCGCGCAATTATTCCCGCCAGGCCGGCGATCAATGGCAGGTTTTCCCAAGCCTGTACAACGACGATGTGACCCGTATTCCTTTCGGACATCACCCGGGTGGCAGTACTGCGGAAACCTTGCGCAACACGGATGATTCCATGGCCATTTTCCGTCCGATTGGCGACGGCAGCAGTACCCGCGTCGAAGCTTTCGGTGCTAATCAAAGCAACTCTAATCTGACCATTCCTTTCCCACTGGAACATTGGAATACTTTGCAAATTTCCATGCCTCGCCAGTGGCTGGAACTGACAATATACTAGCTACTGGCGTCACTCAACAAGATGCTCAACTCGGTATGGCCTCCGTCCATGTTGGCATAACCCATCGCACCGATGCCAACATTGATTACGTCACTGATGCCGCCGATTTTATCATTTGGAATAGTTTTCGTGGTCAGTCAGGTACGCACCTGCAAACCGGTGACTTTACTGGAAACGCCCAGACCGGCCTGGCCGATCTGGCTCTCTTGAGTGCCGCACTCGGTCAGGTACACGATTATAGCTACCACCGGCAGTCATTGAGGTATCCCACTTTGAATGTGCCCGGCAGCGGCACTGCCCCGGAATTTTTCTATGATTCCGGCACCGGACGCTTAACCGTTACCACCCGTGGCAGTTCCATCTCCGCCTGGCAAATTCCAGGCCCTGCCGCCGTCAGCCTACCAAGCGTCTCCGGCAATTGGTGGCGCTCCCACGTCGTTGGCAAACAACAGTGGGTGGATTTGAATTTAGGGGGACTTTCCGGAGAGGACATACTCGTCGCCGTCTATCCCACCGGCTTGGATGCAAGTGCATTTGGTGAGGTGTTTGTCGGCTTTAGCAACGGTGGCGCAACAACAGTCCCGCTTACCATCACTGCCAGCGAACCCGTTGGCCCCACTTATTCTGAGTGGGCCTCCAGATTCTTTGGCTCCGCCGCTCAGGATCCCGCCCAAGAAAACAGCCTGTGGGGTAAAAATGCCAATCCATTGGGCGATGGTATCAGCAATGAACTCAAATACTGGATGGGCCTTGATCCTCTGGCAGAACTGATGATGCCTTCCTTCGCTTGCGTGCCGGGCCTGACAGTCTGGTCTATTTCGAGTTCGCTGTCGCAACGTGGTTGACTGAAGCCATGTGGCAGATCGAAACCTCCGCCGATTTGGCAAGCTGGTCTGCTCTGTCTGGCGCAGTTATCCTGCCTGCCGATGTTCAACCGGACCCACTGGAACGTACGCATCTGGTTCTGCAATTGCCTCATTCCGCAGATCAACAGTTTATTCGCCTGGTTTTTGGCGATTGATTCCGATCTTGGGCTTTTGGCAGGAAACCTTAGTTGTCTGCCTGGTGGATACTGCGTAGAATTTGCATTGCAGTACGGATTCCGTGTGCAATACTTCTGGCATGGCAAAATTGGTTTTTATCGGTGCCGGTCGCATGGCTTCAGCTATGGTAAGAGGATTGCTGCAAAGCAAGGTGCTCGCTGCAGGCGATATTGCCTGCACCAGCGCCGCTGACGGTACGGGTGAATCCTTGGCTGCCGCCACCGGTATCCGCTTTTCCGCAGACCCTGAACTTCTGCTTGCTTCTGCCGACACCGTCGTTTTGGCCTGCAAACCACAGCAACTCAAGCTGCTCAGCGAACCCACCCGGTCCGCTGTACACGGCAAACTGCTCATCTCCATTTTGGCAGGAACAAGCATTGCGACTCTGCTCAACACTTTTAGGCAACCGCGCAATGTTGTCCGTGCCATGCCCAATACCCCCGCGCAAATCGGAGCAGGGATCACAGGCTACGCTTGTTGGCAGACTTTGAGCGAAAAGGATCAGGTGCTAACCGGTCAATTGCTCGCCTCCATGGGCGACTTTCTTCCGGTGGAGGAGAAGGAGCTTGATGCCGTTACCGCTTTGAGCGGGAGTGGTCCGGCCTACGTGTTTGAATTTGTTGCCGCACTCAGGGATGCAGGTGTCGCCGCCGGACTCAGTCCATCGGTCAGTTATCAACTGGCACTCAAAACAACCTTGGGGCGCAGCTCAGTTGTTGGCCGCTGTTCCCGAAACTCCGGAAACCCATCGCGATTGGGTCTCCTCCCCAGGCGGTACTACTCTCGCTGGTTTGGCTGTTATGAATCGCAAAGATTTCCGCTCTACTCTGGTTGAAACTGTAGTTGCTGCCCGCGACCGTTCTATCGAACTATCCAAAATGTGATTCCGTGAAGCTGCTTTGCCTTTTTGCTCGTTCTCTTCTTACCCAAGGCCATGGCCTTAGCCTCCTGGGATGATGTCATTCTGGGCAAAACCGAGGAGGGTTGGGAAATCTTGAACCTCAATTTTGCCTTCGCTCCTGATATTCAGTCCAATCCTTCCTCCGACCAAGGGATCTGGCGCTTCCTTCCAGAGGCTAATGTCTGGATTTATATCATCGCTGCACCTGAACCCATTGAAGCTCCATCTGGTTTCGCCTTCGTCGAAGGGGGGGCGACTAGACCTCAGTTTCGGCCCAACCGTAGTGCGCGACTTTTTCATGGCTTCCACTGAGGTTACTTTAGCCGATTGGCAGAGAGTTCAGGATTGGGCTCAGGCCAATGGTTACGATATCGGCTCGATTGGCTTGGGCTGTGGTCCTTTGCATCCGGTGCATTCCGTCTCTTGGTTTGAGGTCGTCAATGGTGCAACGCACTCAGCGAAATGGAGGGTCTCGAACCTGCTTATCGCGTCGGTGGTGCTGTTTTTCGCACTGGCAACTCAGTACCCGTTTTTGATCCCGAAGCCAACGGTTTCCGGTTGCCCACCGAAGCTGAGTGGGAATACAGCGCCAGGGGTGGTCAACTTACCCAAAACTACACTTTCAGCGGCAGCAACGATGTCAACTTGGTGGCTTGGTACTGGTTTAATTCAGTCAATGCCGCCTGCGCTCTCGAATCCGGTAGAGGTACTTGGCCCGTCGCCAGGCTGCGCGCCAATGAATTAGGGATTTTTGACATGAGCGGTAACGTCATGGAATGGGTATGGGATGCACGCGGTGGTGACAGGCTGGCCAGAGGCGGCAGTTGGCGCAATGACGCCAGCTTACTCTCCCTCAATTATCGGTCCAATCGTCTGCAACCCAACTACCGCAGCAATCGCCTCGGCTTCCGCATCGCTCGCAACAGACCGGAAGTGCCACAAAGCCAGCCCCTTCGCTGACCTTTGTTAAAAGACGTTAATTTTTTCTTGCTTTCCAGCTTGATTTGTCCCTTCATAGCCTAATCTTAAATCAACTATGATCAAACAAACAACAGGTTTCAGTTTAGTGGAGGTGCTGGCAGTGTTGGGGGTGTTGCTGGTAGTTCTGGTTGGGTTGCAGCAGGCGCTAATGGTCTATTGGGGAGGGGTGGGAGAGTTGCGAGCGGCGGTGTTGGGAGAGAGGGAAGTGCAACTGTGGCCGGGGGTGATGCGTGAACTGAGGGAGGAGCCTTTGCCTGGGTGGGAGTTGCGGATTATGCAATGGAGTTGTGAAGTGACTGGAGAGTTATTGCATGAGTTGAGGTATTATGAGATGAAGGAGGGACAGCAGTGGCGTTGAGGAAAAGTCAATTAGCGGGTTTTAGTGTGCTGGAGTTGCTTGCAGCGGTGTCCGTTGGGGGGTTGTTATTGATGATGGTTTCGGTTTCGCTGAGTGTGGCATCCACCAAGACGGCCCTGAAATCATTGGAAGTGGCGGAGTTGTCGGCGCTGCAACCCTGGCTTGAGCGACTGGCTCATGAAAAGGCGGTAGGCACGGCGGGTGGATTTTCAGCTCAATCGGGTGGATCTGCGACTCAGGGTGTTGACGAGTTGCGGTGACGAAGCAGAGCGGTTGGTGCGCTATGAGGTGCGCGCGCTGGCTGAAGGTGGCTGGCAACTATGGCGAGAAGAGGATTCAGGTGTGGAATCGGGGATAGCAGACGTTAATTGGCTTGAGTTCCGCACCATTGATCCGCCTGGCCGTCATTGCAGCTCGGCAGGTCTCAGTCAGTGCATCCCTGGCATTGGCCAAAAACGCCGCCTCCGAGTAATCTTTGTCCATCGTACAAAGCGCAAATCTGTCCTGGTGCCAAGGCGCGCTGGGGAAACTGAAAACGCAGCAAAGCAGAGTCACCCTCGGCAGAGCTGAAAAAGCATGGCACGCTCGGATCGCGGTAGCGAACTTTTGCCAACAGCGGTACATCCTGACCCTCTGGTGGACACCGTGTCATCCAACTGAGGTTGTGCAGCCGTGCAGATTGATGGTAGAGTCCATCGGTATCGGGGCTGTCGAACCCGACGATCAACGCATTGCGTGCCACATCTTTAGCCAGCACGACATAGTGATTAAAATTGCTGTTTGACGGGATGCCGATGCCTCTGCGTTGGCCGAGCGTATATCTGTGTAACCCCCGGTGAGTGCCTAATTCGCGTCCATCGGCGTGCAGGATGGGGCCTGGCTTGTCGGGAATAAATTTTTCCAGGAAATCATTGATCCGCACCTCGCCGATGAAGCAAATGCCCTGACTGTCCTTTTTAGTGGCGTTGGGTAACCCGAGTTCGGACGCCAATGCCCGCACTTCGGGTTTCAGCAAATGGCCGATCGGAAACCAGGCATGTTCGAGTTGCGTGGGTGTGATCATGGCCAAAAAGTAGGATTGGTCCTTATTGGGATCGACGCCTTCCAGCAGTGCGGGTTCGGGACCGGAAACATCTTTGCGGCAGTAGTGGCCGGTGGCAACGCCATCGAAGCCATGGTCCAGTGCCCAGTCCAGCATGACACCAAACTTCATTTCGCGGTTGCACATGACGTCGGGGTTTGGAGTTTGGCCGCTTTCGTAGCCTTTTACCAGGTAATGGACGACCCGTTCGCGATAGTCCTGCATGAAATTGATCACCTGAAAAGGAATGCCCAGATGATCAGCCACTGCGGAAGCATCTTCAATGTCTTGCTGCCAGGGGCAGTTGCCAAAGACATTCTCCTCGTTAATCCAGTTTTTCATGTAGGCAGCAGACACAGTGTGTCCTTCCGCTTTGAGCAGGGCTGCTGCCACTGCGCTATCGACGCCACCGGAAAGGGCTACGAGATT
Source organism: Verrucomicrobiota bacterium (assembly GCA_021208135.1). Taxonomy (GTDB): domain Bacteria; phylum Verrucomicrobiota; class Verrucomicrobiia; order Opitutales; family Oceanipulchritudinaceae; genus JAJOKB01. The sequence goes on along the minus strand of JAJOKB010000076.1, from coordinate 23,723 downwards.
TTTTTTCGGTCTATCCATGATTTTCCCTTTCACAATCGCACTGAGTACCGTAGCGTTCAACCATTTCGTATCGTCTACGATCATTCCATCTTATGAGGGATACACAATTTTTCTATCGCGCCTACTGGACGTCCTTGAATAGCGGTGTCGCCGCACTGACCAGTGACTGGTCCCGCGCCCGCCCACCCAAATTGTTTTGGGGCGAGGATAAATTAGCGTTAAAAAATGTTCAGCGTTTGTCGCTGACATATTACGGTCGGCAAAGCGGTTACTTTGGGGAGCCCGAGCATTTTGTCTTTATGGTGTGCCCGAAGAATTATCCGCATCTCGATTTTGCCCAGAGCGGTTTGTTTGTTGCCGGTTCTTTTAATGACTGGAATCCATTGGATAAGGAGGGGCAGTGGCAGTTGACCGAAGAGGAGGACAAGGAGGGGGCCACTATTTGGATACTGCGGATTGCACGCGAGTTATTGCCCGCTCCCGAGTCCGGCGCTATTGAGTTTAAGTTCGTAACCGGAGATCATTATTGGCTGCCAGTACCGGATGCGGCTCCAAACGTAGGTATGGATGATCAAGGCAATCGCAATTTTTTGTTAGTGCCGAAACGCTCAGGCAAGCACCTGTTCTCCTTCGAAACACCTTTGCCCTACCAACAAAATCAAGGCCGCCAACTTGGCAGCGAAATCGGCGGAAATATTGAATACATTCCACTGCAGGCAGGGGTATTTCTGCGCGATTTGCACACCGATCTTCGACTCGGTGCTTTGGTAAAGACCGATTCAACGGTTTTCAGACTGTTCGCTCCCCGTGCGCAGGCAGTCAAAATTTCCCTGTTCCAGAATTTGTCTGACCGAGGTAAGGAATGGCACGAGATGCACCGCATGGATGAGGGTCTGGTTTGGGAATGGGTAGTTCCCGGCAATAAACATGGATGGTATTATGATTTGCGGGTATCCGGCGATACCAGCGAACCTTTCAGCCACTTCGACAGTCGGTTTAATATTCTCGATCCTTACGCTTTGGCTGTGGTTGGTCCTGAAGGCCCTGCCATTGTGATTGATCGGAAAACATTACCGCAACCTGTCAGCAAATTTACCCCGCCTCATTGGCATGATCTGGTGATTGTCGAAGCGCATGTGCGCGATCTCATCGGTCAGGCTCCGGCTGACATCGACACTGCTGGCAGGAGCAGATTCAGTGGGTTAACCCGCTGGCTCCAGGAGTCTTCCTGCTACTTGCGCACTTTGGGCGTCAATGCGGTTGAGTTTCAACCATTGCAAGTATTCGACTCTGTCGATCCCGCCGAATACGCCTGGGGATATATGCCGGTTAACTACTTTTCGCCAGCCAGTCAGTACGCATCCGATGCCTCCAAGGCCACGCAAATTGGAGAGTGCGCGGCGATGATTAAGGCCTGTCATGATGCTGGTTTAGCTGTAATCCTTGATGTTGTTTACAATCACGTCGGTGAACCCAACTACCTGCAATTCATCGATAAACAATATTACTTCCTGCTCGATGAGAATGGCAACTACCTGAACTACAGTGGTTGCGGCAATACGCTGGATGCAGATGCCGCCATGGTGCGCAGGCTCATTGTTGACAGCCTGCAGCACTGGATTGAGGTTTTTGACGTCGATGGATTCCGCTTTGATTTGGGCGAGTTGATCGGTGTCGAAGCCCTCAGTTTTATCGAGCAGGAATTAAAGAAAATCAAACCTTCGATTGTTCTCATCGCGGAGCCATGGAGTTTCCGTGGGCATATTGCCCATGAGTTGCGGCGTACAGGTTTTGCCAGTTGGAATGACAGTTACCGGGAGGGTGTGCGCAATTACGTGCGCGGCAAAGCCAGCGCGGATCATTTAAGCTACTTGTTTCGCGGATGTATGGATAGTTTGACCCGTTTTCCAGCGCAAACCGTCAATTACGTCGAATCGCATGATGATCGGTGCTGGATCGATAAAATAACTGAAAATCCGGGTTATAATGGCTGGTGGCCCACTGCCAATGACCGACGTCGCACCCACATGATGCTTGCCATCCTCATGCTCTCAGCCGGAATTCCCATGCTTTCCGCTGGTATGGATATGCTTAAAAGTAAGGGCGGTGCCAACAACACTTACTTGCGGGGTGATTTGAATGAATTAGACTACGAACGCGCCCGGCAATACCCCACTACCTGGCAGTACTTCCGTCAATGGATTGCTCTGCGCGCTTCTAAACTCGGTCGATTGGTGCGGCTGGACGGTCTGCCTTCAGAGGGTTACTATGCCATGTTCAGTCACAGGTCCGCCATGGTCATGCTCATCAATGCCGACCTCTCTAACGGACCTTCTCAATTACTGTTTGCCTGCAATCCGCATTTTGAACCCGTGGACTTCGCTTTCGAAGGCGTGTGTATGGACGGTTTTATCCAAATTGCCGATGCCGAACGCTGCCACGCCGATCTCAATCCGCTCTCTGAACCTGTATTACCGCTGCACTCTGACAATCTACGGTTGCCGCCGCTGAGTTTCGGTCTATGGTGCCGGTTATGAATGTAAGTTGCGTTTCCAGATACAGAGCCAATTGGGGCGAGGGTCCTGTGGTTTGTGGTGACGAATTGTTTTATGTGGATATCGAGGGTCATGCCGTTTGCTCCCTGAACCTCGTCTCCGGCATCGAACGCATTTGGCCGATCGGTCAGAGGGTGGGGTGTATCCTGCCTCGTGCTCCGGAGGTTTTGTGCTTGGTGGTGACAAAGGATTGTTTTTTTGGCACCCGGAAAAACCACTGCGTATTGATTTCATCGCGGATCCTGAACCCGATTTGCCGGATAACCGTTTTAATGATGGCAAGTGTGCTCCCGACGGGTACTTGTTGGCAGGGACTATCAGTACCACCAAGGTTGCGGGCTCAGCTGCCCTCTATGCTTTATCGCCTGACCTGAAGTTGAGCAAGGTGGTTACCGGCGTCACCAATTCCAACGGTCTGGCTTGGTCGCTGGACGGTAAATTGTGTTATTATATTGATACCCCTTTGCGCAAGGTGTGGTTGTTTGACTACCAGCATGGCCAGTTGCTCAACAGGCGTGCTGTTGTGGATACACAAGTCATTGATGCCTCACCGGACGGTATGTGCATGGATGCCGAAGGTATGCTGTGGATCGCATTTTGCCATGGTGGCTGCGTTGCCAGGTTCAATCCTGCAACTGGTGAGCGGATGCTGCAGATAGATGTGCCCTCACGCGCTTCCACCTCAGTCGCTTTTGGCGGTCCTGACTATGACGTTCTTTACGTCACTTCCGGTCAGTACAGCAAAGCACCGCATAAGGACGACGGACGGGTTTTTGCTATTACCGGGTTGTCGGTCGGCGGGTTGCCAGCCCACACCTTCGCCGGATAATTTCTGCAAATAGCCGTATTCTGCCATGGAATCTGATTGCTGCTGATGCAGGATGCTGCCCTGATACGGAATAACTCAATCAATCCGTTATGTTTTACGACGAAACACCAGTTAAGTTACGCGCAGGCGATGGAGGCAGTGGTTCAGCCAGCTTCCGACGCGAAAAATTCATTCCCAAGGGCGGTCCTGACGGCGGCGACGGTGGCGATGGCGGTGATGTCATTCTGCAAGCTGATGAAAATGTCGGCGATTTGCGCACCTATCACTTTACTCCGCACTGGGATGCAGAACATGGCGGTCGCGGTGCTGGCAGAGGAATGACCGGTCGTCGTGGCAAACATCGGTTGCTCAAAGTGCCGCCCGGCACCATCGTTTTTCCTTTGGACTCAGATGAACCTGTCGCCGAACTGTTGGAACATGGCCAGCAGTTTATTCTGCTTAAAGGTGGTAAAGGTGGCCGTGGCAACTTGCACTTCAAGAGTTCTACCAATCGCGCTCCCAGACAGTTCGAAGAGGGGCTGCCAGGCGAACGCGGCGAGTTTTTGTTTCTCCTCAAAACCATCGCCGATATCGGTCTGGTTGGCTTTCCCAATGCCGGAAAATCCACCTTGACCGGCATGATTACCAAGGCCACTCCAAAAACCGCTGCATATCCTTTCACCACCTTGTTTCCATCCGTAGGTGTGATTGAATTCCCTCAGCAATACACCCGGCTTAAACTGGCTGATATTCCTGGCCTCATTCAAGGTGCTCATGAAAACAAGGGGCTTGGCCACAGGTTTTTGCGCCATATCGAACGGACCAAGGTTCTGGCTTTGATCATCGATATGGCTGCCATCGATGGCAGAGACCCCCGCAAGGATTATCGGCACTTGTTGCGCGAACTCGAATGCTATAGCCCCGCTTTGCTCGACAAACCCAGGATGGTCATAGCCAATAAAATGGATGAGCCCGACGCTCCCGAGTGGTTACGCAAATTCAAGCGCTCAGTCAAAATTGAGATCGTGCCCGTCTCCTGCCTGCTGGGCGAGGGCTTGGATCAGCTCAAGGAAAAATTCCTGCAGTTGGTCCGCCAGTAATGACTCAGCGTCGCAATTCTACCTCCTGTCCTATCACTCGTGTTCCAGGAGGCAATGCCTGCCAGATGTCCGCAGTGCGTGCTCCTGTGCGAAAACTACGCAATTGGCCGCCATTCTCATGCAGATTGCGGAAGTATTCAACTCTGCCATCCAGGAATCCTATCCACCCTCCGCCTTCGGCAAACACACCGCCGCTCTCAGTGCCGTCAGCTGTGCGCCACTCGCCGCTGCGTTCCAGTCCGCGTGTCCACACAATCGGCGTGCCTCCAGGTGCTGACATCCCCGGTAAATGGCTCACAATCACAAAACTATAAGGAATCGCTCGTACCGCTGGGTTTAGCCTCAGCGGGCCTTCAGGATCCCGCTCATCCTCCAGCAATATTTGTTCCGGCCATAGCCTGCCTATCAAGGCAGGATCTTCCGCCAATAACAACAGGCCCGGATCCAGCAACAATCCGCGCCGCGCCGCACGGTACATCCAGTCGGCCACATCCTCAATGGATCCTCCAGTACCTGCTCGCCCGGCATCGTGCATGCCGTGCCACACATAAACCAATTGTCGTATTTGGTTCGTCAACGCAAGCGTCCGGCTTCCGACCGCAAGTGACCAATAGCCGGCATGACCATAGCCGCCAACACCGCCATCACCATCAACACCGCCAGCATTTCTAATAAACTAAATCCCTTTTTAAACCTAAGCATAAAGGCGTAATTTTGCTAATTACGTCTTTATGGCAAGCAAAAAAAGAGGATCCGTTGTGGATCCTCTGCAGTGTATGAAGGGGGTTGTGGTCTTGGCTCAGAGTCCGACCACCTGAATCTCGTGAGTGTGCGGCTGATGTTTGCGCAGTCCCTCGGCAATAGCGCGTTCAATGCTGAATATACTGCCATCATGATTGATGGTCTCGCTGGATCCCTTGAATGTTAAAGTGACATCCTTGGCAGAAACGGCGCATACCATGTGCCCTTTTTCTTCGCAGTTGCGGGTACCGCAATCGCGATCCAGACTGCGGTAGCCTTGGCTAACTGCGCAAAAGAGGGCAGGTAAGGCAGTGGCGTAATCCGTTTCAGGCATTCGCGTGCCCTTAATCTTAAAGCCTTCTGGGCATTCGGTGCCGCAGTAGGCTGGAAAGATGAAGACATAATGTCCGTCGCGATCAAATATAGTCATAGCTATGAAAGTGGTACCTGGGGAGGGGGTCGAACCCTCACGCCCTCTCGGGCAATGGATTTTGAGTCCATCGCGTCTGCCGATTCCGCCACCCAGGCAAAATTGAAGTCGGTATCACACGTCATTGAATCGCCTCCTGCAACTAAAAAATGCTAGAGTTTGCAAAATCCAATGCTACCCCAGCCGTAGTGGAACAAACTCAGCTTATTTCAACGATCCTCAGCTTGTTTCTAGCGGCTTACCGACCCTCATCGAGGTGCCTTTCAACCCCGCGAAAGGCCGTTCAAGAATGGGATCGTTGGTTAAAGGCAAGCGCGACTAACGAGATTGGTATGAAGTCTCACCGACAACACCCAACCAACTGGCGATTAAATCCGCAGTGTGTTTGCGGAGGCTTGAGGTGTTAAAAAAACCGTGTGCCTGCAGGTCGAACCAGCAGCTTTTGACATGGCTGCCCAGATGTCTCTGACGTTGAATAAAGGCGGCTGCGCGTTTCGGTCTGGTGATTGCGTCGGCGGTTCCCTGTAAAAATAGCACGTCGCCCAGCGGTTGCTGCAGGGAATGCAGCGGCGAAAGCGCACGCCATTCCGGGCCACACATTCTGTGGCCAAATCCCGCTGGCGATGTATCAATGACCGGATTCCCGAGCACCCACTTCCAAGGTCTGGGCAAAGATTGTCCGCTAGACAGTGGTGCTGCCAGCGAGATAAGAGCCAAATGCCCTCCAGCAGAACCACCTCCAAACGCAATTTTCAGATCCTGATGGCCATTGTTTCTCAACCAGGAATGCGCCTCGCTCCAGGCAATCTGCACATCTTCAATCTGCTGCTGGAAGGACATCCCAGGCTCATTCAGCAACCTGTATTGGGGCAGGCAACAAACGATGCCTGCATGCGACAGCAATTCGGCTAATGGATATAACTTTTCAGGAGAACCGCTGGTCCAACCGCCACCGTGAACAAAAAACCAGTCCAGCAACTGGATTTTCTACAATGTAAGGTAGATGCAGGCAAAGAGTGCGATCTCCGATCTGTCGGTAGGGTATGGTTTGCATTGTTCTCAAGCGGACACTGGAATTTGGATTGTTAGAACGACAGTCCCACGCTGAAAAAGACTTCTCTGGGGGTCCCAGGAATGACGTTTGGCAAATAATACTGTTTGTCGAACAGATTCTTTACATTGAGTTGAAGATTCCAGTTGAGCGATTGAGTGGTAAAGCTGTACCCCAGCATCGCATCAAATTTCCAATAAGCAGGTGCGCGCAAATTGTCATCAATGCGAATGGGATCAGGGTCAACCATACGGATTTTATCTCGGTAAATAGCGCCAAAACCAATCGCCAGATTTTCCAAAACACCTTCGCCAATAGTGTATCTGCTCCATAGGGAAAATTGGTTGCGGGCAACACCTTTGGTGTCCCGAAAACTATTATCTCCACCGATACCATTATCCGTTTTTATGTAGGAATAACCGGTGACCAATTGCCAGTTTGGTAAGGGTGTTAACACAAAGTCAAACTCAATGCCTTTGGATTCGGCGGTCACATCCTGCCTGGTTTCTACGAAAAACCGTTCGATGCCGCGTTCATCAAGATAACTGATGCGTTCACCGCGCACAAAGTTTTCGTAGGTAATTTCAAACAAAGCTATGGCCACCAGAAATCCGGTCCTGCATTATATCCATTTTGATGCCCAATTCTTTCCCGGTGCCTAGCAACGGTCTCATCGGAAAACGGATGGGATCTCTTGGATCGGCGGGATTGAATCTGTTACCCAATTCGCGCTGAGGAACGAAACTCTGGCTGTAGCTGGCATAAAAATTCAATTGCTGGTTGGGCGAATATATGATGCCCGCCTGGGGGATCAGTTCGCGGTCACGCGGCGAACGCGTGTTGTTGTGGACTATGTACTGCTGTTGAATGTCCAGTCGTGCACCTAACAAGAACTTCAGGCGATCATTGAAAAGAGTACTCAGGTTTGAGAAATAGACCGCACCACTTTTCCGGTCTCTCTCATCGCGACTGTTGGGCACCAGACTGATCGGTGTTGGGTTATTTTGTGTGATCGGCTGATTGGGCAGGAATTGCGGGGGGAATGTGTCCAAGTCGCGCACAAACAAATGGAAGGGCGGTGTTAAACCAGGGAAAAATTGACCGCGAAATTCGGATTCTTCGTACTCCAAACCAAGCAGCGACCTATTTTGAACGCCCGCCACTTCCCACTGTGCCGAAACTTGCAACTGATAGGATGTTTCCCGATTGTTAAACAGGGTGCGTGCTGTGAATACATTTTGTCCTTCGCCTGAACGGAAAAGCAACAAATTCATCTGCTGGGTCAAGATGTCCAACTCAGGTTCCGTGTGTGTAATCGAGGCACGTATGTTTACCCGCCGATCCCATAGACTTTGTCTAAGTTCTCCTACCCAGGTACGACCTTTGTACCGGTTGTAGTTGTTGCTGGAAGCTGATGTGAACCGGTAACCAAAATAATCGGCTATTGCGTCGTAGGGTTGGTCGCGAAAATTAAAGAAACTGAATGCGGTGGCAGCCTTTTCGGCATCAGGTGCGGCCTGCCAAGCTGCTCGGGCCTGTGTGCTGTACAAATGATGTCCGGCAACCTGGCGTTCATCGCGGTCTATCCATTCATACTGTAAACTGATTGATGTGTTTGGAAATGGATACCATTCCACCATCGGCGAGATGAAGGTGCGCTCGCCATCCTCAAATGCCCTCCAGCCATCGCTACTCTGATAAGAGGCATCCAGACGATACAGTAGTCGTGCTCCGCTTTCTCCAGTCCAAACCGGACCAGTGGACTCCACCTGTCCCCTGAAATAACCGAAACTGCCAACACTCAAATCTATTCTCTGAAACCGTTCCCGCATCGGGCGACGGGTTACGTAATTAATAATACCGCCAGGGGATGTTTCTCCAAATAAAATAGAATTGGGACCCTTGACCACTTCAACTCGCGCCACATTGGTCATATCCTGCGCATATAGTGAGGTCAGTCCATTGCGCTTGGCACGGTTGACCCTGAATCCACGGATATTGAAAATGCCTTCTTCCCGCGTCTCACCAGCTGGGGTTACTCCCGGTACATAAGCCACGGCCGATTGCAGGTCGCGGGCAAAGGTATCGTTCATGAAGTCTTCTGTTACCACGCGCAATGAAATCGGTATGTCCCTCAGTGCGGTATTCAGAGCCGTACCCGAAATCGCGGTCTGGGCTAAATAGCCCCTCTGCTGGGTACCATCCACAACAAAGGGACTCAGTTCAAATATATCGTCATCCTGACCGTATAATGGCAATGCAAGACACAGTGCCGGAAAGAGACGAACACACCAGGAACGGGGTAGTTTGAGGTTCATAAATTACCAGTGTTTACTAATTGCGCGGCTTCGCCAATCCTTGACAGCTTTACCGGCAAGTATGCGGGCTGTATCAGGCAAAAAAAAAGGCGTCGGATGTCTCCGACGCCTTGCTAAACCTACCCCTACTACTACACAAAATTTATTGTTTGCGACGACGCAGCAGAATCACTCCGGCAAATGCCAATAACCCGAAGATGGCGGCATACGTGGAGGGTTCTGGAATGACCACTGCCTCCCAGGTGGTGCCCATGCGGAAATCGCCATAACCAGCGTTTAGGATATTGCTGAATTGAACCATGGAAGCAGTGCCGCTCAAAGAACCTGTCTGCGCTGCGTAAGATCCAGCTGTTCCTGGGTCGGACAAGGCAATTGTTTGACTGCTGGAATACACCCAGATGCGGTGCTCATCGTCACCCGCTGCGTTAGTGGTGATTCTGCCGACAACCAAATAATCTGTATCACCTGCCAAAGATGCGCCAGCGGTAAAGCTGCTTCCGACATACACTCTCAGTGTTCCGTCTGCAATACCTTGGACCCGCACCTGATCGATGTTCGTACTGGAGCCAAAACTCACGCGGCTACGATTATCCGTGCCATAGGATAGAAGGTAACTGTAATAAAATAATACCATCCACCGCGAAATTAATGTGAGCGCCGGATGCCAGGTTCACAGCGGCTGAATTATTTTGGTCACCATTGGTACGGACAATGCGCGGACTGGCAGTGAAGCCAAATCCGTTGGGTGTTGACCAGTTGGATTTTTCATCAACCCGAAGAATAGCAGAGGCAGTGTCGGTAAAACTGCGTTGCCAATTGCCGGTCAGACCTTCGCCCGTTGCAGCAACAGCGCCGATATTGGCGCCTACAGTGTAATTGAAGGGTTCGGAGACAAGCAGGGTGGCTTGTGACAGGGCATAACTTGCCAGAAAGATACTGGCGGTCAGGAGTTGTGTTTTCATGATATGAGTGATGTTTGATGGTGAAGTAAAGCGCGCAGAATGCGACTGACTGAAAATAGAAACTGACGTTATAGAACGCTATGGGGATTGGGGTGCCGAATCTATGTCCGCTTTATGGGAAAGTGGTCAGATTAATCCCGCAAAACGTAGGTCCATGTTCCCTGTTGTTCGACAAAGGACTCGGGCAGGTAGAGCCAGTTCTGGAGTGCTTGGCTCCAAACGAAAGGTTCATGGATTAACAGGCTGCCGAGGAAGTCGCCGGTATCAACAATTCTGGCAGGCATTTGCAGCGGGAATCCCGCCCACGTTTGCGGAGTGCCCGCTCGCCCAACGGCCACTTCACTGACTGGGCCTGAGCCGAAGCCAATCGTGAAGGGTTGAATCCAGTAATAATAGGTCTGGCCAGGGCTCACCGCGGTATCTTCATACGCAGTAATGGTATTGGGCGATAGACTGATCAGTCGCGTTGCTGTGGCAAAGTCGCTGCTGGTATTGCGCCAAAAGAAGTATAAGCTTGCTCCCTGTACGCGCTCCCATTGCACCAGAATCCGGTCGGGAAACTGATCAAAACTGGCAGTCACTATGGCTGGGGCCTGCGCCAGTCCGGGAGCGGTACTGCCTTCAAATGCCGAGCTCAGTCCTAAACTGGAGCCATCTGCGATCGGATCTATCCAGTACCAGAAGGTGGAACCAACCGGTAGATTGTTGTCGCTTAGGAACGTGTTTGCAGTGGTGGTGATGAGTGTGCGATCTGAACCATCGCGTTGAACGCCGCGGTAAATGCGATAATGATCTGCCAGCGGGACTGAGTCCCAGCTCAAATCGATGCTATCTTGAGCCAGGCGTCGGGTGGCCAACGCGCCTCGCACAGGAGTGGCAAATGCGCCGCGTTCGACAAACAAAGGTAAAACGAAGGATTGCCGTGAACCTTCAATTTCGCGTGGCACCACCGGATTGCTGAACATCAGTCTTGCGAATTGGCCGGCGCGTTGCACTTCAGCCAAAACTTGATAGGACGCTTCATTGCTATTGGCCTCCCGACCAATGAAACTGATATCAGCCTGGTCGTTGATGATGATTTGCATGGTGGCTGGAACTCCGATGTTGCGTGGATGAATCATGGCGCCGATGACCTCCATCCGACCACCATGACGATTGGTAATAATCGGTCCTTCACGTTCAGTCTTGAGTCCTAAAATCCACACATCGCCACCTTCATTGATGATGTGACCATCGTTAATCTCTGGATTGAGTTGTCTTGCCCAGATTCGTTCTTTGGCCCCAAAGTGAAATAGCCCCGGCGGACCAAGGTCATTTTGATCATGACCGGCGGTTATGTCGATGAAGTGGGTATGACCAGTGGATTTGCGTCCATCATAAAACTGGTCCTGTGTGGCGAAGATGTATTGGAAAACGGTACCTTGGCTGCGCTCATTGGCAAAAAGCGTGTGTGCTCCTGCGGTACCCCAGGGAATGAAAAATTGTTCGATAACCAACCATTCAGAGTTGCCATCGACGAGCCGGAATTTTGGTTTCTCCTGTGCGCGCAAGGCAGCAGTGGCCTTGATGCGCGCATTCATACCAACAATCCGGCGCACGTTGCCACCAATCTCAACGGTATCACTGATCAGATACAGGGAGGTACTGGTGTTGGGAAAGTAGATTGTGCCTCGTTCCGGAGTGGTTGCAGCAATCGCGGCGCGGACAGCCTCGGTAACATCTGTGCCTGGTATCGCACCGAAATCAGCCACATTGATCCAGGTGTCTGGATGATCCCGTTGCGGATTGGGGATTTCTTCAACTTCAAGGTTCAGACCACTCAGTATGGAGTCAAACAGGCTGACGGCAGGATGTGAAAAGAATTCGCCTTCCACCTGGATTCGGGTGGTTCCTCGACTGTTGAGCAAAGTGCCATAACCGCTTTCGGATATATTGCGCACGTAGAGATAGCCCGAACTCTGCAAGGCAACACCACTGCCACTGCCGTTGTTTTCAAAAAAAACTGTCCAAAATCACGCCCATTCCTCTGGCCCCGATGCGTATAGCCGGGATAGTTGCGTTGTTGGTGCTCACGTTTAACTTGCGTCCTGTAAGAATGGTATTGCGAATATCGATACCGACGACGCGGGGCTGTATAACATCCACATTTTCCAGAGTGATACCATACTGGGAGTGATCTATCCTGACACCGCAGTCAAAACCTTCGGTGCGCACCCGGTGGATAAAACCTGGTCCAGGAAGGCTGATCAAGGACATGTCGATCGCTGTGTGACCAACACCCGCTGGATCCAGTGAACGCACGGTTACATCGCGAATACTGGCCTGATTGTTTCCAATGAAAAGTATTCCGACTGCTCCTGGATTGCCCGCACCTATCTCGATGGTCAGATCGGCAATGTTTGTCATGAAGGCGTTGTTTGTCCAGCCGAGTGCAGGATCCACTGTTTGCAGAACAGCTCTGGGTTGATTCGCATTGCCGAAGCCCTGTGCATTGGCGTCCAGTCGAATGATTGTCCCATCGCGGCTTTCACCCTCAATGTTGAGATAATACCTCTCAGTGGTGGGTAATAGCCGGTTGGTAATCCGATAGATGCCGTTGGGTAGATATATAATTCGGCCAGTCGCATCGGCATCGACGATCGCTTGCTGAAGCGCTGCGGTATCGTCTGCAATACCGTCACCGACCGCGTGGTACGGTGCCAAACGCACATTTAGGATGCCACTGTCCGCAGGGTAGGGCAAAGCGATAGTCCAGGATAGGGGCGTCAGGAACAGAAGATATGCGAGCAACTTTTTCATGAGCAATGAATAGCAGGGGGGTGATGAGTTGTTGAGGGCTGAACAACAACCCTTAAAAAGAAAGGCGGCGTTCGGATCGGACGCCCGCCGCCTCTAAAGGTGATCGGTACAAAAAACGGTTCAGTCGATCAGGGTCTGAAAACGTAAGTCCAAGCCCCTCCCTGCTCTACGAGGGACTCGGGCAGGTAGATCCAGTTTTGCAAGGCATCGACAAACACAAAATCGCCGACAGGGAACACAAAACCGAGGAAACCACCGGTATAGACCCAACCGTCTTCGAATTTGGCAAATCCTGCCCAGGTGGGTGCTGGTGCTGCATCGCTAACCGTCAGGTGCATGTTGGCCACTTCAAACAACATAAACTCATTTTGAGCTGGCAGCAGAGTGGGATTAAATGGATCAGGTTGTCCCTGTTCATTGACGATGTTGCCGAAGCGCTGATAGAACCCTATCGCAATTGAGGAGTTGGCCGTCAACAGGCCTTGTGTTCTCCACTGTTCCAGGTGCTGGGTTATGTCAAAGGTAATGACCATAGCCGGATGATTCACCGAAAGGCCAAACGCTCCGGGGTGCATCGGATATTCAACCAGAGTCGTTTGATCAGCCATGTCATAATCTCCGGGTTGAATGATGCCCAGCGACACCCGATCATTATAACCGAGTCCCAATTCGTCTGCCCAGTCCCAGGCATTGAAAATATTGGGTTCTGCGCCCTGAGCGACGAACTGGCCATTGGGATCCAGTACTAGGAAAACTTCAACAGGTATGCCAAAATTGTTGTCGCGAGTGCTGCCTCTTGTCTTGGCAATTAAACCTGTGGTAACCGTTACTGAACCGGCATTGGAAATCGCTTCAAACAGATTGCGCTCGCGCATCTTGAAACGCGCAAAACCATTCCAAACTTCGCCGGTTGCAGTAACGCCGGTCAATCCGCCTGCTTGCGTCCATTGACCGAGCGCGGTGCCGTCCAATGTGCTGTTGATGCGTACGCGCCCATAGTTGAAAACGCCTTCGTTATTGGGCAGTCCCGGTACATACGCCGTGAATATCTCGCCTGCGCTCAGACTTGCCATTGTGGTCAGAGCCAAAGCCAGGGTAGTTATCTTTCCTAATTTCATGATTATTGTTTTGGGTTGAGGTTCGAACAATGTGACTTTGAAAAGTTGTTTTAAATCCAGCCTGCCCGGTTGTGACCCGGAGCATGTTCCAATGCGGTCGCAGTCCAATTGAAGGCGTGATCAGGGCGGGAATGATTTGGAATTCCTGATCGCAGCTAAAAATGAGGTCGCACGTTTGTCCGTTGCGGGAGAACCTTACACTGGTGGGACTCGTGACTGTTATCTCCCCTTCTGTGAAAAAACGCAGTTCGTGCCAGCAGGGTTCGCTGGTCTCAAAGTTATCAATCAGTTGCAAGCCAATGTGCATAGCGCGTATTCTGCGACTGGCTTTGCTGACGTAGTGCGGGTAAAGTGCAGTGGCATCGGCAAATACACCGTCATCTGCCACTTGAGCGCTGACCAGTCCGCGACGCACCTGACCAATACCGTTGATGACCAGGGTGTTCTTGGACACGGATTGCTCTTCAAAATACAACTGGCGTGTGGCCTCGCCATTGCGATTAAACCAACCCGTGGTGTAGGGATGGTTTTCCAGATACCCAATCAGCGTAACACCTCCAACTGCCAAATTCATTGCCAGTTGGTCGCACATTGCGTGGGCTCCTGTATTATCACCGCAGCGCAGGGATGCGGTCATATCGCCTGAATGTACTGCATACCAGCCGGTATCAGGAAATGAAGTCACGACCTGAGGGGCGCTCTTCGCTTTGGGTTCAGGGACATTTCTCAGGAATAACAGCATCTGTGCCTCGCGTGGTTGATTCCACAAAAACCGTGCCTTGGGTGTTTGGATTTCGCCCTGTAAATAAGCGATCAGAGTTTGTTCCAATGCCCACCGTCCTTGAGTGTCGCCGACAAAATCACAGTATTTTAATAGCAAGGCTTCCGGCGGTGCATAGCTGCAATCGCCAAAGCCAATGGGGGCGCCAAGGGGCATAAACGTCTGATAAAACCTGGCTCCGAACTTAAGTGGAGCCTGCTGTACCATTACTGGTAAATGGCCATGTTTCTTGTGATAGAAGAGCAAAGCATAAGTCAGGTACCGGGTGCCATATTGCCAATAGGATATACTCTCGCTCGAGCCACCATCCCGGGTTTGCATGGCAATGTAATTTTCCATGCCTAGCCAGGCAATCTGTTCCACAGGACCGGATCGTGGATGCTGCGCTAAGTGCAGCGCTGCCGCATAGGCACCTGAATGGCAGACTGCCCCCCAATTGCTGGAGGTGGATTGCCACCAGACCTGCTTGTGGATCACTGCATTGCAGTAGGGCAATAACACTCGCTCAACAATCAGGTGTTCCAACCTGGTTACCAGCGTGGGCGGCAGGTGCGCAGACATGCAATCTAACAAACCACACAAACAGACCGCAATCTCTCCGGTGGATAAGTCGTACTCGCCCTCCAGTGCCCAGGATTCCCAATTAGACAGATCCTCCAGCAGACCAATGATGGTGGCCTTGCGAGCCTCAGTCGGCTCCATCAACCACATGACCACCAGCGAATGCAGGTATTTGGCATTCAGGCGTGTCTGCTCCAGCAGCCAGTTAAATCTGGTTTGGTTCACCCGGTGCGGCCATCCAACAGCCACTGATTCCAAATGCAACAGATGTTCCCACGCCACTGACCAGGGCGGTTGCCGGTAACGCAGCTTTGCAGCTTCAATGTCTGCTCGGGGTAGAAACATGATTTGAATCAATGTTCCGTTACCGGTTGCCGCAAATGCACTGCAGCTTTACCGGCAAGTCGCAGCGTTGACTGGGCCGGGTCAGGTGCGCTTGCCCAGCGTTTGACCTTCCAGCCAACTACCTTCGATCAATGTGAGTTTGCGGTTTTCCGGCTTGCCTATCTCATTGCGTATCAGGTGTGCGGTGAGTACGTCAATAGCGGCTGCACCAACCAGGTCGGAACGTTCATCGACGCCTGAAAATTCCTGCTCGTACCAGGTCGAGTTAGACAGCGAAACAAATCCGGTTTGCTGAGGGATTTTTTACGCCAGCGTTGAGTAACCAATCATACACAGTATTATTCATACTGAGGACCACGTCAGGTTGTTCCTTGGTGTACCACGATGCCAATTGCTCGGCGTCAAATTTTTCTCCATAGAGAATAGCGACACGGTCGACAGGTTCGATTTGACTCTGATAGAACATGAAGTGTGCGAGTACGTCGTGATTGCTGCGGCGATCCAGCTCGCGGTCAATAACCAGTCCTACCCGGCGATAGCCCATCTTCTTCACTTTCGATAATGCCAGGCGAATGATCTGGTGCCGATTGGTGGTTATTAAATGATAACCCATCTCTTCGGCTGTGTATGAAGTAGTTACTACGCAAAACTTATCAAATGGAAAATCCAATTTCTGCTCAAATGGTGGCAGGGGAGGCAGCAGAATGCCGTTAATTCCTCTGGCCTTAAGTATATCGACCATGCGCCGTGCGGTCATACCTTTTTCACGCAGCCAAAACTCCTGTAATTCTGTGCCCAGTGCATTGGCCCGGGCCACAGCCGATTCAAACATGCGCAGAATGTAAGGGCTTTTGCGCCAGCCACTGCGTTCTTGCCAGATGTTGAGAAAGCACAAAACCGGATACTCACGCAATTGTTTGCGGCGATTTAAATACTGCATCATGGCCACCAGCTTGGGATCAGGCCTGTAGCCGAGTCGGTCAGCAGTTGCCTGAACCTTTTTCCGGGTTGATTCGGGTATGCTGGGATGATTGCGCATTGCCAAAGACACTGTCATTGCCGTTACTCCCAGCTCCCTGGCAATGTCTTTGTATGATATCTTTTTTTTGCGGCTTGCTCATCGAATCCAAAAGAGGTGGCGACCTTACTTAGGGCTTTTGGCAATGTCAGGATGGTACCGTTGGTTAACAACGCCCCTCTAGCATCCCAATGATCTAACAGGGCGTGCCTTTTACTCAAGCTGGAAAGTTGTTTTGCAAGGTTGCATCCGCTAGCGTTGAACCCTTCCGCTGGCGTTGCCTTGCCGCAGTTGCTCCACTTCAGCAAAGGTGTTAAGGTTGAAGTCGCCGCAGACACTGTGCGCTAGACAGGATGCTGCTGTTGCAAATCCTATCGCTTTTGCAAGATCGTGCGGAAATGCAATGTACATTGCGTACAGCAATCCCGCGCCAAAAGAATCACCGGCTCCGACTCGATCCACAATTTGTCTGATCTCGTATGGGTTGAGGCCGTCTTGATCCCACGGTGCAAAGAATGTGTTTCCACTGTGTGCGTCATACAGCATGGCACTCCAATTATTGTGGGTAGCGCTGATGCTTTCTCGCAGCGTGAAAGCCACTCGTCGTATGTTCGGATAGCGCTCACAGATAGCTTGGGCAACGGACGTGTAACCCGCATGATCCACCTTACCGTCAGCCGTCTGACTGGTTCCTGCACTCAGTCCCAATACATCTTCGGCATCTGATTCATTGGCAATCAATAGATCCACCATGGGCAAAATCCTGTGCATGGTCTCTCTGGCCAGTGCTTTGGGTGCGGTTCCAGGACGCCAACGCCAGAGTTTTGCGCGAAAGTTTAAGTCACAACTGACCTGCATGCCTTTGTCACGCGCGATTTTTACCGCTTTCAGGGTTGCTGCGGCCGCACTTTCTGACAGTGCTGGCGTAATGCCTGTAACATGCAGCGCTTGGGCGTCAGCAAAGGCTTCAGCAAAAGGATATTGGTCTGCTGCTAGAAGAAAAATAGTGCTGTGATCGCGGTCATAAATTACCCGTCCTGGTCGTTGATTGGCACCGGTTTCCACAAAGTATAAACCTAATCTGCCGTGATCAATAAATTGAATGAAACTGGTATCCACACCGTATTGCCGAACCGCCCGCGCAGCCGCGTGACCAATTTCATGGTCGGGCAGGGCAGTGATAAAGCAGGACTTGCCTCCGAAATAACTGTAGGAGACAGCCACATTGGCCTCGGCGCGCAAAGCTGAATCTGCAAATCTCCGGGCATCGATTGCGCAAACCTGTTAAAGCCGGGTGGGTTGATCCGGCCCATGATTTCCCCGAATGTAATCAGTTTCATAAGGTGGGTTGTATTGCCTGAACTGCGCTGACCGCGGCGCGACAATTATGGGAGATAGTATCCCAGGCTTCGCGGGCGATTAGATCCGGTGACGCTATCCATGAACCGCCTATAGCCAGACAGTCCTTCGATTGAAAATAGCTGATAAAATTACTGCTGGTCAGACCGCCTAATGGAATATAACGAATGCCAAGGTGGCGAAAGGGTGCTGCCATGGCTTCAAGATGCTTTAGACCGCCGCTGGTTTCCGCCGGGAAATATTTCAAGGTATTGGCTCCATACGTGAGTGCCCGCTCAATGTCGCTCGGTGTGGCTACGCCAGCGGCAAAGGGCAAGTTGAGCTTGTCGGCTTCTTCCAGAACCGCTGCATTACAACCCGGAGCTACGCAAAAGTAGCACCTGCACTTTTTACTGACTGCACTTGATGGGGCGTGATAACCGTACCCGCCCCGATAAGAATTTCCGGTACTGAGTCTGCGATTGCACGCATACACTCCAGGGCATGGCTGGTGCGCAGCGTCAGTTCAATGGCACCGATACCTGAAGCTGTTAATACTTGGCCTAGCTGTACGGCTTGCGAGGGTACGTCAACTGTGACCACCGCAACAATAGCACACTTTTTGATTTGGTTACACAGGTTGTCTGGAAATGCTATCATACAGTGAAATCAGCAACGATTCGCGGATAAAGCTCTTCAAAGATAGCGTCGAATACCGCATCAGTGGTGAATGTTGGTAAGCGACAGTAGTCGTTATTTAATACGCCGCGCTTGACCAGGATTCGCTTCTCGAACCGAATGATCTGCTCAACATCCTGCCTGATGTGGTTGAGGATTTCCAGCAGGCGCGAGTGTTGGGCGAAAGCTTCGGTTCGCTTGTTTTGTTGCCAAAGTAGCATGATCTTTTGGTACACATCAAACATGGAACAACCGGGCATCACCCCGCATGCGCCCCGGTCCAGTCCCTCAATCAATTGAAATCCTGCATTGCCAATGAAAATTCTGGCGCAATCATTTGAAAGGCTGCGAATGCGGGAAATAGTGAGTCCGGGCGGACGGTTCTCAATCTTGAAAATGACTCTCTCCGGTGCATCTGCGGCCACCGACCACAGGTTCTCAGCAGGAATGGCAACACCGGTTTGCTCAGGTGCGTATTGTAGCATCACTGGGATTTGCACAGCTGCGATAACAGCTTTCATATGGTGTATCAATGCGGCAGCTCCAGGTTTTAGAAAGAACGGTGGTAATAACATCAGGCAGTCGGCACCCGCTGCTTCCCATTCGCGGGCACGGGCGACTGCTACTTCGGTAGCATGATCGGTGACGGAAATGATCGAGGGTACACCGGCACCTCGGCACTCTTCCACCATCCAGCGCACCATGCGTCTCCGCTCATCTTCGGTCAATTTGTAGTATTCCCCTGCAATGCCGAATAAGGTGAGTGCGCCACAGCCACCATTGGCCAACCATCGGCTCAAATTGCGGAAACCGGTTTCATCCACCTCACCGCTGCTGGTGAATGGAGTAGTCACAATGGGACACACACCACTGATAGTTTTGATTTCGCTCATGATTGTTGTCAGTTTAATTTCAGTGCGTAGCTTAATGCTTCAGCTGTTGGTTCCACGCCAAGTCCAGCTCCGGTAGGTACATGGAAGTAGCCCTCACTGCACGCCATGTCGCCCGTCACCAAATGCAGGTTTTTGTCAAATATCGAGTGTTGGTACTCATGAATGGGGCAGTTGCTGATTGCTGCCGCCACCTGTAAGCTGGCTGCCTGAAAAATGCCTATTCCGATACTGGCGTGGGGCATGACTTCGCAGTTCCAAGCCCTTGCCATCTGGCATATCAACCAGAATTGACTCAATCCGGTTCGGCCCATCTCGGGTTGTACAATATCCATACATCCGGCTTCAAATCTCGGACGGTATTCAAACACAGTTCGCAGCTCTTCGCCAATGGCGACCGGAGTATCAACGCTGCGGCGAACATGAGCTTGACCGGGAATATCTTCTGGTGCCACCGGCGCCTCGGCCACCGCCAGGTTAAAGGGTTCCATCCGCCGGATAAGTTGCACCGCAGCGCCTGCAGTGTTGCGCCAATGCATATCGCACAGAAGCATGGCTTCTGGTCCCAGTGCAGCGCGCAGGCCTGCAATTTCATCGACAAATCCTTGGGGATTCAATGCTGCGGGGAATTTAAAAGCTTTAAATCCTTTCTGTTGCCACCCAACAGCTAGAGCCGCTCTCTTTTCCATCGTATTTTCTGGCAACCCTGAAATGTAGGCAGGAATGCGTTTGGTTCTTTTTCCGCCCAGCAACTGGGCAATGGATTGTCCGCTTAATTTGCCCTTAAGATCCCACAATGCTATGTCCACTGCTGCCATGGCATCGCCCCAGAATCCGCCGAAAAAGCCGCGCACGCGCATGGAGTCGTAGAGATCCTCGCCAATCGCTATCACATCATGAGGATCGCGGCCAAGCAGTAACGGTTGAATCAGGGATTCGATTGCTGAAGCCGCAACCTGAGGTGCCACCACAGCGACGCATTCACCCCAGCCAATTGCTCCACTTTTGGTTTCGATGCGCACCAGTACGCAGTGATCGCTAGTGCTGTAAACGCTGCGGTTGCCGCCGCGAATGAACAGTCCGTTGGTTCCCTGGGTGTCACCTTTGCCTAATGCCCCCATGTAGGGCACTTCGCGGGGTATGCTCAGACAATAGGTTGTGATAGATTGAATTGTATCCATTGCTCAAATTCCCAAGCTTGCGCCACCGTCAATCAATAGGTCGGCACCGTGAATGAATCCTGCGCGACTGGAACAGAGAAACAAACAGGCATCGGCGATTTCTTCTGCCATGCCCAGGCGTCCACACAGCGTCACTTTAATCGCACGTTCCCGTCGTTCAGTTTGCATCCCCATCTGTCGCGCAGCCATTCCGGTGTCGATGATACCAGGGCTGATGACGTTGATTCTTACATTCCTGTGAGCCAATTCTTTGGCTAGGCATAATGCCAGCATCTTCATGCCAGCTTTGCTCGGTCCGTAGGCGCCTAAATTGCGCTGTGGAACGGTTTGCGCCCAACTGCCCACAAACAAAATCACACCGCCCCCAAGCTTCGCCATGTAGTTGGCTGCCGCCTGTCCCAGAGCGAAATTTCCTGTCAAGTTGGTGTCCACAACCCTTTGCCAATCTTCCAGACTTGCTTCGTGCAAAGGCTGTGGACTCGTCTGGCCTGCATTCGCAATCACGATGTCTGGGCGGTGCGGGCGATCAGATCCTTCGCCTGCTGAGGATTGGCGTAATCAAACTGCTGGTATTCGATGCGTTCGCGGTACTGGCGAGTCATCTCCGGCCCCACTTGTTCCGGTGGCTTTCTACCGGTGGCAATGACGATCGCTCCTTCGCGATGAAAACTCGCAACCAACGCCTGGCCAAATCCGCCCAAGGCACCGGTTATCAAGCAGCGCTTGTTGTTAAGTCCTAAATCCATATGTCCTGATCAGGATTTAGGACTGTGTGCTTGGTCAACTCAGGCGTCGGTTCACTTTATCGGAAAGTCATGGGCAAGGGCTTGGCTCAGGAGGTGGTGTGCTTGCCGCGCTGCGGTGTCGATAGGCATGTCGGCTGGGGTGATGGCTCTGCAACGCAGCGGAGCCAACCGTTCTTGCAGCTCTTGTTCGAGGTCGGATTCCACAGCCCCGCAGTACAGGAACTTCTTTTTGTTGGCAGCGAGTTGTAGCACTGCAAAGGGACCCTTGCCTCCCAGGGAACTGCGATCAAATCGACCTTCACCAGTCAGTATAAAATCGGCCTTCACTACATCTGCAGCCATATTGAGCCACTCCAATACTAAATCCGCTCCCGCCACAAACTCCGTACTGGGAAAGGCGGTTAACAATCCAAAGCCAAGTCCGCCAGCGGCCCCGGCTCCGGGAGTGTGATGAACCAGCAGGTCGTGCTCGGGATACCTGTCCATCGCGCGGATTAACCGCTCTGCCCATGAGGCTGCCAGTCTTTCCATTTGCGTCAGATCTGCGCTTGCCAAACCTTTTTGTCGGGCGAAGGTCATGGTAGCACCCCGAGCACCCAGCAGTGGATTGTCCACGTCGCAAGCAATTCTGAGGGGCGGTAATCGCAAGCTCTGCAGTGCGGTGGCATTCAATTGGGCGCAGGCTTGCCAGTGTGCAGGTTGGAGCCTGGACAGCGCGGTGCCATGGCTGTCCGTCGCCTTCAATCCCAGCGCTTGCAGCGCTCCTGTGCCCAGGTCATTGGTTGCGCTGCCGCCAATGCCGATCAGGATCGCGTCAGCCCCTTGCTGGCTCGCTTGCTGGATCATTTGTCCGACGCCGAAGGTATCCGTGTGCCACGGATTGCGTTCGCTGGAGGTCAAGGGCTGCAACCCGGCAGCCTGAGCCATTTCGATAATGGCCAGCCGACCTGTCGAACCAATGGCGAGGCGTGCCGAGGCCGCTGGGGGTATTTGTGCGATATTGACCCATCCAAGCTTCGCCTTGGTTGCGGTGCCGACAGCATTGCGCACGGTCACCTCCTGCAGTTCGCCACCGACTACGTTTGTCAGAATGCTGCAAAATCCTTCACCTCCATCAGTGAGCGGCTTAACCGCGATTTGCGCTTGTGTGTCGTGGGCCGCGATGTGGGCTGCCGCGATAGCACAGGCTTCGAGGCGCGGTGAGTGTTCCTTTAAATTTAATCGAGGCAATAAGGTAATTCATGGAATCAGCCTAACGCTTCTTCCAATACCTCGCAAATGGCTTCGGCCTTTTCTGTGCCCACGGACAAGCGCATCAGGTCAGGTTCAAGACCGCATTTTCTCAATTCTGCGCGTCCGGTCGGTCTGCACACCTGATCGTAGTGGGCGAGATACATGAACGGACAGAGTACGCTGAATTGCATGCCGAAGCTGGGTGTTTTCGCCATGCGCAGGCGATCGTAAAAACCTGCCAATCGCCCTTGACGGTGAAACTGATCATGGCACCGGGGCCACCGTTGGCTTGCCGGATTCGATTGAAATTGGCGACAACTGTGGCCGATTCTGCCCACCACACTTGGTTGATTTTCGGATGCCGTTGCAAAAAGTCAGCAACTATCGGCGTATTGTGATTCACTGCGTCCACGGTCGCCCCGTAGTCGCGCATTTGCCAGGCGAGTCTTTTTAAATCAGCCGTTGCCGGTGCGCTGATCCAGGGTTCGATCCCAGCTTTCAGTTGGTCATAAAAGCGGCTATCGCGATTCAAGGCTACCGCTCCGCACATCACATCACCGCGATTACCTGCATATTTGGTCAGGCTGTTGATATGAATGTCGGCGTAGGGCAGGATATGAACGTTGTGCGGACTGGCGATGGTGGGGTCCAAAACCAGCGCACAGTCATGGCGGTCTGCATCTCCCGCAGTCGCGGTACATCGGTGGTTTGTATTAATGGATTGGTCGGTATTTCAGTCACAATACCTGCCACGCGCTGTCCGTGCGCATCCAGGAAGTTTTGCAGCGCATCCAGGTCCAGGACGTTGTGAAAAGTGACCGGACTGCCAGTGCCCATCACTTCCAAAATGCGCATGGTATCCACATACAGCCACCCCAGTTGCAACCACAGCGTTTTTCCGCGTGGTATCTGCACCGCATTGATGGCGCGGAACGCCGCAAAAAATCATTCATCCCACCGCGTGACGGGCAATGTCGTCGGCGCTGTGAGCGTGATAGAGATCGGCCAGTTGTTGGCGAATGGCTGCTGCGCAATCTCGCTGGGATGCGTTCTTCGGCTTGGCTGGAAGG
>JAJOKB010000117.1 GCA_021208135.1 Verrucomicrobiota bacterium | reverse complement strand
CTTCAATCCCTTTACTAGAGAGGCTTAGAATCCCATTTTCACTCTTTCCCCCAACAAAGTAATTATTGTAAAGAAAATTCGCCGATAATTTTACAATTAGCCCATTTTTGGCATGGTTATTGCTATTAGCTTAAGTCAATCTCCATCTTCTTACAGTGCTTACGTACAGCATTGTCACTGACTCCCAAATCTTTGCCAATCCGAACTAGTGATCGAGTCTTCACCCATGTTTGCAAAGTAGCTTTATCGGGCCAATTGACTGTTTTCTGTTTGGGTTTCAGTTCATCTTCGGCACCTTCTGGAATAGCAAGCTTCATCACGTAATCAGGAGTTAGATTCCAGTACAAGTCGGCATCATTTCCAACTTCCAACACCTGCAAATAGTGCTGATTGAGCATTTGCGGGGAAGTTCCACAATTGAGGGCAACCATTTGTGCATCCTTGTCCCTCTCCATTTGATAAGTTATGCTGGTATGCCTGACAATATCCTGACACCAGTTTTCCGGCTGAACAAGTTTTCGCAGTGCCATTAAATCTTTCACATAGGTAGAAGGATGCTCCTGAAAAGGATATTGCTGCAACCACTGATCCAAGAGGGGAACAATGGGAAACTTTCTAGCCAACTTCCTGCGCAACTTGCCTCCGGTTACATGAATGAAGCCATCACGGAAATCACCTTGTCGTAATTCTGCTATTTCACTGGGTCTCAAACCTGCAAAAAAACCAATTGCAAGAGGAGCTACCATGCGTCCCTTTTTGAATGCGATAGCTGTTCGCAGTAGCTGAGCAGTTTCAAGAGCGTTCAGGAACAGGATTTCAGAATTATCTGCAAGTGGTTTACCAAGGTACTCACAAGGGTTCTCAGCACACATACGACGCTGTTTACACCAAGTGACGAATGCGTTGATGCTCCTGGTATAGCTGCGTCTGGAAACAGGCTTGTACGGCTGCAGAAATGCCTCCACGTGTTCCAATTCAATTTCATGAACCATCTTATCCGCTACACCGTTCTCGAAAAGCTTCAGCACAGAGATATAATTTTGAATACTCTTCTCCGCCAATCCCTCGGCAGTTTTAGCCGCAATGAATGCCTCCTTTGCTTCAAAAATTGGGTGGCTTTGATGGGCTTGCGGTAATGAGTGTCGAAATAATGGATTGCTTGTAACAGACTGACACCGTGCTTCATGGCAATTTGAGAACAACTGCTGAACTCATGAACCACTGCGGACAAACTCCTTCCTGGGACGATTTTGCGTAAACGGTCTATCTCCGAGACAAAATCGCGCAAATTTTCGCCATTGAGTAAGTTGCGACAGATTTCCAGATCATTCACCTCCTGTTGCGTCAATGAAGTGGTGATCACATGCTTTTCCGCTTCCTGAGTATCGGACAGGATGATCTCGTTTTCCTGCTTGAACCTTTGCGCTTCAACCTTCGAATCAAAGTACCGGCGGATGCGCTTTCTTTCGGCATTATAACCATCCACGAAAAACACACTCTTGCCGTTTCTGATAACTTTGCTCAGCTTGAAAGAATAAGAAGGTTTACGAGGCATGAAATTGATATGGACACAATTTAAGGCAATAGGCAATCTTGATTATTGAATAATACCGTAAGTTGTTGTTTATTAACGGTTTTTAACCTTAAGAACGCTCTTTTGTAATCAGCAGGTCGTCGGTTCGACCCCGACAGCTGGCTCCATTATTCAGTCTGCAATTCCTGAATATGGGCGTGGATGAGCGCTATCCTATGTGTATGATTCTGTGGGCGCTGTTCAGAACTGCTTGTGAGTGCGTTGCCAGAATTACCATACCACCCTCCGCAGCCTTCAGTTTGAGGTATTGGAGAAAAGCCTGTTCAGACTGCGCATCCAGAGACGCTGTTGGCTCATCCATTATCCAGACAGGTGCCTCAGAAACCAGCATTCGTATCAAAGCCAGCCTTTGTTTCTGCCCTCCTGACAGATTTTTGCCGCGTTCCTGTATCGGTTGCATCAAACCAGCAGGATGACTGGTTATCAATGGTTTCAAACCTAAATCCAGGCATAAAGTTAACACCTTCCCAGGTTCAGCTGTTGGATTCAGCAACAGGCAGTTCTCCAATAGAGTGCCACTGTAGATAACAGGTTCCTGTGGAACGGCGCAAATTAAGCCTGATAGGGATTCAGGATGCAGCATGTGCATTGGACAATTACCAAAACATATTTCCCCGGTTTCAGGTTGATACAGATTTTGCAATAATGCCAACAAGGTGCTTTTACCGCCACCCGATGGACCTGTGAGTGCGGTAATCTGACCAGCATTGAATTCAACATTCAAATCTTTGATGACAGCAAGCCTTCCGGGATAGGCGAAGGTCAAGTCCCGACAGTGCACAGTGAGTTGTTGCGTCGAATCCTGTGCTATACGCACGGGGCCGACCTCCTGGACGGGGGCCGACCTCCTGGACGGGGGCCAACTCCATGATTGGAAAAGACGTTCAGCCGCAATAGTAGCTTCACGCCACTCGGCATTCAAAGTAATCAGACGCATCGCTGGTCCTGAGATGTACGCAGAAAGAGTAAAACAGGACATCATTTGTCCTGCACTCAATTGGTGGTGCAAACATAACCAGGCCCCAACGCACAACAACACCAAAGACAAGGCATTACTGACTGCCGTTCCGAAAAGACCGACTCCAATTTGTGTGTTCGCAGTCTTCTTGAGTGCACACAACAAGTGTACCAAAGCACTTTCGGCTTTAAGCGCTGGACGACCATCAGGGCCCAGCGCACGTGTCAACGTATGACCGTGCAGTGTTTCCGCCAGTCGACTCTCATATTGGGCACCGCTTTCAATGACTGCCCTCTGTTGCCTTCTATTGAGCTGATGCACTACTGCGTGCACCAAAACAAAGGCGGGGGACAGTGAGCAGGGATACCAAAGCCAACTGCCAAGAGTAGAAGAACATCCATAGCAAGGCGACCACCAGAAATAACGGTTGCACCATAAAATCCGTCAGCGATTGCTGCAGGAATGCACGAATCCGACCGGCATCACCTATTCTCGCCATTAGGTCCCCCACCCTCATACCATCAAAAAACAACTGAGGTAAACGAAGCAGGTGCCGATAGTAACGCGTGATGAGTCGAACATCCAGGCGCTGGGCAAACCTAAGTGCCGTACTATTTTGTAAGGCCTGCAACAGCACTTGCAACGCGATGATCACACACATTCCAAAACCGAGTTGTAGCAGCAACAATATGTTTTGCTCAGGCAGCACCCGATCCAAAAGCAGTTGCACAAAGATTGACATCCCCAAAGCAAAAAATAGCCAAAAGCAAGGCACTTAATATCAATCGTCCGACCACAGACCATTCACCCCGCAACAAGCTTAGCAAAGACAGGCTTTCTCCGTGCTTCACGACCGGACCAGCCTCTGGATTCAGACCCAACAATAGCACAACACCTGACGCAAATCGCTGCCATTTTTGCCAACTCCAAAGGTCCGCATCGTTGATGTCCGGATCATATACCCGAATACCGTGCCGCGAAACAGCGCACACAGTGACAAAATGAGTTTGGCCGTTTGCCAGCGTGCCGTGAGCAATCCAAGGAACAGGCAAACCTGCAACATCCCCTTCCTGCGTTTCATTCAAGCGAACCGCCTTCAGCGACAGCCCGAATTTCCCTGCCGCCCTGGACATTCCTAACACGGTTGATCCAGTCTCATCAGTACCGCATTCCATGCGCATCGCTGCCAACGGCACATCAATCCCCAATTTCCTGGCAGCATAGACCAAACAAGCCGGACCACAGTCAGATGGACCTTGTACTGGTAGTTGTTTCGCCATGTTTTCTCCTTAATTCTAGTTTATATTCGTTCTCACAGCTGCCCCTTGGTCCCACCACTCAGAGGCATTGTACAACAGCGCACTCCACACCGGACGGCGGTCAGATAACAATCTGATTTCAGTGGTCATACCGCGTCTGATTGTTACCTTCCGACCATCGCGATTTTGCAACCAATCCCGCTCTGGGCTTAACACTAGGCGATAGGTGCCATCCGGTAACCGATCTGCGGAAACGGACTCCATCCATGCGGTTATAGTTCCCCAATGCATGGCAGGTAATGCATGTACCGACACCCTTGCTTTGCCATCGGGACCCACGCCAGCCAATTGCCTCGGCATTACCTTTGCCTCGACAATCAATCGATCACCGGATGAAACGAATCCGATGCGTTGCCCGGCAAGTACTTGCTGGCCTGCAACAATGGGATTCATACTAACAAAAGTACCTGCAGCAGGTGATCTGATTATGGCTGCTGCCAATGTCTCTTCAAGTGCTTCAACTTCGTGTTGAAGTGCCCATTGTCTCCTGCGCAGTTCATCCACCGCAGCCGCCCATTGCAGCGAAAATTCCCTGTAGGTTTGACGAAGTTTGGTCTGTGCTAACTCTCTGCTACTGGCAATTCTATCTTTTTCAGCAAGACTCATCACCCCTTGCTTTTGCAAGCGAACAGCGCGCTGCCATTCCTGCTCCAATGCCATCAACTCCACCCTATCACCTTCCACGCGCGCCACAAATCTGTCCCAGTCCACAGACCGATGTGTTTGCAATAACCCGTATTCATCCAACTGATCTGGCGAACCCTGCTCCAAACGCATGCGCATACGCCGCAAATCCTCGATCTCATCTTCCGTTTGCTGGATTTGCTGCAAGACTTGTTTCAGTCTGGACTCCGCCACAGGTCTCTCCAGACGCACAAGCTTTTGCCCTGCCGCCAAATGATCTCCATCTTCGACATAGACCTTCGCGACTACACCTCCTTCCAGCAAACTCACCTCAACCCTATCTCCAGCCGGGCGAAACTCCCCTTGTATGCGCACATGGACATTCACTGGCATCAACAGCACACCCCCCAATGCCAACACTATCAGCAGCAGCACCAGCCACAACCACACACCGCCGCGATCACGCAGCCGCGCCAGATATACATCCGCGTTATTCCTCCAGTCACTCTCCCATAAACTATGCATATACTCGTTTTCTAAAATAACGCTAACATGTAAAGCTTATTTTTAAGGAACTTTGGAATCTGTGGTTTATCGAGAAGCTGGCACTTCAAACCCTTGTCCTTGCTGAGAGGTCAGATTGCGTGAAAGACTTTAGGGGCTCCGGGGAGAAAGATTTGCTTGCTACTGAACTTGGCATGAATGAAGGTGGGTGGTATTCAACCACGCATCTGACAATGAAAGTCTATATAAACGGAGAATATTTCGATAAAGAGAATGCGAAGATTTCAGTCTTCGATCATGGATTGCTCTACGGCGATGGTGTTTTTGAGGGGATTCGGTTGTATAGCGGATGCGTTTTTAAGTTGGACGAGCATTTGGACCGTCTGGAAAAGTCGGCCAAGGCGATATTGCTAAGTTTGCCCTGGACGCGGGCGGAATTGAGTGAAGCAGTGTGCGCAACCTGTAGAGCGAATAATTTGCGTGATGGATATATTCGATTGGTGGTTACCAGAGGTGTTGGCTCGCTTGGGTTGAGTCATAAAACTTGCAGTAATCCTCAACTGATTATCATTGCTGATAAAATCAGTCTTTATCCGCAGGAGTATTATACCCAAGGATTGAAGATAGTGACCTCGCCAACTCGTCGGGTAAACCCTGCGGCCTTTCCTCCGATGGTAAAATCGCTGAATTATCTGAACAACATCATGGCGAAGGCAGATGCCAATATGTCTGGATGTCTGGAGGCGTTGATGTTGAATGATCAGGGATACATTGCTGAATGCACTGGCGACAATGTATTTATTCGCCATGGGGATGTTTGGTTGACACCGGCCTATCATGCTGGAGCCCTGAAAGGCATTACCCGTGGGGTGGCTATTGAATGCATTCATGAACTGGGCCTGAAATTGGTAGAAACCAATATCACCCGCTATGAAGCATGGACGGCGGATGAGATGTTTTTGACGGGTACTGCTGCGGAAATCATTCCTGTGGTGGAAGTTGATACGCGGGTCATAGGAGACGGTACACCAGGCAGTCAGACGGCAAAATTGCTAGAGATCTTCCAGCGCAAGGTAAAGGTCGAAGGCACGATGATTGAATAGCAACCTGTTGTTGATGTGAACGCAGCGCTATCGCGCCTGATTGCGATTCTGCTGAGCGACCGGAAGTTGGCGCTCAAGGCCGCGTTTTTGCAGGTAATGCAAGCGGTGACCTTCATACCATTTACTGCCGCCGTTGGCTGGTTTGTGGATGAGGTGATTTTGGCTGAACGTGGTTGGGAATGGGTACTGATTTACCTATTGGCCAACCTGTTGTGGTGGCCTGTGCATATGTATTTCACAGTGCGGGCATTTGCGTGCACCCAAATGATGGTGCGCACAACAGTTGCGCGATTGCGACGGTTGGCGGTGGATAAGCTGCAAAGCTTGTCTGTCAGTTTCTTTACCAGACAAGGAGCCGGAGCGCTATCGAACAAAGTAACGGTAGATATCACGCGCGTAGAGGGCTTCCTGAACAACGTTACCAATAACTTGCTGGTAGGCATATCTGTTGGGTTGGGAACGATGGTTTATCTCATCTACCTGAATGCTTATCTGGCAGTATTGTCATTGGTGTTAGTTCCCCTGCAAATTTTGGTGGTTCGACTGATGCACAAGCGCTTGAAAACACTCAACAAACGGGTGCAGGTAGCTGGAGAAAATTTCTCCGAAAAGATGGTGGAGTTTGTTGCCGGGATGCGGCTGACAAAGAGTTTTGGCAATGAGGAAATGGTGGCTTCGCGCATTGCGCATACCATTGAAAACCTGCGTTCCTCTGGCTTTGACGCTAGCATAGCCACTCGGTGGATGTTGATGTGGCTGCAAATGGCGGGTCAGTACATGCCCGTTCTGGTGTGGGGTATGGGAGCCTTGATGTATTGGCGTGGTTTGGTGACCATGGGTGAATTGGTGGCGTTCATTGGCCTGCTGACATTCATTCAAGGTGGCATTAACGCCTGCATCAATGCGCTTGAGCAGTGGTTACCGGCCAAACCAGGGCTGGAGGCCGTTCTCGAGATATTGGATTCCGATGAGTTGGATGGCTTTAATGGCAATCAAAGTCCGGTTACCTTGCGCGGAAATATTGAGTGCCGCGAAGTGACATTTTATTATCCGGACACGGAAGAACCGGTACTGCGCAACATTAATCTCTCCATTCCCTCGGGACAAAAAGTGGGTTTGGTCGGCGAAACCGGTGCAGGTAAATCGACCTTTCTGGATTTGATCATGGGCTTTTACAAGCCACAGCAAGGGAGGATTACTTGGGATGGATTGGAGCTGGATCAAATTGGCTGCCTCAATTTGCGTCGCAATGTAGCAATCATGGGGCAAGAGGCATTCATTTGGAACGACAGCATTCGCGAGAACATTCGTTTTGGTCGCGCACAAGCCAGCGATACAGAGGTCGAGGAAGCAGCGCGTAAAGCTCAGGCAGACAGCTTTATTCGCAAGCTGGAACGCGGTTATGCCACCAACTGCGGCGAGCGCGGGGGTAAGCTTTCCGGCGGCAGCGCCAACGGATTTCTTTGGCCCGGGTATTTTTTGCGTAACCCAGCCTTTGTGATTTTGGATGAACCGACCTCTGCATTGGACGCAGAAACCGAAGCAAAACTGCAAAAGGATTTGGATGCCATGTGCGAAGGCAGGACAACCTTTATCGTGGCCCATCGCCTGGTAACCCTGCAATCTGTAGATCGCATACTCGTTTTCCATCAAGGGCGCATAGTTGAAGACGGCGCTCCCAAGGAACTGCTGGCCAAACCGGGCGGGCACTACAGGCATTTGTACGAATTGCAACATCGCGCCTTGGACTGAAAGCGCTGACTTCGCTGGACTACTCCTTGAAGACGATGCGTTGGGTAGTGAACATTTAGGGATTTTGCCTTGCAAGCGGCATGGTAATTGCCACTCTGCTACATTCGTTAATGCCCGGGTGGCGGAATTGGCAGACGCGCTGGACTTAGGATCCAGTACCGCAAGGTGTGTGGGTTCGACCCCCACCCCGGGTACCATATAAATACTCTGCCAACCGCGCTTACGCGGGCAGCACTAAGACGTAGTAAAGCGGCGTTGTGCTTGCGACCTCACCTAAACTGAATTCATCATCAACCGATGTCAGATTCCCTCAACATTGCGCTCAAACTACCCGATATATGGCAGCAAAGAGCGCTGCGTGCATTGCAGGAACGCAGGGATGTTGTGCTGCAAGCCCCCACCGGAGCGGGTAAAACCTACATTTTCGAGTTGCTGGTGGAAAAGGGATTTCGCGGACAGGCAATTTACACTGTGCCGACCCGGGCATTGGCGAACGACAAATTACTTGAGTGGCGTCGGCGGAAGTGGAATGTAGGAATCACTACAGGTGACATCAGCGAAAACCTTCAGGCACCAGTCATAGTTGCGACACTGGAAACGCAGAAATTCCGTTTTATCCGCGGAGAGGGACCGGCCCTTTTGGTCATTGATGAGTATCAGATGCTGGCCGATAGCGGCCGAGGCGTGAACTACGAAATGGTTATCGCATCGGTTCCTCGAAAAACGCAGTTACTGTTGATGAGCGGATCGGTGGGTAACCCGCGCGATGTAGCCACCTGGCTGCGCCGCCTTGGTAGACGCGTCGAATGCGTAGAGCATCAGGAGCGGCCGGTGCCGCTCGATGAAATCTACACTGAAGCTTTACCTGGAAAACTGCCAACGAGCATTCAAGGCTTTTGGCCGACAGCAATAGCCAAGGTATTAAAAGCAGGTATGGCACCACTTTTGGTATTTGCTCCGCGACGACAGGCCGCAGAATCGGCTGGCGCGGCACCATGGCCAGTTTATTGCCGGAAGAAGATCCGCTGCAATTGACCGACGAGCAGAATGCAATTGCCGGTGATTCGCTGGCAAAGTTGCTGCGGGCCCGTATAGCCTACCATCACAGCGGACTGGACTATAAACAAAGAGCAGGTTTGGTTGAGCCATTGGCGAAGGCCGGCCAGTTGCGTTTGGTTGTTGCCACCATGGGATTGGCCTCCGGCATTAATTTCTCAATGCGCAGTGTTATGGTAACGGATCGGGAGTATCGCTCCGGGGACAGTTTACATCTAGTGCGAGCCGACGAACTGTTGCAAATGTTTGGCAGGGCAGGCAGACGCGGCATCGACAAAAAAGGTTACATTGTCGTCGCCCCTGGCAAACCCAAACTATCCGAGGCAAGACCCTTGCATTTACAACGTCCGGACCGCGTTGATTGGCCCAGTTTGTTGCATATCATGCTCACTGCTAATGAGCAGGGTCATGACGGCGTGGCAGCAGTACATTCCGTGGCGGCACGTCTGTTCAGTCAGCAACCGGTACCTATCGGCCTGAGGCGTTTTCGCGAAACAGGTCCCGCTGATCCCAGTGCAGCCACGAAGAGAATTTTAAGCCAAAAGGTGTTGGAATTTGCTACCGAGGAGAATTCCTGGGAACGTGTGCGCACGCCGGTGCCTTGTCCTTTGGCGGATATTACGGTGTACGTATCAGGCACATGGACACCAGCATTAAGACACTCAGAAACCATGAAATTGTGGAGTGTTGGAACATTGTGTCGATTGGGAGCGGATGGTAATTTAGGTCGCGAATTACCACTTGCCAGGTGGGCCCGGGAAGGTGAAGCCGGCGAGGTAGTCATCACCCGGTGGTTACAACGCAATTTGCGTGCCCTGAAACGCAAGGAACTGTTTCGCCTGCTGCAAAAGCGGGATGGTTGGACGCTTAACCAACTTGAGCAAGTAGCACTGCCGCTCATACCTGTGCTGATCCCAGGAGTGAAAATTGATTCCCTTCAGTCCCGCCATGAAACACTCTATGTCAGACTCGATTTCTCCGCAGTACACCTGCGGGCAGTGCGGGCTGGCAATGGTAAGGCCTACCTAAATCCGCCAACCCGGGAGACCATCGTCGAAACAGACTTATCCTGGCAAGATCCGACTAACATCAGTCAAAACAGGCAAGTCAGCCTGCCGGCTGATTGGTGGTTTCAACTCGGCCTGATCGACGAACAACTTTCCGTCACCAGACGCGGGATAATCTTCAGTTATTTCAATCATGGTGAGGGTCTTGCCATTGCCGCAGCCTTGGAAGATCCAACGTATCCGATTGAAGATTTAGTTATTGATTTGGCAAATCTACGGGCCGGCCACCGCTTTTCCGATCTGGAAAGTTTTTCCGGACGACTCGGCAGTGTATGCAGAGCCGCTTACAAAAGCGTAACCTGCAGCGGATATTTAAATAAAGGTGTTCCTCCCGACTATGGAGACGGCGCTGCCGAGGCCATACACGGTCGAAACAAACTATCAAAGAATTGGAACGGCAGCGAAATTTTCACAGGCGATGTCGAACGCATAAAACTCGAGTGGGCCAGTATTCTCAATCACGTTACGCGCGCGCCTGAATTGGAGTGGGATCGTTGGCTAGACCTGAAGGAAGCAGCCAATCAGTGGCTGCAAACCTTGCCAAAATCTCCCTTTTATACGGATCTGCCCCCACTCACTGCTGCTCAAAATCAACGCCACAAGAGCTTCCTTAAGTTTGAATGATATGCCTGAAAACTGGCTCAATCCCCCACCCCGGAAACGGCGCGAAAGAAAACCGAACCAGCGGCGGGAGTATCGATTTCAAAATGCAGGTCGCCATTGGGCGCGATCTCCGGTTCAAGTTCGAGCCAATCAAACCATGCCAACAAGTCATTGGAGCGCTGTAACCGGGTTGAGACTTCAGCATTGGACACAATCACTGTCAGTCTGTGGGGAACTTCAGGATTAGGTTCAATGCTGATTATTGGTTGCAAGGAAGCTAATTGAATCGGATCGAAATCCACTTTGACATTTTCGCTGAAGTGAACTTCGAAGGTTTGGGTATAGGAACGGCCATCGGTATGTGTAAATGTCACCGAGAACTCACCATTGCCCGATAGCGGGATGGCATAGCCACCGCTATTGGAAGTGACCGCTGAAAACCTCTCGCCAGCTACGGTCACTAACACACCCGCAATTCCTTCATTCGGGTCATAAAAGCCATTGTCATTCACATCACGCCAGGCTACTCCAGTCAAAAATGGATGGTCACGACCCAATCCGGTCGCAAATTTTTGAGTGACTACCAAAGGCCCCACTGCACCATTGTTCCCCTCTATGATTCCAATTCCAATTTCCCGAAACAATGGGTTGTGGATAGACTCTCTATGGCCCGGAGGATCCTGCATGCCGCCGATAGATCCTCCGCTTGCTGTTGCCCCCCAATCAATATTGAAACCAGCATGCGCGTGCCATACGCTGCGACCGTATGCGAACACATTTTCACCGGCGGTCCAGATTTGGTAATTTTGACGTTGAATGCGGTCCGCCATGGAATCGCCCGGTTGATTGGGAGGGACCGGATTGGCTGATGAAAAGTGTCCTTGAAAAGCATTGGCAAGCATATCCTCGCTATGCAAGCGGGCAGCATTCAACAACTGCTCATTGAAAACCAGTGGCTGAGATACCGCAGACAGATCGGCAAATTGCTCGATCATCAATTCAAAATCCACATTAAAAAAAGCCAAGGCACTCACCACATCTGGATCATCGGTAAGACTTAGGCGAATGGCTTCTTCGGATGCCGAAGCCCGGGCGCGGTTGATTATCTCCAAATTGTACTGCTCCCATACAGTGGGTTCACCCATTGAATACACCTGTGGCTGAATAAAATACGCTGTTCCAACCTGAATATCGTCGATGATCCAGCCCACCAAAGGATTTAGCAGGACTTGATTAAAGTAATTGCCAAACTGCAGCGTATACCGAAAACGCACTTGAATGGTCGCCCCCTCAAAGTCCGCCAGATTTACGGAGACGCGCTCAAAGGTCGATTGTCCGCCACTGTCCGTACCAGATCTGCTCCAAACGGATTGCCAGGTATCCCCTCCTACCCTGACTTCAGCATGAGCCGTTTGCGCAGACCCAGCCCAGCCTAATCGACTCTCAAAAAACAACCATGAACCAGGCAAAACGAGAATACTTTCATTCAAGGTGATGATTTGGTCGGTTGTAGTTGCGTGGGTTAAATAAAAGGCTCCATTTCCTTCAACCGCATACTCGGAGCCTGCCAGAACAGAGTAACCGCCGCCTGTGGAAACCTGAATTCCAGCGAGGTCATCGGCCCGTTCCCAATATAGCGGATGGCCGACCGATACGGTGCCTATAGACAATGAGAACAGGAGCAGACAGATGCTAACCCTGCTTCGCATAAAGGTGCTATCTCCCGGATGCTTCCCAGGAGCATTCACAGCGCGGTTAACAACCACGCGCATGGCTACTTCGCCAAGGTTGCGAATAATTGCTTCAATTTGTCGTGACATTTGATACCTGGACTGGCTTCGATACCGCTATTGACATCCAAACACCACGGACTGGTCTGGTCGAGCGCGGATTGAATATTTTCGGGATTGAGCCCACCGGCCAACACCCACCGTTTGTGTTGGTAAAGAGTTGACCAATCGATAAAGCGCTGCCAATCAGCCACATGGCCAGTACCACCGTATTGACTGCTGGAAAAAGCATCAATGAGAATAGTGTTGCAAAAACTCCATGACGATTTGCGGAAAAAAATCGTTCAGTCGGAGGAATTCTCGGTGCCAACCACAAGGCATCGGCGCCACACAAACCCGACCAACTGGCCAACGAAGCCATACCGATAGTCAGGTCAAAATGAATTTGGAAGGCAGCAAAACCCAGATCCAGATAGGGTTCCATGTCGTCTGTGGCAGTAGCAACATCGACAAGACGCGTTTTTCGGGAGGTATAATATGGCATAACTCTCGCAACTGGTTGCCGCGCACGCAACGGGGTGACTTGGGGTAAATAATTAAACCAAGGTAATCGGCCCCAAGACTGAGTGCCAATTCGGCATCTTCAGGTCTGGTTAATCCACAGACTTTAATTTTGGCAGTCATTCAAAGTGGGTAATCAAAGCATCGATGAGACTGTCCAACGATGGTTCAGTTGTCTCCAGACCGACCGGAATACCCGCCTGACGCATGGTATTGGAAGTAATAGGCCCAAGGCTGCACAAAACAGGTATGCGGGCAGAAGGAGAAAGCTTTAAATGATCGGCCTGTTCGCCGAACGACTTGACCGCGGAGGAACTGGCAAAAACCAATACATCGGCCCCCTGTTCACGAAACTTTGCCGCCACCTCAGAGCGGGACAGATCGGAAGGTACGGTTTCATACACTTGTAAAGTATCAACGATAGCCCTGGCTTGTTCCAGGCCGCGCACCAAAACATCCCTGTTCTGATTGCCGGTGATAACCAGCATGCGCACATTATCCAACGATTGATCCTCCTTTAACGCCTCCAACAAAGATTCGGCAACAGCCTTGGGTGGAGTCAGATCGACTTTCAGGTGCAAGTCCTTGAGCGCAGCCGCAGTAGCCTTTCCGATCGCGGCAATCCTCAGAAAACCAAGAGAACGGATGTCCTCATAGGCAGCAAAAAAAAGCTTCGAAGAAGTGGTGCACGCCGTTGGCACTGGTGAATACGATCCACTCGTAGGTACCTATGCTAGCGAATACATCCCCTGCGGCCAGACGATCCACGGCGGAGCGCACCTCAATCAATGGGATTTCCAACGTTTCGGCACCTAAGCCACGCAAGCCCTTGGCGAACTTACCAGCGCCTTCACTATGTCTGGTAATGACAATTTTTTTGCCCTTCAATGGACGGGTTTTAAGCATGGATGTTAAGGTTGCAAAGGAGGCTGTGTGCGTCAAGCGCCCAACCTGGCGATTAGCGGTGTGCGCGCCAATCAACCAAAATTAGCTGTGGAGTCTTTCGTCCTTGCCAGCAATTCCATGCAAAGCGAACGGCGATATCTATCGGCACCTCTTCAGGTGGCAATGAATCTGCTGCTTCCAGGCTACTCCAAACAGGTTGGCTGAATCCGCACGTTCAATCATGAAACGGAAATGTCCTTGGCCGAAGCACACAATGTTGCGCAGGCTTATACCAGCTAATCCAAAAACTGGTTCTGGATTTCCTTGTCCAAATGGTGCCAAACGGTCGAGATCAGCCAACAGGGCTTCATTAAAGTCTTCCAGTGCCAGCCAGTCACTGATGAGCAATTCACGTTCTGGCAAACCTTCAGCACAATGCTCGAGAATTGAGGCACAGAAAGATTCCCGAAGGGCTGCAATGTTTTCAGGGCGAATGGAAACTCCAACGGCCATCGGGTGCCCGCCCCACTTGTCCAGTAAAGATGCGCAGGGTTTAAGCACTTCGACCAAATTGACACCCGCAACGCTGCGACCGGAACCCTTGGCCATCTCGCCCTCGGAACCCAGCACAATGGCAGGTCGATGATACTTTTGTGTCAAACGACTCGCAACAATCCCCACTACACCAGCGTGCCAGTTGGCATTAAAAACAACGAGCGCCGGATCATTGGCATGAAAACTTTCGACCATTGATTCCGCTTCCTCAGCCATTTGGCGTTCAATCTCCTGCCGCTCACGGTTGCAATCATCCAACAGGCGAGCAGCCTGTAAACAACGTTGCCAATCCTCGCTTAGCAACATTTCGATGGGTTCGGAAGCATCAGCCAAGCGACCACTGGCATTTATTCTGGGACCCAAACGGAAAGAGATGTCAAAGGGAGTCAGATCCGTTCCAGGCTGAATTCCGCCCACCTGAAAAAGAGCGCAAAGACCTAATCGCCGTGTGTCCTTAAGCAAATTCAATCCGGTTTTAACCAGGATTCGGTTTTCGCCCGTCAGTGGCACCAAATCGGCTATGGCACCCAGCGCCACTAAGTCCAGATAGTCGCGCAAGCGTATCTCATGGGCCAGTTCATCGCCCTCCTGCCGCAATTCCTTGATCAAGGCATGCATGAACTTGAAGATCAACCCGACGGTACACAGGTGGCGCCAAGGCGAATCCTCCGGGTCATTGACGTGTGGATTGACGATTATGCAATCCTTTGGCAATGATTCCTTGCTGGTATGGTGGTCAATAATAATGACATCAATACCCTGACTACGCAATTGGGCTACCTCTGAGTGACTGCTCGTTCCGCAGTCCACAGCAATCAACAAATCAGGCTTGCCGTCCTGCAATGCACGTTCGACACCTGCACTGGACAAACCATAACCCTCCTCAAGTCGCATGGGCACAAAGTACCGAGGGTGAATACCGTAGCGGTTCAGCACACTGATCAGCAGGACTGTCGATGTCACCCCATCGACATCATAATCACCATAAACGATGATTTTTTCATCCTTGGCCATTGCCTGACGCAGCCGAGTGACAGCTGCGCCCATGTTAGCCACGTTGAATGGATCCTGCAGGCCAGCGAGTTTGGGCTCAAGGAAA
Organism: Verrucomicrobiota bacterium; assembly: GCA_021208135.1. Classification (GTDB taxonomy): domain Bacteria; phylum Verrucomicrobiota; class Verrucomicrobiia; order Opitutales; family Oceanipulchritudinaceae; genus JAJOKB01. Next base: position 15,621 of record JAJOKB010000117.1, on the reverse strand, counting down.
GCGGTAGCAGAGACGCAATCCTGGGCACCACGCGAAATCAACAACCGGGCCAAGGTAGACGAGACCTGGAGTCCGTCACGGATGCCAGTAACCAGGTTCTCATCGTAGCTTTCCTGAGCCCATCGAGTCATGTTCGGTTTCAGCTCTCTGCCTTGGCGTCCTTCTTCGGCTCCGGAGCGGCAGCCCAGTCGTAAGTGGGCAGAATTTCACCCTTCTCGACCTTGCGGCGATCTCCCTTGTGGTACCAGAAGAAGATAGGACTTGCGATGAAAATGGAGGAGAACGTACCAACCAAAATACCAATTATGAACACTAACGAGAAATCCAGAATGATGCCGGCGCCAAAGATGAACAAGGCGAATGTGGCAAGCAAGGTGGTCAAACTGGTAAGAATAGTACGATTCAATACCTTATTGATGGAGAGGTGAATGACATCGCGCAAAGTCATTTGCGGATTCATTTCAAGTTCTTCACGAATACGGTCGAATACCACAATGGTATCATTGATTGAGTAACCTACCGTCATCAGAATGGCCGCAATCATGGGAGCAGTGAACTGACCACTGCCTATGCCGAAGAACTCCCCGAAGGCAATGAATAGACCGACGGTCATCAAAACGTCGTGTAGAGTGGCTACAATTGCACCAAGACCAAATCCAAACTCAAACCGAATCGCCACGTAAAGCAGAATGGCCAATAAGGCTACTATGACTGAGAGGATAGCGCTTTGAGTCACTTCGCGACCGACAGCGGCCCCGATTTGCGTCTCACCCAACAACTCGAGCCCAGCCTCTGGAAACTCGCGGTTCAATACCTCAAACAATTGGCGACCCTTACCGATCTCGGTCTGAATCAGCATGTTTTCAATATCCTGACCGAGAGGCGTCTGGAAGAACACATTGACTTCGCCAAATGCCACCTGGTCACCATCGCGATCGACAAACAAGTTGGAGGCAGCAGCAGTGCGAACCTGCTCGGAAGTCAGACGCTGTTCAAAACGCACGGACAGCTCGTCACCACCACGGAAGTCGATACCGAATGCGCGGTCAAAGTGAAGAATGAATGCCACAATACCAAGAGCCACAACGATCCAGGAAGCGGTGAAAGCACGCTTGGCGTAGGTCAGGAATTGCACGTTCTCTCCCTTATAGAGTTGGAAGCGGAACGGGTTCTTCATGATACCATAATCGGTAACAAAATCGATGATGAAACGACTGGCGACCAATGCGCAGAAGATGGTGGTACAAATACCAATTGCCAGAGTGATACCGAAGCCCTTAACAGGCCCGGTGCCCAGCCAAATGAGGATGGAAGCAGTGATCAAAGTTGTAACGTTGGCATCCACAATGGTGGAAAATGCTTTATCATAACCGGCGGAAACAGCGTTTTTGAGGCTCTTGCCCACATTCAACTCTTCGCGCATCCGCTCATAGATCAGAATCATGGAGTCGACTGCCATACCTACGGTGAGCACCAGCGCGGCAACACCAGGCAAGGTTATGGTGGCACCAAAGCCTGCGAGAATACCCAAAACAATGCCTACATTGAGAACGATGAGGAAAGTCGCAATGATACCGGCAATACCGTAATAAATCACCATGAACAGGACTACCAATCCACTGCCGAGAAGTGCAGCGCGGATGGAGGCGTCGCGAGCATCTTCGGCCAGCGTTGGGCTGACCTCAAACAACTCAGCCACGCGTAGCTCAACTGCCAGCGGGTTATTCAAAGCATTGGCCAACTCAAAAGCTTCACGCTGATCAAAATTGCCTGTGATGCGCGCCGACCTGCCGTCGATCCGCTGCTGTACAGTGGGCGCGGACATGAGGCGTCCGTCCAAAATGATTGCCAAACGTCCGATACTGCCAGACGCCGGGTTATTTTCCTCCGCAATGCGACCAGTGACCTCGGCAAATAATCTGCCGCCCTCTGCAGTGAAGTCCATTCCGACCTCGAAACCACCGGTTTGGGTAATTTGCGGGCGTGCCTGTTGGATAATATCCCCGCGCATAACGGGTATGCGTTGAACAAACAAAGGCATTTCTTCGATATCGCCTGTACGCGGGTTTTCGATTTCCTGCACAATGCGCTGATAGCCAATGGGAGTTTCTGCGGAAGTGCGCGGGTCGGCCGTGCGGTGAACAAGGCGGAACTCCAAACGGGCTGGAGCGCCAATGGTACCGGCAATATCCGGATTATCCCTGGTATTGATACCGGGCATTTGCACCTCTATCTGGTTGTTACCGCGGACGCGAACCACAGGTTCAGCGACGCCGAGGCCATCCACGCGACTGGCGATCACGGAGCGTGCATCTTCCAATTGGCGCTGACGAAAGAATGAATCATCGCTAAGGCCACTTTCATCTACTTCAAAAGTGATCGCAACACCGCCGTTCAAATCCAGACCCAGACGAATGCTACCTTTGGATTGCTTGAGCAGCTCGGTCATAACGATGTTATTTTTGCGGCGGATATTCCGGATATCGGCGATGCGCAAATCCGAGAAGAATTGTGTCAGATCGATCGACTCTTCATTGGCGATGCGTTGCAAGGCAACGAACGTGGTGGGGAAAGGATTGGGTTGTTGTCCCTGACTTTCAGCAACTCTGGTGCGGGCGCGCTCCATGAGTTCCTCGAATTTTGCTCTATTGGCGGCCTGATCCCGGATGACGGAACCGTCCTCGCCGATGGCAGCGGTGACACGATTGAGGGCAAATTCCTCAAATGGAGTGTCTTTGACAGGAATCAGTTGACTGGCAGCGTAGAGAACAACCAGGAAAGTTACTACCAGACGAAAGAGATTGGTACCGTTCATAGGGGTTTTAGGGAGTAAAGGTTACTCGGCGGATGAATCACGGGCTGAGACAAAGCTCTTGATAACTTCAATACGGCAGTTGTCGTCCACTTTGACTTGGAAACGATTGCTTTTAACCATGGTGACAGTCCCGCAAATACCACCGCTGGTGACGATCTTATCGCCTACCTTGATTTCGGTGATCATTTTCTCGTGTTCTTTTTGTTTTTTGCGCTGTGGTTGGATCAGCAAAAACCAAAAACCTGCCATCAATAGAATGAATGGCAGAAATTGAATAAGCGGGCTAGGACCGGTTGGTTCGGCCTGAGCAAGAAATACAGTCAAAATCTGGATCGTGTTCATCGATTAAAAATAGACGTGAAAAAAGGAACAAAGATGGGAGGCTATGAAAAGAAATGCAAGACTATAGGGCACCTCTATCAATTCTCCTGCTAATCTAACTACTGCAGGAATGGCCGGTTATTCAACCTACCAAATTCCGGTAATCAGCAGCTGACAACAAATCGGGTTTGCCGGATTCGTCAGTAATGCGAATCTTAATCATCCAAGCCGCATCATAGGGCTCCTGATTGACAGTTTCCGGAGCAGATTCGAGATCGGCATTTACTTCGATGACGACACCACTGAGAGGCATATACAAATCGCTGGCAGCTTTAACTGACTCAACAACGCCGAAAGTATCACCGGCAGCATACTCCGTGTCGATCGCTGGTAGTTCAACAAAAGTCACATCGCCAAGACTGGCCTGAGCGTAGTCGGTCACACCGACGATAGCAGTGCCGTCGTCAAGAAATCGTACCCACTCATGGTCCTTGGTATAAAAAAAGGTTTTCGGGAATCAAGCTCATGCGGGGAATTTATGCAGCGGTGGTTTGGCAACGACAAGCGCAATTTTGTTTCCACGCAGATCGACGTACAAATCTTGCCCAACGCTGGCATCGATGAGTGCGGAGCCTATGGCCTGGCCTAAAATGGGCGACAAGGAACCGGAGAGCACTCTGCCAACCTGGCGACCTGACTGATCGAGAATAGGGGTGCCTTCACGAGCGATCCTGCGGTTATCTAACTTGAAGAAAACAACCCTTTGGACAATGCCCTCTGCCTGGCGGGTTTGCAGCGCCTGTTTGCCAATAAAATCGGCCTGTTTGGTGAGTTTCACCGCCCAGCCGAGGCCGGCTGACAAAGGGTCCAAGGATTCACTTATCTCATGGCCGTACAATGGATAGCCAGCTTCGAGCCTGAGGCTATCGCGGGCCCCTAATCCACACCAGACAAGTCCTTGGTCGCGACCCGCTGCGATCAGAGCCTCAGCCAAAGGACGAGCAATACTGTTAGGCAAATAAATTTCAACACCATCCTCTCCGGTGTAACCTGTACGGCTGACAATGCACTCTTCACCGGCAAAAGAATCGACTCCGAAAGTAAACCGACGAGGTAAATCGACGACTGATGGCAACACCCTTGCTGCGATTTCCAGTGCCAAGGGTCCTTGAACAGCCAGTTGTGCAAACGCTGCCGATAAATCCCGGACGGAACAATTGCGACCAGTCGCGTGTTGTTGCAGCCAGGCGATGTCCTTCGAGGTATTACCTGCATTCAAACAAATGAAAAAATGGTCTTCGGCCAATCGGTAAACGATGATATCATCGACCACGCCGCCATCCACCTGGCACATCAGGTTATATTGTGCCTGTCCGACAGCGCATCGCTGCAAGTCATTGCTCACGATACCCAGCAGAAAATCAAACGCATCCGGACCCAACACCTCAACTTCACCCATATGGCTGACATCAAAAAGCCCGGCACGCTCGCGCACTGCGCGGTGTTCATCGAGAATGCCGCCATATTGAACCGGCATCTCCCAGCCAGCGAAAGGCACCAAACGTGCCCCCAATTCAACATGTAAGGCATGGAGTGGAGTTTTTTTTCAGGTTTTCCATAAATTATTACTGCTGTGCTTGGGCTGAACTTTGTGTGGATCCGGCAGAAGCAACGCATGCGGACAACTGCGCGCGCAATGCATCTGGAATGGCGACCGAGCGCAATGGGTCACCAGGATTCTTCACCGATGCAAAAACCGTGGTCATTGTGCCTTTGGCAATCAGGCCGGTCCCCTCCCCCTTCGTTACTCTGAATCGGAACGAGTATGTAATTGAAGACGTTCCGACAGCATCAACGTATATTTCGATTTGTACGGTTTCACCGAAGTAAAGTGGAGCTGAGTATTGGCACTCTGCCTTGACCCTGGGAAAACCGCTAAAGGAACCACTGGACTGTTGAATCAAGGGGAATCCGAGACTTTCAAACAACCTCGCTTCGGCAAACTCCATGTAGCGAAAAAAACAACTGAAATGGACGATACCAGCCATATCAGTGTCGAAAAACTCGACAGGTTTGGCGACGGTCAGGACTGGATCTCTGGTTCGCATAGGAATTTTAGAATAAACACTGTAGGCTGATGGCGTCCTTTGCCAAGTTGCGACACGATTTTCCAATTATGATTGGCAATAGAATAACTGCCTGGCACCTCAATAACGGCAAAACCAGCTGATTGGGCAGTGCGTTGCCAAGCCGCACCTAACCAATCCAGCAACCTTGGCACAGCGCTGGGAACGTCTGCATACGGAGCATCCGCAAAAACCAGATTCGCCTCCTCAGCCAATGGAGAGCCCAGGCTGAAGACGTCACACGCCAGTACTTGAGAGACAAAACTGGCGCTTGACTGCGCAGTCACACTTTTTTTCAACAGCAGCAAGATTGGTCTTCAGGCACTGTAATGCCCGACGCTCCTTTTCAACAAACAAACATTTGGCAGCGCCGCGAGAGAGAGCTTCCAATCCGTAGGCACCAGTACCGGCGAACAAATCCAGGCAAGAAGCTCCGTCAACCAGGTTTCCCAGGCTGCTAAAGACTGCCTGCCGCAATTGGTCCGTCGCAGGCCTGGTGGTGCTTCCGGTTGGTGCTCTAAGCGGAATGCCGCGGGCGATGCCTCCTGTAATGCGCATTGCCGCGCCTCAAGATGCCGGCTTTTCAAAGGTATGAATGAACAAACCTGAGCGCAATTTAGGTTCAAACCAAGTACTCTTGGGTGGCATAATTGCATCGGCATCAGATATTGCCATCAACTGCTCACAGGTGGTTGGATACATAGCGAAGGCGACAGCAGCCTTGCCGGCATCCACCGCGCTTTTTAAAAGCCGCTACCACGGATACCACCCACGAATTCAATTCGCTGGTCGCGACGTGGATCGGTAATTCCAAGAATTGGCGACAAAACCTTATCCTGTAACCGCGAAACATCCAATTGTGAGACCGGAGAGGAGTCGCTGGCATCCGCCAACTCCAAGGTATGCCAGGCACCCTCGAGATAGACAGACACTTCACCCACCGCTGAAGGGCGCTCCTTGCCGGTGTGCAAGTGACCGTTCCTGCTTGCTCAAGAGCTTTGAGGAAATCAGCGGCCGTATGGCTATTGAGGTCGGCGACCATCCGGTTGTAAGGCAGAATGTTCAACTGTTGGGCTGGAAACAGTACCGCCATGAAAAAGTTATAATCCTCATCGCCCGTGTGCAGCGGATTTTTTGCCTTGCGTTCACGGCCTACTCTGGCCGCGCTGGCTGCGCGATGGTGACCATCTGCGATATAAAAACAGTCCACAGCTCCAAAGGCTTTGACCAACGCATCACCACCAGGAATTCTCCAGGCAGTATGGCGAATACCGTCAGTGGGCGACAAAGTCATAGATGGGCAATCCTGCTTCCACTTCAGCGACCAGGGAGTCAATATCCGGGCGCCGCGGTAGGTCAAGAAAACCGGACCTGCATTGGCACTCATATCGCTGGTCAGGCGGGTGCGGTCGTCTTCTTTGTCTGCGCGGGTAAACTCATGTTTCTTGATCAACCCGCGATCATAATCCTCAACCCTGCATACAGCAACAACTCCACGCTGCTGGTGTTCACCCATCTGTTGCCGGTAAAGGAATAAACAAGGCTCGCTTTCGCGTTGCAGTACGCCATCGCTTTGCAATTTATCGAAGTTCTCACACGCCTTGGCATAGACTGCGTCCGAATAAGGCGAAGTGCCCTCCGGAAAATCAATTTCCGCGCGCACAATGTGCAGCATGCTCAGCGGATTTCCGGAAGCCAGATCTCTGGCTTCCTCAGTGCTGACCACATCATAGGGCAATGATGCGACTTTGGCGGCAAGTTCAGGCACCGGCCTGAGTCCTTTAAAAGCTTTGATTTGCATAATTCAGATAGAAGTTAAATTGATGTCAGGGGCTCGCATCAATGTTTGAAATGGCGAATGCCTGTGAACACCATAGCCATGCCGCACTCATTGGCAGCAGCGATGACTTCATCATCGCGCACGGAACCGCCCGGTTGAATGACTGCGGTCGCGCCGGCCTTGGCAGCGGTCACCAAGCCATCGGCAAACGGGAAAAATGCATCCGAAGCGATGACCGAACCAGACAGCGACAAGCCTGCTTCACCGGCCTTCCAAACTGCGATCTTGGAACTGTCCACGCGTGACATCTGTCCAGCCCCAATACCCAGCGTACGCTCACGACCTGCGTACACAATGGCGTTCGATTTGACGTGCTTGACTACTCTCCAGCCAAAGAGCAATGCTTGCCACTCCTCAGGTGTGGGTTCACGACTGGTTACCACCTTGCAATCGCGTGGTTGAATTCGCTTCTGATCGCGATCCTGCACCAGAAGACCACCCACTGCGCTGCGAATGTCCTTCAATGAATCAGCACCCATACCTTCGTTGGCGATCATTAACCGAAGATTTTTGCGTTTGCTGAACAATTCCAATGCCTCGTCGGTAAAGTGCGGGGCGATGATGACCTCGCAGAAAATTTCCCGAATGCGCAATGCCAATTCTTCGTCAACACTTTGGTTGGCAACAATGATGCCCCCAAACGGAGCTTGCTTATCCGTTTCAAAAGCTTGATCCCAGGCATCCACCAGGTTGTCGGCACTCGCTACACCGCAGGGGTTGGTATGCTTGAGAATAGCTACCGTGGGGCGTTCAAACTCGCCAATCAGATAGGTGGCGGCGGAAATGTCGATGATGTTATTGAAACTCAGTTCCTTGCCTTGCAATTGTTTGAAAACATCAAAAAACCGTCCGTAAAGGGCCGCCTTCTGATGGGGATTTTCGCCATAGCGCAATTCCGTGGCTTTAGGCATATCGACTCCCAATGTTTGCGGGAAACCCGCCAATGCCGATAAATCCGGAGCATCAGTCTGTTGCTTGAGATAATTGGCAATGGCTGCGTCATAGGCACTGGTGCGGGCAAATACCTTAAGTGCAAGTTCCCGACGCAAGGAGGTCAACTTTTCTGGCTGGGACAACGCAGCGAGTACCTGTTGGTAATCAGCGGGATCTGTAACCACAGTAACAGCGGCATGGTTCTTGGCTGCACTGCGCAACATGGAAGGCCCTCCGATATCAATCTGTTCAATCGCCTCATCCACACTGACGCCCGGACGGGCAACAGTGGCCTCGAAAGGATAGAGGTTGACGACAACCAAATCAATCATGCCGATGTGGTGTTCTGCAGCCTGGGCCATGTGTTCGCGGCTGTCGCGCCGACACAGCAAACCACCGTGAATTTTTGGATGCAGGGTTTTGATCCTGCCCTCCATCATTTCTGGAAATCCGGTATAGGCACTCACTTCGGTTACCGGCAATCCAGCCGCGTCGAGACTGCGTGCCGTGCCACCCGTGGATAGCAGGGTAAAGCCGTGCTGATTGACCAATGCGCGGGCAAATTCAACAATACCTGTTTTATCGCTGACAGAAATAAGGGCTATCTTACTCACCATTTTGTTCTCAGAGCACTGCCGGTTTTATGCAAGCAAACTGTTGCCTAAAGGAAGAATTTGCTGCGAATAGCACTGTTGTCTTGCGCTGAACGAGCGCACTGGCACCTTTTAAATTATGGCTCAGGCACCATTTGATTTCATTTGTGGAGCGGATGATTTTCTCGTCCAGCGCGCAGCCCGTGAACGGTGGCAGGCGATGTGCGCCGAAATCAGCGACAGCTTTAATTGTGAGGAAATTGATGGTCAAGCAAGCGTGATCGCTGAGGTTGAAACTGCGGTTAACAGGTTCGCATCCGCCGTTCAGACCTTACCTATGTTTGGCGGTAAGAAAGCCGTCTGGTTTAAAAACATTAACTTCATGAATGACAGTGGAGTTGGCAGGTTTGAAAGCAGCCAGGAACAGGTGGAGCGGTTACAGGGTATTTTGGAGAATCTGAACCCGGATGAGGTGTCGGTGCTGATTTCCGCCAGTCCGGTCGATCGCCGCAAGCGCTCATTCAAATGGCTGCAAACCAACAGTCATTATCGTTTTTTTGAAAACCCCAAGGATGAGGCCGCAGTGGTTCCGGTGTTGGAAAGTGCAGCGGAAGAAGGCGGCCACCCCTTGCAAAAGGGTGTGGCTCAGGCAATTTGGTCTAAACTGAACGGCAACCTGCGCCTGGCCTTGAATGAGATCCAGAAATTGTGCACCTACCTGCATGATGAACCCGGCAGCGCCATTACCGAGGAACACGTGCTGACTTTGGTACCACACTTTGGCGAGGGTGATTTCTTTGAAGCGGTGGAAGCCTTTTATGCACTGGATTTGGAGTGGACTTTGCAGGCCATTCACAGGCACTTCTTTGCCGGTCACAACATCCGACCGATGATCGCAGCTTTTCAGGGTAGAAATCGTCTGTGTCTGCAGCTGAAAGTGCTGCAAGAAAACGGCGATATCAGCCATTCATTGAATGCGGCCGCGTTGACTTCGATAGGCGCTAGACATGGTCATTTATGGTTGGGAAGCACGGAAAAGTCGGGATTCAACGTGCTGACGCAACATCCATTTTACCTATCGCGACTTCTCCGGCCATTGCCAAAATTAACCCTCAAACAGTTGATTCAATTTCAATTGGAATTCGTGCAAGCCTTTCAAGCCTCCATCTCCCGACCAAACGAAGAGGAGGCGATCATGCGCGAAACCGTCATTCGGTGCCTGCAGCGCTAGTACCGCTGCGCCTGGCATTATGACACCTTAACCTCAGGGCAGACCCTGATTTTCCCTTCCAGAATCAATCCGGCCAACAGGACAACAAACAAGGGAGCCAGAATCCAAAAGCCCCAGCGCAGATCAAAACTGTCTCCTATCCAACCTACCAACCAAGTGATAGTTGCGTAGCCAGGATTGGCTCCACAGGAAAGCAGGATGAACAACACAGTGGCGTCCACCTTGAGTCGATCGACTGCGTATGCCTGGATGGTAGGCCAAAAGGGCGCTACGCAGAAGCCGATACACAAAAACACAATACAGGCCAGCCAGAACTGATTCACAAAAGGAAGCAACGCGGCGAACACCAGGCCACCCATAGCAGCAAACCGCAGTAAGGCTCTCAATTGATCCTGCCTGATCCAGATTCCGCATATCAAGCGCCCCGCGATCATACCGAACGCGAGTGAACCAGCAGCAATCCCGCCTTGGCGTGGATTGCCACCCAATTCCAGTTGTACATAGGTTGCAGACCAAAAGGTAAAGGCTCCTTCAATACCGCCGGCAACCATCATGAGTGCCAAAAATACCCAGAAATGACGCATGCGCACCAACTGCCACTTACTGCGCATAACCTGACCGATATTAATTCTTGGCGCACGCGGCTGGGCATGGCGCAGGGTCAGATATAAAATGCCAATCACCGTACTAAATAAACCCAGGCTACCTATGATCCAGCGCCAGGAAACACCTCTGGTGAGCAACTCCCCCGCCACTAGCATGGTCATCAATACCCCAATCGACCAAAAGGCATTGACCAGATTCAGGAATCGGCCCGAATCTTCAGGATGTAATTCATGCACCAGCGGACTGATCAGTGCCTCCTGAACTCCACCGCCGCAGCCAAGCAGCACAAGGGCAAATGCCACCAGCCACAAAGAGGGTGCAAAGGCGTACAGCAAAAAACCTAAACCGATCACCAAAGCCCCATATCCCAAACACCGAACTTTGCCCCAGGCACCCGCAAGAAATGCGCTGATAAGCAATACCGCAACCAGCACAATATTTCTCAACGCTTCCAGCGCACCGGCCGCAGACAATGAAAACCCCATCTCCTTCGCCAGAATAACGAGGCAGATGGGTGTAATGGTTGCGCTCGCGGCATAGTTAATAAAAGCGAGCGCAGATACGGTGTCCAATGGACCCCACTTACTGCGGACTGACACGATTTTTCAGTTGCTTGATGTCGCTGGGCCGCGAACCTTACCTGCGCGACAACAGGAACAGATACAGTAAGTTTGCCAACGAACTGACAAAGGCGGCGACGTAGGTTAATGCAGCTGCATCCAGCGTCTTGGAAACACCCCCCATTTCATCAGGTGCCAATATTCCGGTGGCGACTAACTCAGCGCGGGCTCTTTTGGAGGCGTCAAATTCGACTGGCAAAGTCACCAACTGAAAGATGGTCAGAACCAGATACACCAGAATACCCAATTTGATAAGACCCAGCATGCCAAAGATGAAGCCACCGATCAAAACAAACGGCAACAACTGGGAAGCAAACTGAGTGATCGGCACCAGACTCATACGCAACCGCAGCATAGAGTAACCGGTTGCATGTTGTATGGCATGGCCAGCTTCGTGGGCGGAAACTCCCAGGGCTGCCAGACTGGTACCGTGATAGTTTTCCTCACTTAGCACCAGACGCTTGCGCGACGGATCATAATGATCGGTCAAGTGACCACTGGTTGATGCAATCTCGACATCATTGATGCCTGCTTTGCGCAATACGTAAACGGCTGCTTCACGTCCGGTGATCCGACTGCGTGAACCCACTTGGGACCAGCGTGAATAAGTGCTTTGCACCTTCATCTGGGCATATATGCCGAGCAACATCGGAACAATAATTAAAACTAGGAATGCCATAGTTCAGTATGGAGAATGATATTCCTGATTTTTTCAAGTTCAGTCGGTGCAAGAACTGACAATAGTGCCCGATATGGGCAAATCGTCAGTAAACATCGCGTTGATAACGCTTGTCGCGTTTGAGTTGCTTGACGTAGACCGCAGCCTCATCAGGAGTTATGTTCTTTACCTTCGCTACAATTTCATGGAGTGCTGAATCAACGTCTTTGGCCATACGCTTGGCATCGCCACAGACATAAAAATAAGCACCTGAATCCAACCAGGCGACCAGTTCCTCCGCGTTTTCCCGCATCTTGTCCTGCACATAGACTTTTTCATTCTGGTCGCGGCTCCAGGCACAATCCAGACGGGTCAAAGCACCGTTTTTCTGCATATCCTTAAACTCGGTGTCGTATAAAAAAGTCTGTAGCTTCATGTTGATCGCCAAACAACAGCCAGTTCCTGGCAGCAACCTTACGTGCCAATCGATCCTGCAAAAATGCCCTGAAAGGTGCCACTCCGGTGCCTGGACCTACCATAATGATGTCGATAGCGTCATCATCCGCTGGCAAGCCAAAAGTGCGAGTTAGCAATAAAAAACCGGTACCACAGGTTCACCCTCGACCACGCGATCAGCCAAAAAAAGTCGAGCACACCCCTACCCTTTGCCGACCAAGCGTTTCGTAACGAACCACAGCAACAGTCAAATGAATGCACTCTGGATAGACTATCGGTGAGGAAGCAATGGAATATAAACGCGGCACCAGCTTGCGGGTTTGGTCAATGAATTCCTGCGGACTGATAACGGTGCTGGGAAACGCATGTAGGATATCAATAAAATGCCTCTGTTCCAGCCACTCGCGCAGGGCGTCGCTGGGTAGATCCAACAACTCATTCAGCGCTTTCAACTCTTTGGCGTCGGCAAGCTTGTCTTGCAAAGCCAACAAAAACTTGCGCGTGGGGCCGGACAAAGCGACCCGGTGGGTCAATGCTTCATGCAAGGCTATTGCCTGTTCAGACTTTGGCAAAAGCACCGGTTCAGAACCGCTGCAGCGCAAAGCCTGCAAAATTTCTCCAACCTCGGCGGGAGGGTTTGACGGATAAACTCCCAACGAATCACCGCAGGTATACTGCATTCCACTTCCGGCAATATCCACTACGAAGTGCCTCGTTTCCTTGGCACTACCCGGTTTGCTCAGCAGCCGGTTCTCCTGTAGACGTGCCCTGAATGGATTGTCTTTGTTAAAGTTGGATGGGTTTGAATTGGATTCGGGTAAACTCATAAGGTATTTTTGTGCCAAGGGTGTATTTGTTTGCAGCTGCACCGCCAATGTCAATGATCTGGTTGTTTAAGCACACCATGAGTATTTCGGTCAGATTACAAAAACACCTTGCGGATCAAGGAATAGCATCCAGAAGACAGGCGGAAACCTTAATTGCCGAAGGGCGCGTTGAGGTGAATGGCGAGCCTGCACAGTTGGGGCAAAAAATTATGCCTGGCATGGATCGCATCACGCTGGATGGTCAGCTTATTCGCGCTCAAAAAGTGACTTCCGTGGTACTGGCCATGCACAAACCAAAAGGGGTTTTGTGCAGCAACGAAGATCCGCATCACGAACGCACGGTTTTTGATTTGCTGCCATCAATTTACCGCGAGCATCGTTTATTTTGCGCCGGGCGCCTGGATAAGGATAGCGAGGGCCTGCTGATTCTCACTAACGATGGAGCACTTTCACAGCAACTGACCCACCCCTCCAATAATGTGATCAAGAAATATCACGTTACCGTACATAAGCCTTTTGATGCCAAAGACATTCGCACTATGCTCAACGGTATTACTTACGAGGGCGAACGCTGCAGGCGGAAAAGGTAATTCCGGAAACACGCGGTGGTATGGAGGGAGCCATCGGCTTGAGATTCACTTGAGGCACGGCCGAAAACGCGAAATCCGGCGTTTGTTGGAAGCACTCGGCTACTTCGTCAAGCGATTGAAACGATTCCAGATCGGTGGCTTCAAGCTGCGCGGCATCGGGCCGGGCAGCGTCAAGGAACTTGGCAAGAAGGATATCCAGTTGCTTCTAGCGCAGGATTCAAAATAGGTTGGCAAACTCCTCGCCGTAACGCAGCCAGATATAGGCAACCTTGGCGGCAAGTCCGGCGAACCAAATAAACATCAGGAAGTGGTAGTGGAGGATGAAGGTTGCCAAAAACAAAGCCAACGAGTAGATGCTGATCGCTGCCAGTTGAAGGCCTGCGTCGGACACACCTGAAACTATATCGGCATACGCCAAATAGCCGAAGAATCCGAATCCCAGCCCAGCCCTGATACGAATAACTGGAAAAACCTCGGAAACACTGAGAGCAACCAACAAGCCCAGAATCAGATCAAATGCTGCCAAATAAAAAAAGGCCTGCCCATACAAATTGTCTAAAGTCGGTAACAACACCGGCAAGTGAGACGCAACCGCTGCCAACAAAAGTGTGGCCAATATAGCGGGTGCCTTGGCGGCTGCGAGATTGCGCGAAGCCATTAATTCCTTGATGTGTCGGGTGTCCTCGCTTTTCAGCTTCGGCTGCGTTTCGCTTTTTTTTCGAGGCGCTGCCAGCTGAGTGCGGTATTCAAACAGATGCGGTAGAACTAGGTGCTGAAGCTGGAGCGCCGTTCGAAACGTGCCCAGGCAAGCAGCGTTTGATACAACATCTCCTGGTACAGTCTTGCTGGTTGGCGGCGTCATCGGCATACAAACGCGCGATTTTGTAGGCAATGCCGCGGTGCTGGTTAATCAGCTCCAGCAGTTCAAGAGGGTAGTGACTCACGAGCTGGTGTTTTGTTCGGTTTTAGGTTTAGGCTGGTTGTCGGCAGTCAGAAATATCGTAAGTAGGGCCATCCACATCACCACATCCATACCCGATTCAACATAGACAATTGCGTACTTTTTTTTGGTAACCGCTTCTACCCGATAGCCAGCTTTTCGCAAACCTTCAATCAAACCATCGCTGCCATACAAATGCAAGGCCCCTACGGCTACAAAGGTTTGTCCGGCTTTGAATAGGCCGGGCAATTGCTCCAGCCAACGTTCGTTTCGCGCGCGCAACAGGGCTTCGGTACTGCCATAACTGCGTTCGAATTCGCGCAACATGGCTTGCATGCCGCTGGCGTCTTGCTGCATATACGCAAGCGCCAAGGCCTGGGCTGCCGGTGCCAGACTGTCCCATTCAGCCAGCATATTTTGCAGATAGAACAATTGGCTGTCGATGGGTGGTGTGTTGTATAAAAGTGCAAATTGTGATTCGAGGCTTTCGAGGCTATCAGCGCTGCTTTTTATTTTCGTAGGGCTTGGTTGGCAATGTAGATGTCCATGGGTTCGCCCTTGAACTTGCTGAGCAGCGAGTCGGTAGCCATTTTGCTCAACACCAAAGCCAAACTATTGCTTACCGCTGCAGGTTTGAGGCTGCCAAAAACCTCTAAACCAAGGCCAGTCAAGGCTTTTAGGCTGGAGTCGAGTAGCTGCTGCTCTCCACTGCTGAGCTTTTGCACCCAAGCTCCGCCTTCGGGATCGGCCATGTACAAGGCCAGGCTGGGCAACAGATTTGAATCGATGAGGGTTTCAACCACCACCGTTTTACTCTTTTTGAGCATGCGACTTGCCAGATGTAAATCGTCGATAAACGAACCCGGCATGAGGTGATAGGTGCCTAATAAATAGGAGTTCTTTTTCAGGCCATTGCCACTCACCTCCCAAAGCAGACTTTCTTGGGACAAAGGCTCCATAGCCGATGCAAAGTTGTAAAAGGCTGATGAACAAGCGTTTTTTCATGGTGTGATTGATTTGATTTGCAGGTTATGTGCAACGACTCGACCGGGATTGTTACCAGTT
>JAJOKB010000058.1 GCA_021208135.1 Verrucomicrobiota bacterium | reverse complement strand
CTGAGCAGATAGTACCCGGCCTTGGCTTTATCCATCTTATGTTTTCTAGCAATCGCCATAATAAACATAGGAACAAACGCAATAAGGCGTAGTCTCAAGCAAAAAATGCCCAAAGAGTGCATTTTTTAAAATTAGGGACTGTCCGGAAAGGGGTTAGCGGGGGCAAATAGGGACTGTCCAGAAAGGGCGAACAGGTGACTTAGAGAGAGGCGTCTGGTGTGGTATCAATCCCACAAGCGCTAGCTTCCACAATATATAGCAAGCATCCATGCGCAGGAACATTGGGACCGAAGACATTCTCTGTGATCAATTGCTGGGATCCGGTCCACACATTGGTGAATTTCAATACGGGAGAGGGGTGAATCGCCCTGAGAAGAATTGGCACTGGAGTGGTAGAATCGCTCAAATTAAACAGCCCGACAAATTTGATATCTTGATTATTAGCGCAGTCTGCAAGCCACGTCACCCAGTGTTCAAGTCGGGAGTGTTGACGACCATTGATACCCTCCCTCAGTATCCTAAGCAGAGAAGGGTTAGAGATCAGACTGAGTGTTTCTGGGTCCGTTGAAGGAATGTCACCGCCAAAAAACAAAGGTGATTTGAACAAGACCCACAGGCTTAGCATAGTTAAAATTTCATCTCTGGAAAACCTAGCCTGACGCGGATTGCCTACCGGTCCATTCAGGGCCAATCTTCCAATAGGCAACATATCAGCGTCGGCAAAACGCCCACCTCCGGTAAAGGGACTCCAAGCATTGCACAGATCAAACATTGCCCTTAGCTTAGGCCATTCATCCCAAAAATCCGGAGAAATGCGCCACATAGTGGCATGCTCGCGGAGGTGCTTGGCCTGACTTAAAGGCGCTGGTCCGGGAGACAAGCTAAGAATCATAGGGCGAGCACACCTATCCAGCGCTAGTTTGATAGCCGCGATTTCATCCTTTTGATAATACCCTGGATGATCTGCCAGCAAGTCATCAGCCTTTATAAAATCTACTCCCCAACCTGCATACAATTCAAATAGAGAGTCATAATACCGCTGAGCTGCAGGATGACGCATATTGACTCCGTACATATGGTTCAGCCAAGTACAGGTACTTTCAACATCTGCTATCTCATCAACAGTACTGGTGCTTCCTAAAATTGGTAGTTTCTTGAAAACCGCTTGCCTTGGGACCCCCCTCATGATGTGCAGGCCAAACTTAAGCCCCTTTTCGTGCACGTAGTCAGCCAATGGCTTGAGCCCAAGACCGCCAACACAACTCGGAAATCTTTCAGGGGCTGGCAACAATCGCCCCCATTGGTCACAGCTCAGTTCAGGAGTGTAGCCTACATCTTGATGAGGATTTGGAACAGCACCTGGACAAGGGTGAGACCAGCAATAATCGAGAACACAGTACTGATAACCATGTGGCAACAGGTACTTAGCCATGGCATCCACATTGGCCTTAAACTGCTCTTCACTGATAGAGGATCCGTAGCAATTGAAGCTATTCCATCCTAATGGTGGAATGATTGATCCGTTCGGTGAAAGGAGATCTGTCATACTGGCGAAGAATTTACTGGACTCCAACTTTGTGCGCTTGAATTAGGTAATGCTATATCCAAAGATTTTCCAATTAGTTTTTCGAGCACTAGATTACACCTTGCACCGTTAGCCCCTGTGCTGGGACAGACGCCCTCTCCATTAAGCTGATCGACAATAGTTTGTATCAAAGGCTGCTGGACAGCCCTCGGCATCACAGAGGGTTCTTCTCCGAAGAAAGTAAACAAGTCCTGCCCGTCAATCAATGGATGATCTGCACCGAATAGTGAGAACTGCATTTTTGCTTTCGTCCCAGTTATTTCAATAGCATCTTCATGAACACCGGAGCAGAACGACCATAATCCAGTGGCATGCAGTCCGTTAGCGAAAACAAAGGCTCCGGCAACAGTATCTTCGACGGAGTAAAGACCACTAAAATTGGCTGCATGACCCGAGACTTTCACAATTGGACCCAACAAAAAATCCATGATATCCAGAGCGTGGCTACCAACATCCCATAAATAACCACCCCCGGAAAGCTCTGGTATAACGCGCCAAGGCAATTTACCAGCCACTTCACCAGCTTTTCGTTTCAAAATCATGGTGGCAGTGATAGGTTGACCGATTGCACCTCTGTCCAAGGCTTTTTTAATAGCGACGAATCGATGCAGTGCGCGACGATAGTAAGCGACAAACAAAGGGACGCCACGGTCATGGCAAAAGTCATTCATTTCAACGCACTCCGCATAAGTGCGAGCCATTGGCTTCTCAACGTAAACTGGTTTGCCCGTCTCAGCAACCATCTTGGTCAACCGTAAATGCTCTCCCGGGGGAGTCGCGATATAAACAGCGTCAACTTCTGGATCAGAAATCAGATCCTCTGCATTGGTATACCACCGAGGAACACCATGACGCTTGGCAAAATCTTCAGCTGCCAACTGATTACGACGCATGACGGCAACTAAAGTTGAATTTCTGGCATTCTGAAAGCCAGGGCCACTTTTGACCTCACAAACGTCACCACATCCCAAAATACCCCATCGAATCGTTCGCATTGAAGCACCCTATAAGACTGCTC
Source organism: Verrucomicrobiota bacterium (assembly GCA_021208135.1). Classification (GTDB taxonomy): domain Bacteria; phylum Verrucomicrobiota; class Verrucomicrobiia; order Opitutales; family Oceanipulchritudinaceae; genus JAJOKB01. The sequence goes on along the minus strand of JAJOKB010000058.1, from coordinate 28,744 downwards.
ATAGTTGTCGACCTGCAAATCATATGTAGCTACTGAAAAGCCCGCCCGACACCATTGTAGAAAAAAGCAAAATCGCTGTTTAGGAGGACTTCTCTTTGTAACCGATGCGATGGAAAGGATTGACCAATCCGCTGACCAAGTTGCGGGAATGAGCAGCGATTCGCTTGAGGTACCTAACATAGAGCGCGAGTGCGGCAGCATCGCCTGGAGGAACGTCGGTCACTTTACCTGATACCAAATCAGCTACAATCTGGTCACAAAAGGCTGAAAACTGTTCTTTGTAAGAGACCATAATGGAACGAGCTGCATCAATATCGTTGCTTTTGAAGCAAGCGACCATTCCTCGAAAAAGACTACCAGCACGCTCCTCGACCTCCTGAATTCTGTCCTCCAGGGAGTATCCGCCAAGTTTGCGAGGATGAGCCTTTGCCAGATCATAGATGTTTTTGGCATAATCGCCAATACGTTCAATATCAATGACAACACTGACCAGAATCAAACCACTGGAAAGATCTGAGGTACCTGAGACAGTCAGGTGGGTCATCACTTTACGCCTAACGTCGCGCTCATAATGATTCACCTGCTTGTCCAACGCATAAATATCTATGTCGATGGATCCATCATCGCTACTGCGAAGCGACCGAATGGAGGCATCAAACATTTGCAGATCGATATCCAGCATTTTGTGCGACTCCTTGAGAGCCTGAGTATATAGATCGTTATTGTTGAAGACAGACAATAGGTTTTTCCAGATCATTGTGGGCAATTACTTAAAAATGTGAACCAAGAGAAGGATGAAGGCGGGAATGGCAAAATAGAGCGAAATGATAAACACGACAGGATAGAATTTGCTGCGAGCGGCAATTGCACCCATAAACTCACCGATTCTGAGCGGTATAGCGCGCAAATATGGGATGGGCCATATTAGCAATATCCCAATAACATTAAACAACATGTGGGCAAAGGCAACCGTTATAGCAGTAGCATTGCCTGTGGCCAAAGCGGCGAGAATTGCGGTTAGGGTGGTTCCTAGGTTGGAACCCAAGCTGAATGGGTAAATCTGAATCAGTTTCAATACTCCAGCGGCTGCAAGCGGAACGGCCAAAGCTGTCGGAATAGAACTGGATTGAACAGCAAATGTTAACAAGGTACCAAACAGCATGGCCCTGCCCGCTGTGCGAAACAAGTGAGCATCAAAAAAGTGCTCCAACTTATGCAAAACCATACTTTTGAGCAGTTTGACTATGGAAATCAGCATTCCATAGGTGAGTCCCAAGCTAAGAAGGAGCAGAATAAAAGCGTGCTCACGAACGATCCATGCGAGCAGTTCAATGGTTGGTGAAGTGATGGCTTTAAGAGGATCACTGAGGCGCATTCCTCCCAAGCCCTGAAAAACGCTGGATAATGAATAAGCTGCTTTTGAAAGGAGCCCTGTGCTAAGCTCAAGAGGTAGTAATATTGCCACCCCAAGCAGATTGAAGGTGAGGTGAAGGGATGAAGCGGAAAAGGCTCTCTTAAACTCTACCGGGCGTCTGATGGAGCCTAGTGAGACGAGCATACTGGTAATGGTTGTACCAATGTTAGCTCCCATAATCATTGGCACAGCGCCTTGCAGCGAAATGGCCCCACCAGCGACCAAACCAACGATAATGGAGGTAGCGGTGGAGGAACTTTGCACTAATGAAGTAGCCAAAATCCCAAGGAACAAGCCGGTCAATGGGTTGGATGTCGCAGTCAGCACCGCTTCGGCAAATTCCCTGCCAAAGAGTTTGAAGGCATGTCCCATGGCTCCAATGCCTACAATGAAGAGGTAGAGACTCAAAACGATACCGATCGACTTGATGACGATTGTTAAGTCAGATTTTCTCACGATTGGGTTACAGTTTGGTTACGGATAAGTAACAACATGTTTTAGTGTCTATCGCATGAATACAAGAATCAAACAAATGGACAGTCACAAAAAGCAGCGAAAAAGTTGACCCCCAAGGGCGGACGCGGTGATAAAAAAGCCATGAATTTCAAGCAATGGCAGGCCGATGGAATTGGAAACAGCAGTGCAAAGATACCCATAACTTTGTTAAGCGGGTTTCTGGGGGCTGGAAAAACAACGCTACTGCAAAATATCGTCGCGTCTCTCCCGGAGATGAAATTAGCCTTGGTGGTCAATGACTTTGGCGCGATCAACGTGGATGCTGAAATCGTAAAGGAAAGTGTGCATTCAATTGGCACGGAGTCAGTGAAGGTGGTTCAGTTGGAAGGGGGATGCATATGTTGTACGCATCAGAGCAGATGGATCGACGCCCTGTTAACGTTGGGGGAGGAGTACCAACCTGACCATGTGATTGTAGAAGCGACAGGACTGGCATCACCTCTGGGGATGTTGAGGACACTGAATGCGCGCAATCCCAGCGGCCATAGTGGCACTGATCTATTCACCATTGCCAATTTGGTTACCGTACTCGATGGAGGGAACGTGCAACAGTACTTCAATGAGGAGGAAACTTCGGGGGCAAAGCGAGTGGAAATGCTGCCGGGCGACCAACGCAAACCCATGCAAGAATTGCTAATGGAGCAAATCGAGTACGCCGATGTTTTGCTCATAAACAAAATGGACATACTTGCTGACCAGGACTACTGCCGTTTAGTGGTTTGGTTGGAAAGTCTTTGCCCCACTGCTGAAATACTATCATGCAAATATGCGCAGATTGACGCGCAACACTTATTGAACACAGTTCGATTCAATCCGCAAAAAACCATGATAAAACCAGGATGGCGGCACACACTCATTAGCAACAGCAAAAGCTCAGGATCCATTCTTTCCAATCCGACATTACCAGTGATGACACACAGTCTGTCGGAAATTGGAGTTCGCTCATTTGTATACAGAGCCAGAAAACAGTTTGATGAGAGAAAATTGCGCAAGTTGTTGCGTAAGGATGTTCATGGAGTGATGAGAGCCAAAGGGTATTTTTGGACTATACAAAATCCGGAAAAGGTGGGTACGCTATCCATCTGTGGAAAAATAATCCGATTGGACTATACCGGAGACTGGTGGCGACTGAAAATCGCCAGAGGAGAACGCAGCCTCGCCGATGCGCCGGAATCCATTCGCGCCAATTGGATGGAGGAGATGGGAGATTGCAGGCAGGAACTGGTATTTATTGGCGTGGGAATGGACATTGAGCGGTTGAAAAAGCACCTGGACTCATGCCTTGTTTAATCACCTGACCAAAAACCAAAACACCAAACCGGCTAGCACAAACCGATACCAGGCAAACAAAGCCAACCCGTGACGAGATAGGTACCCAATCAACCAGCGCACTGACAAAAATGCGGCAATCAGTGCCACAAAACAACCAAACAAAACCGGGCCGAAGTCCAATGCCTGGACCATTTCTCTCCCATCTTTGAGTGATTTATAAACTGAAGCCGCAGTCAAAGTGATCAATCCTAGCAAAAAACTGAATTCTGCAGCACGCCTGGGACTCAGTCCCACCAAATAACCACCCACAATCGTCATCATCGATCTGGAAGTCCCCGGCCACATGGCCACACACTGAAGAAATCCAATAGTTAAACACTGCTTCAAATTGAGCTGATCAATATCCTGGGATTGCGCATCCTGCTCTTCCGGTGACAAATGCCCGACTTTACGGCGACGCCAATACTCGACACCCAGCATCAACAGGCCACCCGCAAACAGGGCAAATGCCACGGTGCCAGGCGAAAACAAGTTTTCCTCAATCCAACTGTTGAGAAGCAGCCCGATCACTGCCGCAGGAAGAAATGCAGCGATTAAATTGCGTGCCAGGCGCAATCCGCGGGGGTCTCTACCTAAAAGCCATAAGCATGCCCAACAATCTCTGCCAATAAATGAGCACTACAGCTGCAATTGCCCCACCTTGAATCACTATGGCATAAGCATCGGCGGCTTGTTTCACTGTATAGGGCGTGCCGTCTCTACCAAGCACTGGATTTCCATTCCTGTCCAATACCGGCGTGTCCTGATTCAATCCCAACCATTCATTGGTCAAAATCAGATGCCCAGTTGAGGAAATCGGTAGATATTCAGTAATCCCTTCCACCACACCCAGTATCAGCGCATCCAAATAACTCAATCGTCTGGATTCCATCAGTTCATAATCGGGTGAAGCGATATCCTCATCGAGTGTATTTTGCGCACTCACATGCTGTCCGACCAAAATGGCCACAATCAAAAGCAAAGTTATAATCTTACCCAACTTCATGGTGGATGGTTATGCCCAAGAGAAAAATGAGCGCAACCCTTGAATAATGGCTAACCGGAATGAACAACTATTATAGGTCGGCAAATAACTCACCTTGATGCTTGCCGTTATCTGCAGCTCTGGACCTGCTCTGCTCCAAAAGCCATGAAAGCGGCATCTGCTCAAATCCAGGCTGGCGCCCAATGTGAACGAGCAGTAACGCTGATGCCAATGCGTCGTATAGAGCACAATGCCACCGTCTGCGTTCAGGAGCACAATGTCTCTGTGCCAATTCCTCCAATTCCAGACCCAAACCAAATGTGCTTACAAGAGCTGACAAAGCATATTCATTTAGCTGCGGATAAATATGTCGCATCAACACCAAGGTATCTATCCAGGGACCCCATGTTGCCGTATAGCTATGCTCACCCAAAAATGTAGGCACAAAGGACGGACGGGGCCAAGTCTTGCGCAACAAACCATCTTCAACCACACGGTTATGCGCTGCAAACAGTCCACGATTCCTCATGGCAACCCATACCTCAAAGTCTTCAGAAAAATACGGAAATCGGGAAACATCTGAAACTTTTAACCCATGAACTGCGGTTTCACGAATTGGTATTTGGTCAATTGCGGAACACATTCTGCTACTGGTGTACTCAATACCACCGTTCATTAAACACGCTACACCGTACTCGATCACTCCATAGCGGCTATGCCCCTCGAAATCGACCACCCAAATGGGAATAGAGTCCCAACGCAAATTCAGAGAGTCAGAAGATTGATCAGAAGAGTTAGACTCAGCAGAGTTCAAAAGCATTCAAAAAAAAATTTGATTTTTGTTGACCAAGCCAAAATTGTGTGCAGATTGTGTGTGTAGTTTCAATAACTATATCTATCAACAAGCTAGAAAACCAAACATATGAAAAAGTCTCTTGCAATCCTTGCATCTTCTTTGATCGGCCTCAGTGCCGTGAACGCACAAGAACTCGAAGTCACCGCAACTGTCGGTGCTGAAGGTCTCTACGTATTTCGTGGCGTGCAACTCGCCAACAGCATCAGCACTGCTTCCGTAGACATCGCTTACGGCGGTTTCTATGCTGGCATCTGGGGTGCATTCCCCTTGACCCGCTCCGGCAGCTTGGGCGCAACAAATGAAGTCGACTACTACGCCGGTTTTGTGTTCCCAGTAAGCGACCTCGTTTCGCTCGACGTGGGCTTCACCTACTACACTTATCCAGAGGCTCACGACCTGTTTAAGTCTGGTGGCGATTTCGAAATCTTCGTTGGTGGCTCTTTCGATGTAGCTTTCAGTCCTTCGCTCTACGTCTATTATGGCTTGGATGGCGCAATTGATAAGAATCTCGTGATCGAAGTTACTGCTGGTGAATCCTGGGAAGTGGCTCCTCAATTGTCTCTCGACCTCGGTGTATTTGCGGGTTGGACAGATTTAGATGATAACACTATTGATGATGATTATTTCTACTATGGCGTATCAGCAGGTTTGACCTACAGCTTGACAGAAGCAGCTGCATTCTCCGTAACGGCCAACTGGTCCGGTGCAGACACCAACAAATCTTTCAATGGCAAGAGCAATAAGGCTTGGATCGGTGCTTCCCTCTCCGTTGGTTTCTAATTAAGCCATTTGAGTTGAATAAATTTAGCTTCCGGCAACGGAAGCTTTTTTTTGGCATACAGGAATAACGATTTAAAGAATGGATTATCTATATGAAGTGCCGGGCTCGTATGGTTCAATTGGGATGCGGGAGCGGTTATTACAAAGGATCTGGGAGGAGCAGAAGGGGCTGGTTGGAGACCTGCGCTTGGTGACTGGGGAGGATGTCAGCATAGAAAATCCCGGGAGCTGGAATCCATTTGAGGGTCCAGACTTCAAGGATGCTGACATCACCATAGCTGGAGAGCGCAAATTTGGAGACATAGAGATTCACTTTCATGAGAGGGATTGGTTTCTGCATGGGCATGATAGGGATGGGCGCTATGATCGGGTGATTCTGCATGTGGTGTTGTTTGATCCCATGCCAGAAGAGAGGAGTGCGGAATGTATCAGTGGGCGAAAACCTGGCACGCTGATATTAGCACCACACTTGCCGATGGATTTGGAAAGCCTGATTGCATTGGAGGAATACTGTCTTAATCCGCGTGACGTTGAGAGCATACAATGGGAACACAGCGGCACAGAAGAGATACAAACCCGACTAAGAACTTACGCCAAAGAGCGGTGGCGGATAAAGACTGGTCTGGCGGCGATCAAGTTGGCGGGAAAAAATTGGCAAGAATTGCTGCATCAAGGCATGCTGGAAACCTTGGGGGCCGTGCGCAATCGGGCTGCTACTTTACGTGTGGCTGAAAGGATACCCTACTCTGTGATGGCTGGGAAAACGGAAAATGATCTGATGGAAGCCGGTGCGCCTTGGCGGTTCAATGGGCTACGACCAGCATCAGCTCCTGCGAGACTGCTTTGCAGTTACTTAAAATTGTGCCGCACATATCCTGACTGGCCGGAAGCATTAAAGGTATCACATGATTCACTGACCCACGATTGGGCAAGAACCTGGCACCAGCGGGTGCGTCCAATGGGATTCACTCCGGCGAGGTGGAACACATTTGTCATCGACCACCTGATACCTTTCATAAATGCATACCGTGAACAGGAAGTTGGAGGTAAATCAGAGGCGGGATTGTTTGACATATGGTTCAGTTGGCCTGCAGGAACGGTACCTGAAAAACACATTCAATGGTTACGAAACAACCTACCTAAGACAGTGACTCCAGGTCGCGGCAGCAACGGCTGGCATCAAGGCTTACTTCACAGCACCTTGAGCCAAAAACCTTTTAGGTAGGAACTTTCGGGGAATCCAAGCCGAACCGGATGATCTTGTGGTTGCATGGTTTCCTCAAGAACGTGGACAGTGCGACCGCTGTCTTTGGCTGCAGCACACAGCATCTCGAGATACAGATCTCTAGTGATGTGATGGGAACAGGAATAGGTTGCCAAAATGCCGCCTGCGTTCAGGCTGCGAATAGCACGCAGGTTGAGTTCCTTATACCCGCGCATGGCACCTTGAACTGCAGCCTTATTGCGTGCGAATGAGGGCGGATCCAACACAATCATATCAAATTTATGGCCACGTTGCTCGGTGAAAAAGTCGAAGATGTTGGCGGCAATTGAACGCACCGGCAGGTTGTTTCGGCGCGCATTTAAGTCAGTCAAACGCACGCAATCCTGTGAAATGTCTAGGGCTAGCACATCGGTAGCGCCAAATTTCGCACAATTGAGGGCAAATGCGCCCTGATTGCAGCAAGCATCCAGTACCGTGCGTCCAGTAGCCCAGTGGCGGGAGCGCACATGTTCGTATTGCTGATCCAGATAAAAACCCGTTTTCTGACCGCTAGCAGGATCGACGAAATATTGAATACCATGAATTTCCAACCAATAGGGCTCGAGTTCCGCACCGCTAAAAGTGCGCACATAACTCGGCAAACCTTCATACTGGCGACTGGGGGCATCATTGCGAAAAACTATTTCCCGTGGTTGCAATACGGATTGCAAAGTACCGGCTATGGTATCCTGCAGCAATTCTGCCGCCAGAGTTAGTATTTGAATGACAAGGACGTCACCGAACTGATCGACAACCACTCCTGGCAAATCATCACTTTCAGACCAGACCAGTCGGCGGCAAGTGGCAGGAGAACGATTGGCAATGGCGGTCTTAAGTGTCCTGGAAACAAAGGCGGCATCCCAGGAATCCATAGATTTCGAGTAAGATCGCCACACGATCTGGGAGGCAGGATTTACAATACCGCTTCCGAGGAGGCGTCCCTTGGCATCCTCGAGTTGAATCCCTTTACCGGCCATTTGCGGTGTTGGTGCTTCCGCTAATTCATTGGCAAAAACCCAAAGGTGTCCATCTAGAACCCGTGGTTTACGGGTGTTTGCTTTAAGCTTTAATTTCATTGGGGACGACTCATGCGTATGGACAGACGGACTGCGATCATAAACATCAGTAAATTGGGTAACAAAGCAGCAGCCAATGGCGGCAACCATGCTCTGGTGCCAAACATTTGACCAACTGCCACCGCTAAATAATATAGAACAAACAACCCAATCGATTTGGAAACACCGACCATTGGATTGGTGCGTACTCCGGCCACAGCGAAAGGAATTGCAATGGCCACAATTAAAAGACAACTAAAGGGACTGGTTAGTATGAAAAAGTATTGTACTGCATAGGCCTGAACACGTGGATTCTCCTCCATACCGGAAGTATTGAGAATGCGCCTAAGTTCAAAAAATGATAAATCCTTTGGACGACGTTCAAGAAACTTCATCAAGTCAGGATCCTCGTGAAAATCTTCCAAAATACGCTCATCGAACGCGATACTGCGCCGCAGATCGCCGGTATCGGGAGAAAATAACAACTCCCTACCCCGCTGGAAGACCCAATGTCCTGCGCGATCATCGAAAAATCCCTCATTGGCGACCAAACGACGCTGTTCCACCCCCTGCTCATTCAATTCGCTGACGGTAATCCCGTAGGCACGGTAATTGAATTCATTGAATCTGTTGATGAACCAAAGTCGCTCTTGGCTGTGATTAAAAAAAGTCAAATTGTAAATCAATCCCACATTTTCGACCTCACCTTGTTGCGCCAGTTCAGAGGCGAAGCGCAGGTTGTTCCACTGAAGTCTGGATTGTTCAACGGACCCGGGAACCAGTTGAGCATTGAAGTAGAACAAGAGACCTGAAAGCGCAAAACCAACGGCCCACAGGGTACGGGTTGCACGCAATACACTTCTTCCACTGGCCAACATGGCGGTGATTTCGTGATTGCGGTGCATTTGACCCAAGCTAAACAACAGAGAAACCATTAGGGAAATCGGCAGGATAGCGGGCAAAAAGCTAGGAAGCACCGTTAGATAATAATCGGCGATTTGCGCCGCAGATGCACCAAAGCCCAAAAGGTCTCCCAGGTTATTTTGGAAGTCACCCAGCAACTGAATGCCGACAATGAGCAGCAGAGTCAGGCAGAAAACCTTCAGCCATTCCAGAAAGACATATCGGTCGAGCAGCCCCACAGCACCCCTTAATTTTGATCGTGCACCAGCTCCTCCAACTTTAGGCCTGTGAGTTTTTGCACACCGTTGAGAATATAAAACATGATCCCCATCAACATGACCATACTGGGTAAAGCGATGATGAGAAAGCTCCAACCCGTCATAGCTCCGACTTCAGCATTAAATTGAGCCTGGTTGATGGAAGGTTCAGTCTGGATAAAATGACTGGCGACAAAGAAATTGAGCACAGCAGAGAAGAAAAAAGACGCAGCCAAGCCCACTGTGCCAATGGTCAACAGCCTTTCCATCGCCTGCTCATTACCCCGAGCGCGAAGTGTGTCCTGAATGACATCGACACGAAAAATTTGTTTACTGAACAGTAAGGTTCTGACGAGCGGATACGGAGTAAAGAGGGACACAAGCACCACTATGCCGATGACTCCAGGAACAGCTGCTTCCTTTACGATAAACCAGAAACGGGGTAACTCTAGCAACCCAATGCCACCGGTGAGTAAAACGCTGACAAAACCTATGATGGAGATAACATTGACCTTATCCCGCTTACGAAGATCATAGAAAAAATAACCTATCGGAAAACAGAGAGCCAAAATGAGAACCCAAGCAGGGCTGTCGATAAATCGGCTGCCTTGGGTAAGAAGCAATACCGGAATAATGATATTGCAGAGCAAATTTGGGAACAGTTTTTCTCTTTTGTTGTCCATCGTTAAAGCAATCCATTTGTTTTTTAGTCATGAAGGCAAGTTCCATTCGCTGTTTGGTTACTGCGGGGCCCACCCGCGAGTACTTTGATCCGGTCAGATTCATAAGTAATCCGTCCACAGGAAAAATGGGCTACGCCTTAGCCAGTGCGGCTGCGGAACGCGGCTGGATTGTGGATTTGGTCAGCGGCCCAGTAGCTTTACCTCCGCCGCAAGGCGTAGCGGTTGAATACATTGAGACCGGGGCGGAAATGTTGGCAGCAGTGCAAAAAAAGATTTCCGCTATGTGATGTTCTCATCATGACAGCAGCTATCATGGACTACCGCCCAAAGACAAAAGCTGCCCACAAAATTAAGAAGGACCAACTTGAAATGGTGGTGGAGATGGAACCTGTGGTGGATGTTCTGAAAACTGTCGCACACAACAAGAGTGCACAACAGGTAGTCATGGGGTTTGCTGCGGAGACCAACAAAGTGGAGGAGTACGGCTTGCGTAAATTGGCCGAAAAAAACTGCGATTACATAGCAGCCAACCGGATCGGGGCTGAAACCGGTGGATTTGGCAGCGAGGAAAATACAATCATTTTATTTGACCGCGCAGGTAACAGAAAGGTCTTGGGCCCCGGTCCCAAGGTACTCCTGGCGCGGGATCTCATCGCCCAAATCGCCAAACACTTCTCAACATGAAAAAGCACGACCCGCTGGAAAACATCATAGGACGGGTTGAAGATCTGGACAAAGTGAGTCTGGGCAATCTGGTATCCAGATTGGCCCGCGAACGCAAATTGCTGGGCACCGTATTTAATTCACTGCGCGAAGGAGTCATGGTTATCGACGCCAATGGCATATTGCTGTATGCGAACAGCGCATCAGCCAACCTTTTGGGCTTTGATGCTGATGAAACAGGATCTGCCAGCCTTTGGAAGCTTGTGCCAGATCTAGCCCGAACGCTGAGATTTACGCGCGCCGGCCAACTGACGGGTGAGAGTGGCATTTCACGTGAAATTACCCTTAGTTACCCTGAAGTCAGGGCCGTCAGGCTGTATATGATTCCGTTTGAAGAAGAGGTTTCCGGGGTGAGTGTGGCCAGGTTTGCTGTGATCGTTGCAGATATAACGCAGGAAAAGTCGCGCAATCGGCAGGAAATCGAAAGTGAACGTATTGCCTCTATCCTGCAGTTGGCTGCAGGAGTAGCGCATGAGCTGGGTAATCCACTCAACTCACTCACTATACATCTTCAGGTCATGTTACGGACTGTCCAAAAACTGGACCAGGATTCCACAGTCGCCAAATTGCAAAAATCGCTGGGAGTGTGCGCTAATGAAGTGGAGCGACTGGATGGTATCATCACTCACTTTTTGCAGGCCGTCCGTCCAACCCCACCAGATCTTTCTGATGTCGATCTGGTACGCTTACTGGAGGAATCACTGGAATTTTTGGGGCCTGAATTAAAGGCTGCCGGTCTGACTGTGGAAGTCTCCGTAGATACAGGGATACCGGTTGTCAGCGGTGACCGAAACCAGATCAAACAAGTCTATTACAACATCATCAAAAAACGCACGTCAGGCCATGAAAGACAGTGGAGTGATCAGAGTCAGTGCCACTGCAGACGATGAGTTCGTCTTCGTGCGTGTGGCAGACACAGGCGAAGGCATCGCGGAAGAAGATTTAAGCAAGGTATTCGTTCCCTATTACACTACCAAAAAAGGCGGGCATGGGTTAGGCATGATGATTGTTGAGCGCATCATGCGCGACCATGGCGGCAATATTGGCATAGATAGTAAGCCCGGTATAGGAACCATTGTTACTTTACAGTTCCCACAAAAGCACCGGCGTATTCGCTTGCTGCCACAGGAAAGTTAAAATGATTTGGCTGTACAGGTTGGCTTATTTACCGGCATTGATCATTGCCCTCCCTTACTACTTATTGCGTATGTGGCGCAGAGGGGGGATACCGCGAAGGTTTTGGCTACCGTTTCGGTGCCTTTGCAGGATTACCACCCAAACGCCCTGGGACAAGACGTCTTTGGATACAAGCAGTAAGTGTAGGTGAAATACTGGCACTGGAACCATTGATGCGCAGATGGAAAGATGACAGCGGGATTGAAATCGTCCTAACTACCACCACAAGTACAGGGTTGAAACTAGCCCGTCAAAGATATGGTGGGCAGTGTCTGGTGGTGGGAGTATTTCCATTGGATTTTGTGTTCATTAGCCAACGAGCTTGGAACAATATAAGGCCGGATTTGATTTTACTGATGGAAAGCGAACTGTGGCCAGAGCACTTATGGCAAAGTGCACAACGCAAAGTACCGGCCTTACTACTGAATGCAAGGATGTCAGATAAATCGTTTAAGCGCTACCTGAAGCTTAGGCCCATCGCCGCCCGCTTGCTCAGCCCGCTATCGGAGATCCTCGCAGCTTCGGAACAAGATGGTAACCGCTTCAGGATCATTACCAAGGCTAAGATCCCGGTGAAGGTCTGCGGCAGTTTAAAGTTTGATGTGGATTTTGGTAATCCGATGAGTTCGGATGAGCGCTTGCGCTGGTTAAAAGAATTAGGTTTCATATTGGAGGATGACTGCGGGACTCGTCCAGGAAGGCCAGTTATTCTCCTGGGATCATCTACCTGGCCGGGCGAGGAGGCTATGCTGGTGAGAGTACTACAGCGCTGCAAAAGTATGGGCTTGGCCGTCCGTCTGCTGTTGTGTCCTCGTCACGCTGAACGCCGCAATGAAATCAAATCGCTGTTAAAAGAGAGCTCTCTGCGGTGGCATATGCGTTCGACCAGTAGGCAGGCGGATTATCCCTGTGAGATTTATCTCGCGGATACAACGGGTGAATTGAGATTACTGACCCAATTGGCGGATGTGGTTTTTATAGGGAAAACCTTGCCTCCTCACCACGAAGGTCAAACGCCAATAGAGGCTGCAGCTTTTGGCAAACCGATGGTCACAGGGCCAAAATTGAGCAACTTCAGCGATATTGCACGCCATCTCCGTGAGGTTGGGATTGCGGAAAGTATGCCCGATGCGGCTTCAATTGAAGATCGATTGGTAGCCTTGATAAAAGACGAACAGGGGCGGGCGACCCAATCAGCCAATGCGTTGACATGGTTCCCAGGCAACCGCGGAGCAGCTGGTCGCATGATGGAAGTCATTGAAGCATACTGCAAAAGTTGATGCTCAACGTCTGGCACAAAACCTCAGAACCGGCCCAAATCCTTCACTAGCTGCAATCCATTCGGCATTAAGCGCAAAAACTTCCAGAATCTTCTCTGGTGACAGAATCTCACAGGGACTACCAAAACCCGCATTGCGACCCGCGTGCATGAGCATTACCTGGTCAGCGAATTGGGCCGCTAAATTTAAATCATGCAAAACAGCAACCACACCGACACCTAATTGTGTCAGCGCTTTGATCTCTTCCATCAGAGCGAATTGATGAGCGGGATCTAGATTATTAGTGGGTTCGTCCAAGAGCAAAAATCTTGCATCAGAAGCAGAACCATTGCTGATTTGAGCCCACACCCGGGCCAAATGAATACGTTGTTTTTCACCTCCTGAAAGGGTGGGAAACAACCTCTCCGCCAAATGAGCAACATCCATTCTCTCAAGCGCTCGCATAGCGATTTCAAGGTCGTGGGGTCCGTCGCCGTTAGGCGAATGCGGCAATCTCCCCATCAGAACGACATCGAGTACGGAGAAGGCAAAGCGCAAGTGAATTTCCTGCCCAAGCACAGCTCTTTTCCTGGCGAGTGCGACCGCATCCCAATCTTGAAGACATCTGCCAAGCAACGAAACTCTCCCGGAATCTGCAACCCACTCACCACTTAACACCCGCAATAACGATGATTTTCCAGCTCCATTAGGCCCTAAAACAACTGTGAGCGACCCAGGCGCAAAGGAACACGAAACATCCCGAAGCAGAAACTTTTTTGATCGGGTTATCGAAATGTTATCGGAGCAAAGCATGGCTTCAAAAAGAAAATGCCTGACGTTGACGCAAAAGTAAAAACAGGAAAAAAGGCGCACCTAGCAATGCGGTGAGAATACCCACAGGGATTTCAGAAGGTGCATTGAGAGTTCGTGCCGCCAGATCTGCCAATACCATCAGCAAAGCGCCCCCCCACAGCGGAAGCGGGTAATACAATCCGATGATCGGGCCCAAAAAGCAGCCTAACAATATGGGGCACCACCAATCCAACAAATCCAATCATTCCGGCTGCGGCGACTGATGCGCCGACTAGAACGGCACAACAGAGGACTAAAACTCGCTTCAGCCGCTGAACATCAACTCCCAAATGCCATGCCTCGGTTTCGCCCAGAAGCATGGCGTTGAGCTCACGTGCATGACGCGGTAACCAAAGCAAAACCGGCAGTACGGCAACTGCACTGACGAAAACCTTAAGCCAAGTGGCATTATGCAAACTACCCAAGGTCCAGAAGGTAAATCTACGCAACTGTTCATCGGTAGCCAAATATATTAAAAATCCAACGCCGGCACCTGAAATGGCGTTCAAGGCTATGCCTGCTAAAAGCAAGGTCGCCAGATGGGTACGACCATCTACGCGAGCGATACTATAGACCAGCCAAACCGCTGCGAAACCACCGCCAAGCGCGGCCAATGGCAATAACCAAGGCTGTAACCAGGCTACTACGAACCAGCCTCCCAGTACAACAGCGAGTACAGCTCCAAGTGCAGCACCAGCGGAAACCCCAACCAAACCTGGATCAGCCAATGGATTGCGAAACAAACCTTGTAGCACAGCTCCGCCAGTCGCCAGGGCAGCCCCAAGCAGAACTGCCAGAGAAAGGCGCGGTAGACGCAGATCCCAAATCACACTCAGCTCCGATTCAGAAATGGGCCCCATTAACCACCAACCCTCAGCAAGCCATGCTGTGGGCAATATCGGTCCCGCCAATAAAACGGGAACTCGTTGCCATGCAATTGGATAAGTGCCGGTGGCTAATGCACACCAAAATACCATCAGACAGCAGAGCCCAAGCGCAATCCCGAACCAAGGACGTAATTTGCCCGATGCAAGTTCTGGAGATTGCGGAAAGAGAGCTTTCATAACTCATTCAATTGGGCAATCTCCGACTCACAATCTTCCCATTCAACGTAAAGAGCTTCGATTTCATCCTTCAACTGAAGGTGTTCCCGGGTGGCATCAGCCGCATCGGAAGTCTTAAAAAATGCCGGATCTGTCATCGCAGTTTCCAGCTCCTGCACCCGACCTTCTTTCAATAAAATGAGCCCCTGCAATTGCTCCGAACGCTTTCGAAGTGGAGACAATTTTTGGCGCAAAGCAGCAGCCTGTTGACGCCGTTCTTTAGCCGATAAGCCATCGCTCTGAGGCGCGGAGTTGACCAAACCAGTTCCGCTTTGGGCCGATCTTGCCATGCTGTCACTCAACTTAGCATCCTGATCAATTTTGGCCAGATACTCACTGACATTTCCAGGGAACACACGGGCCTGTTTTTTGCCCACTTCAATTACCTTGGTTACCACAGGATCCAGAAAAGCACGATCGTGCGAAACGATGACAAATGTGCCCTCATAATCAGCTAATGCCTGTTGTAAAATACCCTTGGAACGCATATCCAAGTGATTGGTGGGTTCATCCAGAATTAATAAATTGGCAGGCCGCAGCAACATTTTGGCCAAAGCAAGGCGATTGCGCTCACCACCGGATAATACCTTAACAGGCTTGAATACATCATCCCCAGTAAAGAGAAAGCAGCCCAAAACGGAACGGATGGACTTGCGAAAGCCTGTTCCCGCGGAGCGTTCTGCCTGTTCCAAAACAGTTAATTCAGGTTCCATGGCATCCGCCTGATGTTGAGCAAAATGAGCCATTTCAACATTATAACCAACAATACGCTCGCCGCTCTGAAAGGGTTCTGTTCCAGCCATAATTCGCGCCAAAGTTGACTTACCTGCACCATTCACCCCTACCACTGCTATGCGGTCACCGCGTTCAATACGGAATCCAACACCCTCTAAAACCTGAAGATCATCATAGGCCTTGTGAATATTTTGCAGTTCGAGAACAACTTGTCCCGCGCGTGCAGGCGTGGGAAAACTGAAGGATACCGCTGATTCTTCCTCCTCAATGGTGATTCGTTCGACTTTGTCCAAGGCCTTGATTCTACTTTGCACCTGAGCTGCTTTGCTGGCTTTGTAGCGAAACCGATCAATGAATCGCTCGACTTGCGCGAGTTCCCGCTCCTGTGATTGCGCTGCCTTCAAACGCAATTCTTTGCGCCGGGCACTCTCCTCCTCATAAAAAGAATAGTTGCCGACATACACTTCCAACCGCCCCATCGATAGAGCGAAAATTTTCGCGTGGTTGAATCCAAAAAAGGCGCGATCGTGAGAAATCAAAAGCAGCCCTCCACGAAATTGCTGCAAATAATTCTCCAGCCAGCGCAGCGAATCCAGATCCAAATGGTTGGTCGGTTCATCTAGCAATAGATACGCAGGCTCCTGAAGAAGGAGCTTCGCCAATGCAATGCGCATTTGCCAACCACCACTGAATTCCGAACAATCGCGCTTTAAATCTGCCGAAGAAAAACCCAGGCCAAAAAGAACTTTCTCTATACTGGACTGCATTCGATAGGGATCTGCTGCCTCCAGGCGATGCTGCAATTCCCCTGCCCGTTCCAACCACTCAGCGGCTTCAGGCGAACCTTGCTCACACTCGGACAGTCGCTGTTGCGCTTCTTCCCACTCGTCTTGCAATGCCAGCAAATCAGCGAAGGCAGTCGCCACTTCAGCATAAACCGAGCTGCCACGGTGGACGATGCCATCCTGAGGTAAATATCCGAGAGTGGCCCATCGGGAGCGAATGATTTCACCGGCATCAGGTTGCTCAACACCGCATAGAATTCTCAGCAAAGTCGTCTTGCCTGCACCATTGGATCCAACCAGGCCAATCCGCTCCCCAGCATTGATACGGGCGGAAATTTGATCGAAAATAACTTTTCGACCATATCGCAAACTAAGGTTTTCGAGCGCAATCACGGCTAGCAGGTTGGCTGAAACCTGTGAGGATGCAAGGCACATTGCGCGAGCGGCCACAACCAAAGGAAAGACCCAGCGAAGTCTTCGGGCGAACTCTGAATCCATCTTTCGAGTTCTGATGAGGAAACCCAGGTTCCGTCCATGATTTCAATAGGATCCGGCACCGGTTGCTGATCTGAGAAACAGGCATACACCCAGACGAACTCATTGCCAGTCATCAATGATGGAGGTAAAGCAAACAACTTCTGCAAATTGCGGTCTCCTTTCAAACCTAGCTCCTCCGACAATTCTCTGCGTGCGGCAAAATCATAATCTTCGCCCGCATCTACATGCCCTGAACAGGATGTCGTCCATTTCCCAGGCGCGGAGTCTTTCCCAAGCGACCGCCGCTGCAAATACAATTGTCCGTGCGGATTTATAAGAAACACATGCACTGCGCGGTGCAATAAGCCTTTGGCATGAACATCTGACCGCGCCGCCTGTCCGACAACGCGGTCTTCATGATTCACCACATCAAACAACTCCTCGTTATTCACAATTCACTAATTGCGAAATCGCTGCACTACTTCGTCATTGGAGCGGATGCGGACAACGACCTGTCCTTCGGTCTGCTCTCCTATGTAAGGCATGGCCGCAGCCAACATGTATGGCAAATGTGCACGCAAATCACTCACTGAATCCCGTGCACTGACCGCAACAGTCCATACCTCTTCGGAACCCCGCGCACTGCCATCATAAGGCCTCGCAGATATCGTCAGCTCCTTTTGAAAAACGGTCACATTGCGATTGCGATTTGTGAATCCAACAAAATCGGTGCGCGGTGGTATCCAGATAGTTGAATAGACAAAGGAAACACTGCCGTCAGGACCACGCACAGGGGTAGCAACCACCCGGTGTACTCCACCGGTACGAATGTAAACTGGTTCAGATATCTGATCAGTTTCGGTCAGAGGGTCAGAAATGCGTGCTCTGACACTGATAACCAGAGAGGGAGTCTGTCCAGCCCCAGCCAATAGAAAGTTGCGCTCAGCTAATGCGACTGCCACCTGTTGCTGCAACTGTCGGGTTCTGAGACTACCCTCTCCATCACCATCCGGTACAGAAGCAAATCGAAAGTAAACTGGTTCGGAAGGTGCAGCTTGTACGCCAGCACTAAGCGCATCTACGCGCATGTAGTAAGTACTCGCACACCCAGCTAGAAGCAGAGCCCAAATGCCCGCTGTTAATAGAATGATCTGAGCTGTGTATTTTTGCATGGTTGGAAGGGGGATAAAGGTTGAAACTACAACCAGACCCGCTGCTTTGGTGCCAATGCGTGCGCCAACTCGCGGGCCAGGAAAGGTCCACGGTATACCATACCAGTATAAATCTGCACCAAATGTGCGCCATTATCAACCATTCTGCCTGCACTTTCCGGATCAAAAACACCGCCCACTCCGATCAAAGGCAGTTTTCCCGCAGTGGAGCGACTGATGTAATTGATCACATCGCAGGAGCGACGGTGTAACGGCTCTCCACTCAAACCTCCACTTTGCTCAAGGGAATTGAGAGGGGCACCACGCTGAATTGTGGTGTTGGTCGCAATTAATCCATCCAACTGCAAATCATACACAACCGACAAAATTTCATCGATTTGTCGCCAACTCAGATCAGGCGCAATTTTCAATAACATCGGCTTCGGTTTTTCTCCCAATTTGCGCGCACGATTGCGGTTGGCGCGACACAATTCTCCAAGCAATTGTTCCAAGTGTGCCTTGTCCTGCAGCTTTCTCAGATCCGGTGTGTTTGGACTGGATACATTGACAGTAATGTAATCAGCATACTCAACCAATGTGTTGAATGAAAACAGGTAGTCTTCCACTGCCTGTTCAAGCGGCGTCACCTTGGACTTGCCAATATTAATCCCCAGTGGAATCCGGCGCTTCTTGTGCGCACTGTCTTTTTTCAACCGCTTAGCTATTATCTCCGCACCATCATTATTGAAACCCATACGATTGATGATGGCATTATGTTCAGGATAACGGAATACGCGGGGTCGATCATTACCTGGCTGTCGATGCCGCGTCACTGTACCTATTTCCACATGCCCGAATCCAAGAGCGGGAGCCGCACGCCAAAATCTCGCGTTCTTATCCATGCCAGCCGCCAAGCCAACAGCATTGGGAAAGGTCACTCCAAATAACTCAATAGGCTCAGCATATGAGGGACGATTGTACCACTCCATCAGTCGGCACAAGCCACCCAACCGACCCAGATAATCCAAAGTCAGCACTCCAAGATCGTGTGCCTTTTCCGGATCCTGCCGAAACAATATCGGCCGGATAAGCTTTTCATAATAAAACCCCATGGCAGCACAGTGTGCTGTGCCAATCGGAAAGTTCAAGCGCCAAGATTTAACGCAAAAATGAGAAGTTAGAGGCGGGACGGTGCCTCTATCAAGCCATGTTCAATTGCAAACCGGGTTAAACTGGCAATATCATGCAAATCCAGTTTCTTCATCAAATTGGTACGATGATTCTCAGCGGTCTTCACACTGATTCCCAGTCTTGCGGCAATATCCTTGGTACTGTTGCTTTCGGCGATCAATTGCAATATTTCACGTTCTCTTGTGGTCAGCCGCTGCATCGCAGGCTCCACTACACCCGTCGATGAGGCCATGGCATCACGCAAAGTACGGGCGACTTCAGGACTGAAATAAGACTCGCCTTTAGCCACTTCAACGATCCCTCGCTGCAGTTCAGCCAATGGAGCGGATTTGGCAATAAATCCATTGGCACCTGCCTGCACTAGATCACGCAAGGTAATGATATCCTGATAGCCTGAAAAAACCAATACTTTGACTTTCGGAAGCACACGCCGAACCCGGCGCAGCACTTCAATGCCATTGAGTCCAGGGAGCATTAAATCGAGGACAATGAAGTCCGGATCATCATCGACACAGGTGCGAAGTGCCTCCTGCCCGTCACCACACTCAAGGATCTCAGAAAACATCCCGGTGGCTTGGACTACTTGCGCGATCATTTGTCGCACCGCAGTCTGATCTTCTACTATCAAGGCTTTTAGCATAAAACGCATAAGACGTAAAAATTGAATTCACACTTTTGCAATAACAATCCGTGCTCTGCCAGTTGATCATCGAAATTTACCTGACAGCCAAAAATCTCTTACTGCTTGATATACATTTAATGGTAACCAACCCGGCAAAGTGGAAGAAGGTTTCAACGATGCAGGGCGTAACAACGAAGGATCCCAGAGCGAAGGAAGTTCTGGCGATTGCGCAGCTGTGGGAAATTCTGGTTCGGGTTGTTGATGCCCACGATACCAACGCACAATAGCATCAGCCGCGCTGGCAGCATCGCCTGGCGGAAATGAAAGCACACGCCCAGCACCTAAAGAGGAAGGATCCGACTGCTCCGCGTCTACGGGATAACAGACCGCGACCCCAAGACGATTCGCCTGCTGGATAGCCCATGAGTCTGATTCCAGCAAACTGAAGGTGACCATGACATCGAGATCACCTAAAACTGTTACAAAATCCTTAGTATCCGGACAGGCAACAAATGCCACCGGGAATTTTTTCAGGGATTTGCGTAACCAACGCATTCCACGGCCTTCGCCAATAACCTTTACCTGAAATTGGATTCCTGCCTGTTGCAAACGTGTCAGAAAGTCAGGCCATAGATCTAGTCTGTGCCTATCCCGCACCAACCAACCAGCAACCCCGATGGTGAAAATTGGATTGGATGAATGGGCTTTATCCCTGTTCACAGCCAATGTTGGATATGGCAAAACTGGCAGACGATTGGCGGGAACCCAACGCAACCCATCATTAGTTCGATTAACCAAAGCGGGGGAGTGTAAAAAAATAGTACCTGCAAAACGAAGCCATTGCGGAATCGCACGGTCCAGAAATGAAAATCGGGTATGCAGATATATGGCTCGTTGCGCCTGGGAAGCGGTAGTCGCCAGGAATTCAACGCCCCAGCCATCGTGAAAAACCACGCAACTTGTATCGCTGGTCAATTGTTCGCGAAAAGCAGCCCTTGCGCCACGCACAAAAGTACACTTGGGTATTTGCCAGAATCTATGACCAAGGCTGCTGGCAATCTGCCGGGCTGGAGGCAGAAACTGATCCGGTCCGGCAACATGCAAAACCCGATCATGCATGGTATCAGAGCAAACGCCCTTCGAAAGGATCAGCCGAGCCTGGTTGTAACCAGGAGAATTCAGGGCCATTGCTGTATAACAGTTGCATCAGATTATCGCCAAACATCTTAAATAAATGTGG
The DNA here is from genome assembly GCA_021208135.1 of Verrucomicrobiota bacterium. GTDB lineage: Bacteria > Verrucomicrobiota > Verrucomicrobiia > Opitutales > Oceanipulchritudinaceae > JAJOKB01. The sequence continues at coordinate 7,406 of JAJOKB010000058.1, read as the reverse complement.
ATGATATTCTACAATGCGGTCCACTTGATAAGCTGCCTGTGCGAGTGCTGCAGATGAACTGAGCGGGGCCGTTTTTTCACTGGAAACAGTGTATCTAATCAACACCGCCGGTATGGATGCTCCCGCATAACCGGCCTCCGCCATAGCGATGAGTGAAGCTTGTATGTCCATACCGTGATACAATTCCTCGCGATGAAAACCAAATTGAAGAAACGCAGCACGCCGCAATAGCCAAACAGGGCTTGTCGAGTAAGGCAGCAAGAGGTGTGGGAGGTGCCAGTTCCAAACCGGCAACAAGCCGTTTACTGCTCCTTGCAAACGGTGCCAGGCCGAAACTGCCGCCAAATTGGAGTATGTAGACAACAAACTGTTCGCCACCGTAAGAAACGAGGGATTTAGTTGCAATTCTGGCGATAGGAACAGCAGTGTTTCGCCGGTTGCCTGCTCAGCAATGAATTTTTGCCCGGCTATCGTACCTTGATCCGGCCGCTCCACCAAACGCAGCCGCTGATCATTAGCTAGCCCTATCTGGTGCAACCAAGCCTTCCAGCTCGGTAGTTCCCGGGCTATGGGAGCGATTAAAAGTTGAAAATCTTCGGCACCATTGGAATCCAACACAGATTTCAATGCGTCATTATAAGCAGCAGGCTGGACTGTAGCCAAAATGGCAACTGTGGTACCATGACCACGTCCTTTGCGGGCAAGCGAGGATGGCAATGGTCGGTCCAACCGCTTCTGTCCAAGCGATCGGAACCAGCGCGTTGGACGCCACTTGCGCCGCAATTCGTGATAGAAATCCAACCGGGTAGCAGCAGCCCTTGGAATGGAACACACTTGGGTGACCTTGCCAGCCAAGGTATCGGAATCCCGCAATTGCTCAGCGGGGTTTTGCGCAAGTATGGCACGGAGTTTGGCGGTAAATTCACCTTCTTCGTACCAACTGAAAAATCGCTTGGTACAGCGTTCATCTTCGAAAAGATCGCCATAGGCAGCTGTGCGGGAGGCGAGTACTGGACGATTGGCCGCCACCGCAAACAAGAATGCGAAACTGACGGGTCCCCACAATTCCGGGCAAATAATCAAGCTAGCCTTTTGAATCATTGCCTGTACCGCACTTATCCGGTTTTCGGGTAAAATCGACAGCACACCACCATCTATTTCATCGGCAAATCGGGACCTTAAATATTCGCTGTAGAGCGTACCAACAGGCTCATAAACACTATCTTTGCCAACTATGGTTAGCTTAAAATTTAGGCCAGAAGCCCAAAGCTGCCGGCAACTGCGCAATAACGGATCCAAAGCGCTGCCGCATGATATATCAATTGGAACCAGAAGATGATTGGAATCTTTGATTTCCCGGGTCAACCCCACAGGAGCAGGCATTGGCGGCGGCACCATTGAGACCGGCAACTCCCGAATCCTCATCAAGGTACGAACTTCATGAGCGACACTGTAGCTATCTGCCAGCAGGGCATCTGCAGCGTAAGTGGTCTCTTGCTCCATTTCGTCGACAAAGTGGCGCATACCGCGGAATCGATTGTCCTGATTGTAGCCCCGCATTACACTTTCGGGTCGACTGAGGTGTATGATAATGGGTACGGTTTGCAACAAGGGGCTGCGCAGTTGACGCCACTGAAGAACGAAGTAACCTAAAGCACCACTGTCAGGAATTTCAATAATGTCTGGCACATCACCATCGGCAGCCAGCTGAAAAATGAATTCTGCCAAGCGCCAGGAAAGTGACAAAGAAGGAGCCAGAGATGCCACCGGTTCAGGGTCAAACTCCAATAGGGTGTAACTAGCCTTTAAGAGTTCCTCTCCAGAAGTGGATTTGGGTACAATTAAAGAAACTGCAGCTCCCCCAGCAACCAGGGCTTCTGCCAAATAGTGCAGGCGGAGCGCTACGCTACCGCTGCGGGAGTGGATACTTTCTGGAGAGGCCAACCAAACTTTCATAAAGCCAATAGCGTTTGCTGCCGCGATGCGAAGATACCGCGCAAAAATAACTCCCTATGCTGGGGCGTGCTCCCATTATCGCGTAAGGCCTGTATATGGGCACGGCTACCGTAACCTTTGTTAGAGTGCCAACCATACCCTGGAAAAGCTTCTGATAACTGATACATGAGCTGGTCGCGAACATACTTCGCACAGATTGAAGCCATCGCCACCGATAGTGACTTTGAGTCTCCTTGGGTCAGTGCCAAATGCTCGTATGGAAATGGTTTGAGAGGAAGTCCGTCCACAATGATTAATTCAGATTTTTGTAAACCTTCATTCAATCTGTTAACATCTGCAAGCAATTGTTGCTTTTCTTTGAGCTGGCTATGGATGGAGCTGATTGCCCGCTCCATAGCCAAATAAGTAGCCTTTAAAATATTGCGCTCAGCAATTTCGGCAACACTGCCTTCGGCTGTGGCGTAAACTAATAGATCTTGAGCCGCCCCCTGCTGGATAGTAAGATAAAGGGTCTCACGCTGTTTGGCACTCAATTTTTTAGAGTCGTTGAATTGTTTACCATACCTAAGCAGCAGTGAAGAACACCAGAATTCGGGCAGAAGACACACAGCCCCCGCAACTACGGGACCAGCCAATGCACCACGCCCAGCCTCATCGACACCAATCAACCGGCGATGAGAAAGCGCTAACTGCCGATCATGCCTTAATAATTCACTCACTCGATGTCGATGGATTCCATTGCTTCTTCTCGGGGACTGGAAGCCCCAATACCTGATAACAAGTCCGAAAATGCATTTTCGCAAAAGTTCCCAACGCCTCAGGTCCCAACTTGGCGATCAACTCAGACGCGACTTTTTTCACCTGAGCGCTCGCGCCTTTGGGCAAAGTATCGCCGTATTGTTCGCTAAGTTTCTGCATTTGTCGCACAAATTCTGCGCGTGCACAGATAGACGCTGCCGCCACTACTGGATCTGCTTCGGCCTTGGTCATCATCTTGAGTTCAAAATCTTTGACTCCATCTTTGCGCAACTGGGTTTGCGTGAGAGGGCTTTTGCTGAATTGGTCGAGCATACCCCACTCCACTTTGCGAACCTTTAGAGCTTCAGCAATGGACTTGGAATGCAGCCAAGCCAGAAACTTATTTAAATTGGCACCCGGACGCGCCATCAACTCATTGTAGCGAGCCATGCTGCACCAGGTCTTTTTAACGACCACTCCTTTGGTATTAAGAATGATTTTTTCCAATCGATAAATACTGGCATCGTTAAGCGCCTTAGAGTCTTTGACGCCTGCCTCACGCCAAGCACGCACCATGTCGCCATCTGCTATGACGCAACAGGAAACCAGCGGGCCGAACACATCGCCTTTGCCGGCTTCATCAATGCCTGCATGGGGTTCATACCACTCGGGATGATGAAACTCTTCGTAACCAAGCTCAGGTTTGCCTGTAATTTCAGCCTCTATTGTGTCACGCACAAACTCCTCAGTACCTTTGCCTTGCACCACTACCTTGCCACTTTTGTAGGCAACGATGTTCACCTTGGCATAATCTGACTTAAATGCGAACAACGAATGATCCACCGCGTACCATCCAAACATCTTCTGATCGCATATGGATTCCAGTTTTTCCAATTGCTCTTCGCTCAACTTGATAGTGTATAGCGAGAGAACTTTAGGCTTCTCAGGCGTCGTGACCTTTTTCCGGGGAAATTTCATCTTGGCACCTCGTTAAATCCAGTTACCCGGAATAGCAAATTCTTTGATTTTGAACCCAAAAGTCGCAGCGCAACGAAGCGCAGATTTATCGCCTGAGCTACAACAGCGCACCGCTTGCCAATCCATTCGTCTCTACCTGAATGCAGCGGTGCCAACACAGTATTACCCATAGAAATTACTGATATAACCATCAATTACCAGATCTCAAATGACCGGACAAATGGCAATCAAACAAAAATTCCAAGTAGATAAATGTTCACCTCCAAGTGGAAGCAAATCAAGGGAAGGAAAACTCCCGATCTATGGACTCAACCAACCATCCCGAATCCGCTAGCACCCCCGTCCAATCCAACAAACGGGCCTCAGGAGAGGCAAGCACCTCAGTAATGATAGTGCGATACCTTCCATCAAAAGCAGCCGCCAATTGAAACAGAGAAATAGCCTGCTTCGGGTTAAAAAAATTGCCCGGTTGGTACTTGGTCAATCCTTCTGAAGCTCGCCAGCGGTCGAAAGATACAGTCGTATTGCGAAACTCCTCGTGCTGCTTTTCTCCCCAAAAATAGGGTAATAAAAACTCAACTGACTTCGCAATAGAGGATCCTGACTCACTCTCCCAACTATACAGCCCCAAACGCTCTTCCTGCGGACACAATGCAATCAACCGCAACAAGGGACGCAGCCCGCCAATATGATAAGAAAGGGCATCTCGTTGTTTGAAATCACGACTGGAGCCATCGGCAAATAAGGCACCTTGAATGTAATTTCGGGTCTCTGCTAACACCCAGTTACGCCAGTCGTCGCGACCCACGATCTGAGCAATAACGGCAACAATCTTGATGCGCTTGGGATGCCAGTTATTGCGTACCGACCATGGCATGGTTTCTTTGCTGCCGATCTGGGCTTCGGCCATTGCTTCAAGCCACTCGTACAACAGCTCGCGATCCTCATGCGCAAACACAGGTGCAAAAACTGCGGCAGCTGTAAGTAAGGAATCAAGTTTATTCTCATTTATGGGATTGCCTGTCGGAACATATGTCCTGACCCAACTCATAATGAAAGTCATGGCAGCCGATTGAAAGCGGTCATCTTCGGAGATAAGCCAGGCACTCAACCAGGCTTCAATCCGGCGCATATCGTACAGCGCCTGAACAGTTGCAACCCTGCGAGGATCTGTATCTAAAAGTCGCTCGTAAAAAATCTCTTCTACAGGCTGAGGTTCAGTGCCCAAATAGGCCTCGGCACGGGCAAGCACTTCCTTCCACAATGTCATCGCCTCTGATTGGGTAGCAACAGTTGTGCGCAATCGCTCAGCAACCGCACTATCAGGAATTCCTGTCGGGATAACATTTGATAAAGCAAGCTGATTCAATCCTGCCATGATTAACCAAACAAAAAACAAAACTCTCATAATAAAAAACCGCGCTTCAAGGTCGGGGTTACCCTAAAGCACGGTGGTAAATATACCAAAATAAAAATGACAATCTATAATTCAGTTGTCATCGGTTGCGGGTACGACGCACCAACGCAAAGCCCAATACTAATAAACCAAATATGGCCGCATAAGTGGTCGGTTCTGGGATAGCAGTCACGGTAATATTGTCGAAATCAATGGTGCGAGTGGCATTACTGTCATAGATCGCTATCTGAAATGTAATTGTTTGGCCGATAGCAACGTTCTGCAACGAAGAGATTCCGCTCAAATCATAAGAGAAATTGGCGAAATTCGGTCTCACGGCACCAGAACCAGGATCAACGTCTGTGACTATGGGCTGAGCGATATTATTGGGATCAATCACCCGAACTGCGAAGCGGCGAGAGCTATTTGCAACGCGGGCAGCATCAAAACTTATATTGGTAAAATCGAGGGCATCCGGGGAGGTTACTGTCAGCGAAAATGAGAAAAACCGATCGTTATCGAATGCCCAGGCAGCGCTGTTGTTTGTTGAAAGATTGGCACCAGCGGTCAGGACCGGAGCGCTGGCGTAATCATTGGGGCTTGCCGGCGAGTTACTTACGTTAAAAGTGGTAAACTGACCGGCACTAGTCAATGCTCCGGCTGATACCAACTGTTGGAACGTGGCATCTGCAGTCCCCATTTCATAAAGTGCAACCGTGAACTGTCCATGTACAAGTGTTGCCGAGCTTACAAGGGCAACTAACGAAGTGAGTGTTTTGAGGTGTTTCATCATATACTGAATTAAGGTTCAAACCGCTTCCATACCAGAAAGCTAGCCTTCAATCCTCAAAACCTGTCGCCAAATCATCAAGTCCCTAAATGCGTATTTATTTTTACTTTTTGCGAACAAATGAGCCACCGGTTTAAATGCGCTCCCTTTCCTTTGCATGTCGCCGGTAGTTTGCAGGGGTATCATTCAAACGCTCGCGAAAGGTACGCACCAAGTGGTTTAAGTCACGAAATCCGCTGCGTACAGCCACCATATTCAATTCCAAAGGGCTTTCTACCAATAATCGTGTAGCCAGCTTGATGCGTGATCGCTGTATTTCTTCAAGTGGGGAATGTCCAAGAATCTGACTCATTCGCTTTTCGAGAACCCGCCTACCAATCCCAGTCATACGAACCACATCCGCTACGTTAATACGCTCGCCAGCGTGTGTACGAATAAAACGGACAGCCCGCGTGACGGCCTCATCATCGATCGCCAAGTGATCTGTGGAAGCTCGCGCAACCACCCCCCTAGGTGCTACAAGAATGCGTCTTTCAAAGCCTTGTTTCCCACAAAGTTGATAGTCCAGAAGTTCTGCAGCCAATCGCCCGATGCGATTAGGGAGGGCTTGTATGCTGGAAATTTGTGGAGTAGTGAACGCGCAAATGGCCTCATCATTGTCCACTCCAAGCACTGCCATATCATCAGGAACACGAAATTTAAGTGCCTGTGCCGCTTGAATGACCGTTGACGCCGCAATGTCATTGAATGCAAAAATGCCAATAGGACGAGGCAATGTGGGCAACCATTTCAGCAAAGTGCGAATCGGCTCCTCTCCTCCGAACCCTTTGAGATCAACAGAAAAGAGCCCATTCAGCCCCATTTCTTCTAGACGGGATTTAAATCCTCCATACCTCAAGGGAGACGCTCCGTGACCACTCCATCCTGCATAAGCAAACTGGTGTAATCCAACCTCCCGCAAATGATCCGCTGCCATCCTGCCAGCTTCATTGCAGTCTAGTAGAACGCATGGCAAATCCAGCCCACTGATGTTTTCCGACACATTGACTGCAGGTACCTTCAATGCCAGTACACTGTTAACAGTGCTCATGTGATTGAATGAACCGAGCACTCCGTCGGGCTTCCACTGCAGCAATTGCTTCTCCCCAGCAACATCCGGGCGAGTGAGCAAATACTCCCAATGTCCACTCAGGGGCACGTGCGACGGAATTCCGCCCAACACTGACCGATGCCAAGGCGTATTGGGACTAAGTATGATCGCTATTCTCAGAGGACGGTCCATAAGCATTTTATATCATAGTCTAAAACTCCTCAGTAAACTTCCGCAAAATTGCAGGCTAATCAATTCATAACCTAGCCAGATCCTTATCATCGTTCATACCTCGGGACAGAAAGGAATTTATTTTCCACTACAATCCCCCTTTCTGGACAGTCCATATACGCGCGCCCGCCCCAAGCGCCCCTTTTCTGGACAGTCCATTATCTTGCATGGCTCCACGCCTTCCTTTGCCTGCCTTCTTTTTAGTTTTAGCGCCTCTGAACTCTGCC
>JAJOKB010000008.1 GCA_021208135.1 Verrucomicrobiota bacterium | reverse complement strand
CCATCCCTAACTGTGGTGCCTTTGTCCCTAGAAACTACCACAATAAACTGAAACTCCACTTAAGCCTCACTCGAAATAACGTGCCCTTTTACCACCACATTTTCACGCTGTAAGGTGGCTCGGGACAAAAACTGGATGCGGCTATTTTGGCTAGAAGGATTGCCGTGAGTTTTCCAACTCAATCCAACGAACTTGGAGAGTTTCTCACAAGAAGTTTGGGCTCAAGACCTCTGTCACAGATAAACAAAAACTGCGGGCGTATCTGAAAGACCTCGGAATGATCGCTTATTTGGCGGGTATGGATGAAGTTGCTCTTGCGAGTATGGAGCAACTGATTGCTTTGGAAGATGGTGAAGCTTTCGGCTTGGAGTCCAAGTTGAGTGTCTTGCGTAATCGCTTGGGAAGGACAGACCAGTGAACTATCGCAAAATACTCACTGTAGCCTCGCTGTTATTACTGGCAGTGGGTCTTGTCAGCGCTCAGCAATCCACGACTTTGAAAATTGATTCGAAATCGCTGGTCGGTCCATCGCATACGATATACTTCAACGGCTGGTCATCTGGGGCTCACAATAGTCAGACGCATGAAGTAGCTTTGGTTTTAGACAAGGACTATTATCTGTATGTGGATGTGAATTTACCCCATCACAATCCAAATCCTTGGGAATCAGCGTGTTTAATGGTTCGGATGAGGTAGGTCGGCGGGACTTTTAGCTACGACATGGTAGATCGAAATGGTTTAAAGGTGCTGGTTGTGTTGACCACTCAATACTCAGGCCCCGATTTTAATGGTGGTCAGGGATCGATCAGTTACGAAGAGAAGCACTATTGGGATTCTGTTGCCGCATCCGCTCGACATCTAAACGGAAGAAAATTTTCGGCAACTGCAGCCGATGGAACCAGATCCATTTACTTTTATCAATTCGGTAACTATAGCAACGGTAGCTTTGTTCCAGATTTGAATGGTTATTTTTGGAGGGAGATTAGCTACACGGGCCACTCTCAGCAGCAAACAGGATCGGTTTTGTTGAATACCAGTTCTGAACCTGAGGACTTCAGTTCCATCTCTGAGCATGATCCTCTGTATTTGATTCCACACCGCTCAAACAAGACTGTTGTGATAAAGGATTCGGGAGGTAATAATATCCACCAGAGTCATCAAGTTTGGGGAGAGCAAAATGGTAATAGTCTGTGGATCACTAGAGAAGAAGTCAGCCACTCATTTAGCATTGTTGGCAATCTGCTGCAGAGCCACTTTTCCAATGGCGACACTTATCAAGCTTGGTATGGTGTCGATGGTCGTTTATCGGAGGAATTGCGTCCGGATGGGTCACGGTTTGAGTATCTTTATGATAGTCTTGGACGCCTGGAGGTGAGCATTCAAACCAATGTGCCGGTTCCTGGCGGAGAGATTGCCACAACTTTCTCCTACAATGCACTTGGGATGGTTATTGAACAAAGCCGAAATGCAGGTCCCGCAGACAGCTATTTACTCTAAAGAGCTATGATCTGGGAGGCGAATTAAAGCGCGAACGTACTGTCAACAATGTTGGTTATGATTATGAATGGCCAACAACCGCTGGTAGCCCCCTGCGGACAACGCGTACCCGAAACCGCTTTGCCGACGCTACCAACTCTCAGGGTGAATTTATCTCTCATCCAAGTTACAACCAGACTGTGAGTGAGGTCTGGTATCTCGACGGAAGTCCCAAATCGGTTAGCGGTGATGTTAAGATGAGTCAACAGTTTAAGCGTTGGTTCGATGGTAATGGTAATATTATTCAGACGGTTGTGTCAGGTGAAAACACGGACATGACCGTTGCGGATTTCTGGACGGATGCTCAATTAGCCGGAAAGCGCTGGCAGCAACGAGTCATCAATCCACTGGGACAGACCATTGTAGAACGCTCTCCGGTTTGGCAAAATCCTACGCAATCTACCGATGTGGTTATAGCCAACACTCAATACTATTATGGTACCACCGGTTTGTCCAATGGGCGCTTGCTGCGCAAGAGTGTCCCCGGTGCTGCAGATTACTTGTTTGAGTACGATAGCATGGGTTTTGTCATTCGCGAGGGTTATGATGGAGATAATTCTGGTCAGCTGGTTGTGTACAACAATACCTTGGATATGGTTTTGGAAAGTTCTTTGCAGCATATCCAGGATACTTCGGGAGCGGCTTGGGCAATTCTTCAGCGTTCTACATTTGATAACGATGGAGTGCGCATCATATTGGAACACAGCGAGCAGCAAATTGACGGCTTATCACTGATGGGCGGATCAGTTAGAGCTCATAGAAGAGTGGCTATGGTTCCTTTTTCCGCCCAGGTTGCCTCTCAAAACAAAGCCTTTCTGGTTGAAACGATCTCCTCGGTTAATTCATATACCAGCCTTGTTCAGGAAAGCTTGGTTTATAACAGCACGACCACAGCGATAGGTAGTCGCACCATGCAAGGTGGATTATTAACTGAGATGTTAGGTGCTCAAGCAGCGGTTGATAACCAACCATCGACAGTGTTCAGCTATGATGCCGCAGGCCGCAGGATCAGTGTAGTAGATACTTTGGGAGTCACTCAATTTTTTTATCTACTACCCAGGCACTACGCAAGTAAAGGAGATACATGGCCCCGATGTGTCAGGTAATCCTGTTTTGTTGGAGTCGTTTGAATACTGCGGCTGCGGTGGACAGATTTCCCAGAGAACTGTTCAACATGGTTCGGGCGACCATATGGGTGGATTAGGCTATTCAATTGAGTATTTTCAGTATAACTCAAAAGACCAATTGGTTAAAACCTGGGGACCAGGAGCCAAACCAACTTATTTCGCCTACGATGCCTATGGCCAGAAAGTGGAGATGCGCACTTACAAGAATGAGCCAGATTTATGGAACCAGGCACTGGGTGATCAAACACTTTGGAGCTACGCCGCACACGGTGCTTTAATGTTTAAAGAGGATGCCTCTGGGGTGAAGACACATTATGATTATTATCAGGATTCAGGACGCCTAAAAAGAAATTCGTATTGCAGAAAGCGGTGGTGAAGTCATTCAATCGTTCTCCTACCATCAGGACGGCTTGCGGCAGTTAGCTTCAGTCAATCATAGCGGCCCTGGTGCTGAATATACTGCTGATCTCAGTTACAGCTATGATCGATTAGGCAGAGTGTTGACCACCACTGCGGAATATCCGCAGGCTTGGGCAAATGCATTTGCTATGGGTGCTAATCCAATACAAGTTTGGACTCATGGTTATACCAGTGACCAAGTCTCGGACATCAATTATGGAAAGCTCAATGAATTGGGATTACCGCAGTTATACGCGGAATCTGGTCAGATGCGTACACTCCATTATGAATACGAGCCTTATATGCAGGGTGTTTTAAAGCACTCACTCAAGCTGGGTGGACAAACACAGTGGTACCAGCAATGGTCTTACAGTCCGGATGGTCGTCCGGTCCATCAACAAAATGATGCAGCCAGCCTTGATCTGCACTGGCAAAGCGGTACTTCTCTGTTTGCCGGTGTAAGTTTCGGTAGCCCAGGGAACCTGCAGCTGGAGCGCAACCGCTTTCTGGAACAAAACCGAGCCTTTTTTAGCTGGCGAAGAATTTGTTCAGATCAGCGGACAATCGGCCACGAATGTAATAGCTTCGGCTGAGTTTGCCCGTGATAGGCTTGGGCGCATCACCAGCCGGATGTTGCAGGGAGAATTATATGAGGGCTATGGACAATGGTCCGAACAAAGTACTTTTTATAATTATAATTCGCGAGGCGAGTTGACGCGAGAGGTCGCTTACGCTCACGGGGCTACCCAATCGCTGGGGGATCGTTTCCGCGAATACAGCTACGATGATGCCGGTAACCGTAGCTCCAAACGTGAGGTGGAGTCTGGGTTTTCTGCCAATGGCAGTCATTCACAGTTTGCTGTTGAAGCATTCTCCAGCAACGCTCTCAATCAGTACACTCAACAGGAAATTGAGCAGATGTGGCGCAGTTTTGGCGGCATATACGATCCTTCCCAGGATGCGAATCCCTCCAGTTCCACACCTTGGATTTATCAGTGGGCTTCAGGAATAGAGGATTGGTGGGGTGGCGTGTGGACGGCTGCAGATAGTAATGGTAAACGCCATTGGAGCGTGCCTGTGGATGTGCGAGCGGCTGAAAATGCAATGTCATTCAGGGCTCACTGGGACGCCATGCATGAAAAGATGTTACCTGGTAGCTATTATCCGCCACGCAAACGCGTGCCAAGCTATGATAATCGCGGCAATATGACCTCAGACGGATATCTTACATACACTTACGATGCTGGTAACCGCCTGGTGATGGTCACCGATGGGCTCCTGACCTGGCGCTTTTTATACGACCCATGGGGGCGTCGGATTCGTCAGCAGGTACAGGGTTGGTTTGTGGAAAGCGTCGCCGACAATTGGCAATTTGGAGTTTTGTATGATTCTAAGGTTGTGTATGAAGGCTGGCATCCCATAATGGAGATTGTGGTGAATACTGGCAATGGCAGCAGTACAGTGAAAAACCGATTCTACTGGGGACCTGATGTGTCGAACCGTTATGGCGGAGCCGGAGGGATTGGCGGATTGCTGATGGTGAGCCTGGACGGAGAATCGCTGATGGTAGGCTATGACGGCAGTGGCAATGTGACCAGTCTAGTGGATATGGTGAGCGGAGAACTGAAAGCCGGATACGAGTACGACGCATTCGGACAACCCCTGCGCACCAGCGGAGCGTTGGCAGACAAGATGCCCTTGCGCTATCAGACGAAGTGGAGTCTGACCTACATGCCCACGAGCAAGCAGTCGCCCGAAGGCACCCCCGTGCAAGCGAACATCAGCTTTGAACTGTACGACTACGGCCTGCGCTGGTACCACCCCGGCCAGGGGCGGTTCATCAACCGCGACCCCATCGGGGAAGCCGGCGGACTGAACCTGTACGCCTTCGTTAACAACGATCCGGTGAATCGACACGATGTGCTGGGGCTGAGTGGCTATTGGAATGAACCTATCATTGAGATGGACGATTTTCCAGTGGTGGCTGATGTGAGCGACCCACCCACCCAAGCCTCAACCTTCAATTACGACCCGAGGGCATTAACGGGCTACTACAAATACGATCGGGAATCCGTCCAAAAAAACCAATCAGCACTCGGCGGTCAGGCCCAAGGGGAGAACCAAGCTTGTAATGAACTCAGAAATGCATTAACTTATGCTAAGTTAGCTAAAGCTGGATATCCTGGAGAATCCCCGCCTGATGGGTGGGGAAGGGTAGATCCAATGTCAGCAGGAATACCGTCGCAATTACTTCATCGTCCTTCTAGTGGATATGATGCTACTATTTTCCAGAATTACGATACTGGAAAGTATGTGATCTCTTTTGCTGGAACAAACCAAATACGGGACTTTACGTTGGCGAATATTCCACAAAACTTTGCGCTTTCTTCAGATCAATATCGTGCGGCATCAATGTTGGGAAATATTTCCGGGAGGGCACTTCCAGGAGTTACCTATGTTGGGCACTCTTTGGGAGGAGGTTTGGCGTCTGGGGCGCTCGCGAATTCGTCTTCAACTGGGGGAGCTTACATATTTAATGCAGCTGGTCTAAATCCTGACACATTGCGCCGATATGGTGGTAATTACGATAGGATGACAGCGAATACTCAGCACTGGTTTTATTTTACTGATCCGCTTACTTCTGCCCAAGCATCCTATCCAGGATTGATTGAAGGAGCTGCAGGGAATTGGAATGCTATACTTGATACGACTGGAAGTCGGAATCCACTATACAACCACAGTATTGATACTCTGATAAAGGGAATTGAGAGCGAAATGGAGAAGCTGGGATGCAAATGAAAAAGATCTATTGCTATCATATTGCTCTGTTTCTTGCCTGTGTATGCGTTTTCAGTCAGGCAGGTGCAGAGATGATCGTGCCGATGAAGAAGGAAGCAGTCTTTAAAAAATCACACCAACTTGAAATTCTTGAGTCTCTTGAATCCCGAAATTTTTCAAAAGCTGATGATTTGCTTGGCAAGCACTTCGTTGACGAAAGAGGAGAAAAAGGCGTTACTTTACTATGGTGGTCTGCCAATGTTGGCGACTTCGAAGCATTTGCTTATCTGATAAGGAAGGGTGCTAACCCGCTAATTCAAGTTGCGGATTCATATAATGTTATGGAGATGGCCGCAGCGCAGGATGATTCAGATTTCCTCAGACATGCACTGGAAAATGGTGGTAACGCGAACCTTATCAGCCAGTTTGAACGGATTACTCCTATCTTTATGGCAGTTCAGCATAATAAGCTCAAAAATGTAGAACTTCTTTTGGAGGCTGGAGCGGCTATCAATGTGGCAGATACAATGGGTCGAACGCCCGTTTTATGGGCTTCTGAAATGAGAGCCTTTAGAATGGTTCAGCTATTGCTTCTAAAAGGTGCTGATCCAAGTGTGAAGGATGCATTTGGTCTTCAGCTTGAAGACTCAATTCGCGAAGCGAATATTGATCCTACCGATTCAGATTACCCTGCTTACAGAAAGATTCTTGAGCTTGTACCATTTGAATAGTTCTTCTTTGGCCCATGGGAAACAGATCCCAGAAATTCGCTGAGTCATCCAGTTTTCGACCGATATCGAACGGTTCGAGGGGGAGATCCAGTTTCTTTTTGGAGGTTCGTTAGGAGACACTTTTTCCGATTTGGCAATTTCATTTGAACCGTTGCGTGGGCCGTTGACTATAGCAACGGGTATAGGTATGACGGGAACAGGGATAGGCTTAACCGAGACCGGTGTTTTCGCATGGGTTGGTGTTCCATTAACATTAGCTGGTGTTACGCAAATTGGACTGGGTTTGACGGAGACAGCTGACTATTTTTTTTGGAGGAAATATAGTTAATACGCCAGCAGGTAGTTTTGAACTCATTGGTGAAATGACAGGAAACCCAACATATCGGACATACGGAAGTTGGATTGATTTGGGCGTTTCTCGTTCTGCCCCACCTTCTTGGGCATTTCCAGTGGATGTTACTAATTATTTAATAGGAATCGGTGCTGAATCTGGAGGTGGAAATGGTCCTTAAAATTTTGGCTGCAGTATTTCTCGTGATCGAATCAATAATGGTAATAGTTGCGCTAGCAAAAGACCAATCCGAAAGGGATAAAACCATGCAGCGAAGCGCAATGCAAGTTATACATAAAATGGTCCCGTTTCCTTTAAACTGGGTTTTTCATTTACTTGCATTTGCCTCCATTGTGATTCTTTTGAGTTGATCACCGCCGTGGTGGGAATAAATGATATCCTCCAAATCAATACTTACGATGATATGCGAAACCCCTTTGGCCCAAGGGAGGGACCCTCGCTGCGATGATATAGAATCCCAAATGACTATAGTGAGAAATGTGACTGCCAGAAATATGAATACGATTGATCTTGAGTTACAGCAATTCGAGCAACTAGGCGGTGACACCTCGGGCTATTTGGATCGACTCTCATCAGGAATCAGCATTTCAGGAATTGGCGCTACAGGGATTATGGTAGGAGACACTCTTTGGTCGATGTCCACTGGAAAGCCACTCGTATATGGGTATAGTCAAATTACCACTGAAGGATTCCGTGGCAGTTTTTTAACTGGATCAGCAGGCAAGGTCATTAAAGCAGGGGGTATTGTGCTAAGTGTCGGAGGCGGCGTTTTTGATTCGCTCAATGCCTACGATTCAATTTCTCAAGGAGATACTGGAGGGACAATACGATACGGAGCAAGTGCCGTGGGCAGTTTTGCTGGAGTCGTGTTTTGGCCTGCAGCAATGGGAACAGCCCTTGGAAACGGGACTGCGATGGGTATAGAGTATTTCGGACGGAAGCATGGTGAGGCTCTTGATAGACGTGGATTGCAGGAATCTCTTAGTCGCCGAATAAATGCTGACGTTACTGCAAGTAAGACCTTACAGAATCTTCAAAACAAATGGGAGGAATATGGCTGTGGGAACAACTGATAACTCCTTTCTGGTAATTTTCTTTAAGCTAATTGGAATTTTTTGCCTACTCGCGTTCGCTGTTGCTGCGGCAGAATTCTTCCGACAATGGATAATCGAAGGTAGGGTTGAGGTGGGGTTGATTCCTGTAGCGATCATCTTTGGCGGACTGTCTTTTGCACAGTGGCCATTTAGGAAATGGAAAAAAGAAGGAGCACATGGAAAGATTTAAACATTGCTTGGGATGGTTTACTTAAAAATTCAGGGTGTCTCTTTGGCCCAAGGGATGAACGCCACCTCTTGCGTAACGGGGAGATCCGTCGGATTTGGTGATCCTATTGCCACTCATAGGCATAGAAACCCACATGCTTTTGATGGAATTGGGATAGATCTTCGAGAAGGAGTCGCATCCGCTGGTAATGCGTTATCGCTAATCAGGGGTCCTGCTTCGACTGCCTCTGGAACGGCGGTATTTTATAAGGGGGCAGCGCTTTCTGCCACGGGAAAAGGCGCAGTAATTGGGATTCCAATGATGATGGGAGGGGCAATAACTGCTGGACTTGGGGTAACAAGATCAGCGGATGATTTTCTTGGCGATGGACAATCAGATATCCCATCAGGCGTTTTCGATTTGGGGGCAATGATGACGGGGAATGAAAGCTTGAGAACATATGCACCGGCAGCTGACTTGATATTTTCTGTGTCGGTTCCGCCATGGTGGGCAGGTGCAATAGATGGTTCTTTAATGAGTATCGAACTCATGAAGAGCATGGAAGAGGCGAAGACTGAACCCGAAAATTGTGAGGATTGATCTTTATGGACCTATTTTTGCTTCTGCTATTTGTTTTAGCTACGATTCTTGTTGTGACCTTTTGCATGGTTGCACCGAAGGAAAAGGCCGATTCGAATAAAGGCCTTTTTCTTTTCCTTGCCACAAAGATCCGTCCCCCTTGGGGTTGGATAGTGGCATTTGGTTATGTGATGCTAGGAATTTATTTGGTAACTACATACAAGTGACAGCGATTCCCATATTATTTCTGAATCAATGGCTCTTTCTTTGGCCCAAGGGGGAATCCTCCTGAGATAAGTAGAAATGAAGATTCATGCATAGACACAGTTGGCAGTATGGATTGCCGCCTTCGCTGGCGCAGTTGGAGCGTGCTATTGATGCGCGTCATGGTCCGCCGTTGACACAAGACCGTAGCCTACGACCCGAGCACTTCCGAGGCATACAGAAAAATCCTGTGCTAGCATCGGCAGATCGGGGACTTGGAATTCCAGTTTATTCTACCTATTTACTGATGGCTCCAAGTATTGCTGTTGCTCGGGGTTCTGCTGCTGCAATATCCGCTGAATTTGGATTGCTGAGCCGAACAGCCACAACCATCCATACAAATGCATCCCGAACGGCGTACCAGGGGGCTGTCCACTGGTCAAATCAGGCTGTTACCGCATCTGTGGGATTTCAAAGTCACACGATAGCAACAACCAGCGCAACTGAGCTTTTTAGGGTATGCATCCGCAGGATTTATCACTGGCTTCGGAGGGCACGCATTTGAGATCGGTGACGTCGGAGCGGTTTCAGCCGCTTTTTGATCTCAATCATCCCATTTCAGTATTTTTTTCTTTTTTCAAAATATTGGAGCTGTAGTATCTAAAGAATTGAAGAACACTGGTTCATCGCCATGCGAATAACTTTCAAATACTTATCGCCAAAATTCTGGATTCTGACTGGTTTGTTTTGTGGTATAACGAGTTCAGTATTGATCTTTTTGCTTTTATACTCTCTGGTAATTATTCATTCTGCAAACCATGTTCCTTCGGTAAGTTTATTTTTCAATGTGACCGGTGGTTTTGCTATTGTTGCATTTTCCTCCTGTTTGTTTTTTTACTCAATTCTTTGGCCAATAATCAATTTTTTCTTAAAATATTTTCCAGTAACAATTACTGGGGAGTTCTCTTGTTCTGTGTGTGATATCAATCAAAATAGGCAGAATTTGGAGATAGCGGGAATTGATTTCAAGGGGCTTCGTAAGACGGCGGATTTTTTGGTTTATTTTTGGTTGGGTTTTGGGATCTTGGTAGCGCTTATTTCTGTGTTTTTTCTATCAACTGACGGTAATGGTCTAAATGCCATTACAGTAGCGATTGTTATTTTGTTTCCAGGGATATTGGGCGTTTCCGCTACATTTACGCCACCGCTTTTTAATCTATTTATAAGTTATTTTGGTCCGATTAAAATCAGTGGTACGATATCCCATATCGAGTAGGAAAATCATCATGATTAAAGCTGCATCATGTGCCTATGTCTCCCCATTTTAATTAACCTATTGGACGGGTGAATCTTTATGTTAGGAGCCTATTCCAAAACTGGCTCTAGTTTCGGAGCGTGGGTTTCAATCTCAATGAGTGGTAACTGCCTTTGTACACCTCCATGTAGCCGAAAGCGTGAGAGATTGTGTGAAGAATTCGGAATCAACCGATTTCCCAACACTTGTACATCGCATTCGGACTGCGGGCTGAAGCTCCGCGAGAGTGCGTGGTAATTGGCGACTGGTCAGAGTTTTCACACAGTCTGTTGAGGCTTTGGATATGTTATTGCTTGACTATGGAACATTAGTATTCGCCATGCGGAGGCGATGTGCTAACTTGGCGCTGTATGCATTACCAAAATTTGCGTTTGTGGGGGTGGCTTGTTGGGCTGGTGAGTGGCATGTTGGTGCTCTCCGGATGTGGAAGAAAACACGATGCAACGGGAGCGGATGATACAGTGCGCCCTGTGCGCATGATGCAGGTGGCTGCATCGGATACCGAGGCCTTGCGCTTTGCCACGGTGATCCGTTCCTCACGCAGTGTGGACCTTGCTTTCCCGGTTCCGGGGCAACTGATTCAGCTCCCTGTGCTGGATGGCAGTTTGGTCAGTGAAGGGCAGGTTCTCGGCCAACTGGACGCACGTGATTTCGAGTTGCGTGTGGAGTCCGCCAGAGCTGCTTACAATCTTGCCGAGGCAGATTTCCGCCGCTTCGAACAGTTGGCGCAAAGCGGTGCAGTTTCGCCTGCCAACCGGGATCAGGCACGCGCCAAAATATTTGACTGCCAAAGCCACGCTTGAAGAAGCGGAGAAGGCTTTGCAGGACACCCAGCTGATAGCGCCGTTCAGCGGGGTGGTGGTGCAGCGGTTCGTGGAGCAATTTGCCAATTTGCAGGCCAAGCAACCGGTGTTGCGTTTGCAGGCGCGCGAGCCTTTGGAGGCGGTTATCAATGTTTCTGAATCCTTGATTCTACGCAGTCGGGCCCGGGAGCGCGGCCGCGCGAGGTGATGGCCGCAGTACAGTTTGACGCTCTGCCCGGGGTCAGTATTCCGGCAGTGTTCAAGGAGTTGCGTCCTGAAGCAGATCCAGGGTCGCAAACCTTTCAGGTGGTTTTTGAGTTGCAGGTGCCAGACACCGTTCTGGTATTGCCCGGAATGAATGCGACGCTGACCGGATTGGGGCTGCGACATCAGGAAGGGTCGGTGCCGGTTTTGGTTCCTCCTTTGTCAGTGCTTAGCAGGCCTGATGGCAGCACGTTTGTCTGGGTGTTCAATGAATCCCAGGGCATGGTCGAACCCCGCGTTGTGACCGTCGGTACTTTGCAAAGCACTGGGCTGGAGATCGTGTCCGGACTGCAACCGGGGGAGTGGGTGGTGACTGCGGGACTGTCCCAAATGCGCGCAGGGTTACGGGTACGTCCACTTTAATACCAAGGCCATGAATCCAGCAGAATTTACTATTCGCAAAGAGCTGATCAGTTGGACTTTGGTTCTGCTGTTGCTTGCCGGAGGGTATCTGGCTTTCCAGAAGTTGGGGCGGTATGAAGATCCTGAGTTTGTGATCCGCCAGGCGGTGATCATCACCCAGTATCCGGGGGCCTCGGCGATGCAGGTGGCGGAGGAAGTGACTGCTCCTATTGAAGCAGCCATCCAGCAGTTGCAGGAGGTTAAGAAAATCAAATCGGTGTCGCGACCGGGTGAGTCCGAGGTGCAGGTGGAGGTTTTGATGCGTTTTGCGCCCGGACGGACTGAGCTCAGGCAAATCTGGACGCAGATGCGTAACAAGGTGGCGGCAGTGCAGAACCAGTTGCCGCCCGGTGCTGGTCCCTCGATCGTGAATGACGATTATGGCGATGTCTATGCCCAGTTTTTTGCCCTGACCGGCGATGGATATAGCACAACCGAGTTACGCGATTATGCCGAGGATTTGCGCAAAGAACTTTTGTTGGTGGATGGCGTGGCGCGGATCAGCTTTTTTGGTGCGCCTCAGGAAGCGGTGTTTGTGGAAATTTCGACTCCGCTTGCCGCTGCACTGGGTGTGTCTTTGACCGGTGTTTACGATACGATCCGTCAGCAAGGTTTGATCACGGATGCGGGTAGTTTGGAGATCGGAGGCGCGCGGATCCGTATTTCTCCTGCGGATCCATTGCCCGATTGGAGTGTGCTAAGGGATTTACAGATTGGAGTGGGCCGCGATGCGCGGCTGATCACTTTGGGAGATATTGCGGAAATCAATCGTGAAGTGCGTGCCCCGGCGCGCCAATATATGCGCTACAATGGGCAGGAGGCGATTGGCTTTGGCATTAGCATGGTCAGCGGTGGCAACGTGGTCGCTATCGGCGAGCGCGTCGATCAAAGAATCGCGCAACTGGTGGCCAACCGCCCGCTGGGGATGGAGTTGCATACCATCTCCAATCAGGGTGTGTCCGTTAAGGAATCGATCCAAAGTTTCATCAACAATTTGCTGTCAGCGATTGCTATCGTGGTTGTGGTTCTATTGCTGTTCATGGGGTTGCGCAGCGGTTTAATCATAGGGTTTGTGTTGTTGCTGATTGTTGCAGGCACTCTCATGGCCATGGCCATTCACGGTATTGATATGCACCGTGTTTCGCTCGGTGCGCTTATCATTGCCCTGGGGATGTTGGTGGATAACG
Source organism: Verrucomicrobiota bacterium (assembly GCA_021208135.1). Lineage (GTDB taxonomy): Bacteria > Verrucomicrobiota > Verrucomicrobiia > Opitutales > Oceanipulchritudinaceae > JAJOKB01. Next base: position 18,640 of record JAJOKB010000008.1, on the reverse strand, counting down.
CGATTGTGGTGACCGACGGTATGTTGGTGCGCATCCGGGCCGGCGAGGATCGCCTGAAAGTTGCCAAAGAAGTGGTGACCTCCACTGTCTGGCCGCTGTTGGGTGGTACCGCTGTGGGGATTCTGGCATTCAGTGCCATCGGTTTTTCACCCACCAACATGGGCGAATATGCAGGCTCCTTGTTTTGGGTCATCGCCTATTCTTTGTTTCTGAGCTGGATTCTGGCGATTACCATCACTCCCTTGCTGTGCTACCGGTTCTTGCCCAGCGCCGCGCCGGGCGAAGCGGCGGAAAGTTATGACGGTTTTGTTTACAGCCGCTACAGAAGTGGATTGCTGGCCACTTTGCGCCGACCGGGAGTTACCTTGCTGGCTCTGGCCGGTTTGCTGGTCGCCTCGATTTTCGGTTTCCGCTTTGTTCCTGCGGGCTTTATGCCGGATTCCGCCCGCCCTCAGTTTGTGGTTGATGTCTGGTTGCCTCAAGGGTCGGATATTGCCACCACTTCGGCATTGCTCAGCGAAATGGAACCTTTGGTCGCCGCTGCCGATGGAGTGACCGGAGTAACCTCGTTCATTGGCTCAGGCGGTTTGCGGTTCATGCTGACTTATTCCTCGGAATCGCCGAATACAGCCTATGGTCAATTGTTGGTGGATGTCAAAGACTACCGTGAGTTGCGCACTTTGATCCCACACCTGCAAAGCAGCCTGAGCGAGCAGTTCCCGAAGGCCGATATCAAAGTCTGGAAATTTATGTTGGGCAGTCCCTTGCCAGCTAAGGTAGAAGCTGTGTTTCGTGGGCCTGATCCGGAGGTAATCCGCTCTTTGGCGGAGCACGCAAAGGCTATTATGGAGGCGGATGGCGGGGCCGTGGCGATCCAGGACAACTGGCGTAACCGGGTGCCTGTTCTACGTCCCGTCATCAATGAAGTGGCGGCCAGGCGTGCCGGCATTCATCCGGTGGAGATCAACACAGCTTTGGAGAAGAATTATGTCGGTAAATCGATTGGAGTGTTTAGGGATGGGGATCGATTGATTCCCATCGTTGCGCGAGCGCCCGAAGCTGAGCGTTTGCGCTTGGACGATCCCGGCAGCATTTTGGTACCCAGTCAAACTACCGGTGCGATGATTCCCCTCGGGCAATTGCTGCATGGTTTTGAAACTGTGTTTGAAGATACCATCGTACGCAGTGAAAACCGGTTTCTTGCGATCAAAGCCCAATGCGATCCGCCGGCAGGTCAGTTGGCCGGTCCACTTTTTCAACGGTTGCGCCCGCAGATAGAGGCGATTCCTCTGCCACCCGGGTACCAGTTGCACTGGGATGGTGAGTATGAGGCCTCGCGCGAGTCCAATGCAGGTTTGGCGATGACCGCTCCTTATGGTTTTCTCGCCATGATTCTTGCCGTAGTAATCATGTTCAACGGCATCCGGCAACCCTTGATCATTTGGTTGGCCGCTCCTCTTTCTTTGATCGGTGTGACCATCGGGCTGTTACTATTTCAAGCACCGTTCGAATTTATGGCTATCCTCGGCTTCCTCAGTCTAATAGGTATGTTGGTCAAGAATGCGATTGTTTTGGTGGATCAGATTGCGGTGGAAACCTCCGCCGGCAAGGTCCTGCTCCAAGCAATTGAAGATTCGGCGCTCAGCCGCATGCGCCCGGTCGCAATGGGCGCAATCACCACAATTCTTGGCGTTGCGCCGCTGTTATTCGACCCGTTCTTCCGCAGCATGACCATCGTCATCATGTTCGGTCTAAGCTTCGCAACCTTACTCACCCTGTTCGTGGTACCGGTTTTATACAAGTTGTTTTTCAGTAAGTCTTAGGCTGTTTCGCTGGATTGCTGCACAATCTCAGACTTTGGTTGGAAACTGCCGGAACACAGTCCGTGCACTGCTACAGAAAAGGAATGAGCCTCGCTCGTTTCTACGGGCTGCGGCCTCAAGTCGCGGGTTGAACCCCGCGCTCGGGTGGGTGGAGTATGGACGATGGAGCGGACGTTGATTTTCTACTTCACACTGTTGAGTTGCTGTGATGGATTGGTGTGTTTATGGGTTTTCACGAAGAGATTCAGCGCAGGCGCACATTTGCCATTATATCACACCCCGATGCGGGGAAGACTACCTTGACAGAGAAATTTCTGCTCTACGGTGGAGCTGTGAATTTGGCTGGGGCGGTGCGTGACCGAAAGAATGAGCGTTCGACGGCATCGGATTGGATGGAGTTGGAGCGCAAGCGTGGGATATCGGTTTCATCCACAGTGATGCAATTTGATTATCGAGGGTATGCGGTCAATCTGCTGGATACTCCAGGGCACCGGGACTTTTCGGAGGATACCTATCGGGTGTTGATGGCGGTGGATGCGGCGGTGATGGTACTGGATGCGGCCAAAGGTATCGAAGAACAAACCCGCAAACTGTTTGAAGTGTGTCGTCAGCGGGGCGTGCCCATCTTTACATTCATCAACAAGTGTGATCGTTCTGGCAAACCACCGCTGGAGTTGTTGGATCAAATCGAGAGTGTGCTTGGGTTGGCGACATATGCCATCAATTGGCCCATTGGTGAAGGGCAGGAATTTCGGGGTTTGTTTGATCGAACTTCGCGGCAGTTGCATTGGTTTGAGCGGACTTCCGGCGGGCGATTTCGTGCGCCGGTGGAGGTTGGCAGTATTGAAGATCCCAGTCTGGTGGGTAAGATTGCTGCCGATGTGCGTGAGCGCGTTATTGAGGAAGTATCGCTGTTGGACATGGCTGGTTCAGAAATGGACCGGGAGGCTATATTGGCCGGGCAACTGACACCTGTGTACTTTGGAAGTGCGATCAATAACTTTGGAGTGCAACTGTTATTGGATGGATTTTTGGACTATGCACCGCACCCTGCGCCGCGGTCTGCGCGCAATGGAGAGGTGGATCCGGCACACACGGCGTTTTCGGGATTTATATTCAAGATTCAAGCCAACATGGATCCGCAACACCGGGATCGTCTGGCTTTTGTTCGGGTGTGTTCGGGCAAATTCCAGAGGGACATGCAGGTCATTCACCAGAATACCGGGCGCAAACTCCGGTTATCCTTCTCGCACCAGCTTTTTGGACAGGATCGTGAGACTCGTGATGAAGCTTTTCCCGGAGATATCCTTGGGCTGACCGGACACAGTGAATTCGGCATTGGAGACACATTAACCGAAGATACCCAAATCGTGTATGATGCCATTCCGCCATTTCCTGCTGAGTGTTACGCTTACTTTCACAATACGGATACGCAAAATTTCAAACGTTTTCGAGCTGGTATAGATCAGTTGCTTCAGGAAAAAGTGGTGCAGCGTATTTATCCATTGGATGCCGTTTCCAACATTCCATTGCTGGGTGCTGTGGGTCCACTGCAATTTGATGTGGTCAGTTACCGTCTGGAAACTGAATACCGTGCCCCGGCACGCATGGAGATGGCTCCGTGGACGGCTACTCGCTGGGTGCATCCCTCTGTGACTGTGGATAAATTGACGTCGCTTTATCTGGGCGGTGCAATGCTAGCGCGCGACAGTGCGGATCGGCTGATGATTTTATTCCCAACCGAGTGGAATTGTCAGTATTTCGTGAGGGAAAATCCGGGCATTGAGTTGCTAACCACACCACCGGCGATGACTGTTTGAGGGTTTATGTACCTGCGGGAACTGAGAATCAATGGCTTTAAGAGCTTTGCCGATCCGACGCGGGTCGAATTGCGCCCTGGAGTGACGGCTATTGTGGGACCCAATGGGTGTGGTAAGAGTAATATTGCGGATGCTATTCGCTGGGTGTTAGGCGAACAGAGTGCCAAATCGCTGCGTGCGGGAGCGATGCAGGATGTCATTTTTCAGGGTACAACCGGGCGTAAACCGCTGAATTTGTGCGAAGTGAGTTTGGTATTCACGGAGTGTGAAGAGCAGCTTGGAACTGCGTTCAAGGAGGTGGAAGTCGGCAGGCGTGTGGTGAGGGATGGTGGCAGCGAGTATTTTATCAACGGCAAGTCATGTCGGCTGAAGGATATTCAGCGGTTGTTTTTGGATACCGGGGTAGGGCAGGTGAGTTATTCCTTTATGCTTCAGGGGCAGATCGACGCGATTTTGTCTACCAACCCTGCCGAAAGAAGGACAATTTTTGAAGAAGCAGCCGGGATTTCCCGGTATAAAGCGCAGCGCAGGGAGGCAATGGCTAAACTCGTTGGCGTTGACGCCAACCTGGCGCGGGTGACAGACGTGATGGAAGAGGTCGGTCGGCAAATCGGCTCGCTTCGCCGCCAGGCAACCAAGGCTATCCGATATCAGCGTTTGAAGCATCGGCTGACACATCTGGATCTGGCTTCCGGTGCCTTCAAGGCGGGTGGCCTGCGTCAGGAGGTTGCCTCAGCTACCGCCAAGATGGAATTTTTGCGTGCCGAGGCGTTGCGTTTGCGGCGTGAGTTGGATGAAGGGGGGCACTTGTTGTCGGGGAAAACGCAATCAACGGATTGAGTTGAATGAGCGCCTGCAGTCTGCGCAGCAAAGCGTGTACGCACTCCGTTCCGAAAAGGAAAGCGCGTTGCAAAAGGCCGAGTTCAGTCTGGTGCGAGGGTCGGATATTCGCAACCGGATGGAGGCTATTCAGGAGGAGATAGGAACATTGCGTGAAAGGCAACAGGAGCTGGCGGACCGGTTGGCCGGGCAAGTGCGCAGCAAGCAACAGCAATTGGATTTATTCGACACATCCGACGATCTGTTCAAGCGCAAGAGCGATGAATTGGTAGCGCTGCAGGACACAATCAGCAAGGTGGAGGGTGAACTCACTGTGGCCAGGCAGGCTTTGTTGATGAAGGAAAGCGCGATGACCAGGGCGCGGAGCAATTGCACCACATTGGAAGTGGACCTGAAGTCCTTTCAAATGGTACACGCCAATCTGTTGGAAAGCATTCATGTACTGCGGGAAGAGGCGTTGGTGCTGGAGCGCGACACCCGGGAGTTGCAGTCTGTCCATGCAGCCAGAACCGAGGCCAAAGCTGTGCAGGAGCACCGCTTGCAGGAGTGCCGGGAAACTGCGCAACGGCTCACCGAAGAGTTTCGGGATTTGCAACGGCATATCCAGGATCTGGATCGTGCCAGCGCGAAGGTTCAGGCACAGATTCAAGTACTTGAAGCGATGCAGCACAAGCTGGAAGGGTTTGCTGATGGCAGCAAGGCGCTAGTGCAGGGGCAGTTGCAGCAAGTCGTTGACTCCTCGGATTACAGCGTACTATTGCAGGCGATTCAGGTGCAGCCCCAGTGGACTGAAGCCATCGAAGCCTTATTGGGATCCGCTTTGGAGGGAGTGTTTCTCAGAGTTCCTCAGCGGACCCTGGCAATCAGGGACGCTCTGTTGGCAGGCGATTTAGGGCGGGCCTGCCTGCATTTGCCACCACCTGAGTCTGCGGGTTCACAAACGTTCCTGACCCCGCAAGGCTGTGTTCCCGCGCGTTCGGTGGTCAGTAGTAAAGATACCTTGGTCTGCCGGTTGTTGGATCAACTGTTGTCCGGCTGTTTTTGTTGTGCTGATTTTGGCGCATTCCTGACCTTGTGGCAGCAACAACCCAATTTGTCATTCCGCATGTCAGTTTCGGCTGAAGGTGAGGTTGTCGATCAACGCGGCACAGTCTGGATGGGGCGGGCGAGGGGCAAAAAGGACAGCACCTTTCTGGGGCGAGCCAGAGAAATAGAAGTGCTGCAGCAGCAAAAGAGTCATCTCTCCGGGCAGTTGGAACGACAGCGGCTACAGGTGGCCCAAATTCAGGGCAATTTGGACCGCAATCAGGAGCAGACCGAACAAGTACGGGCGCTGATTGCAGAGCTGGCCCATGAAGTATCCACGCTTTTGGCGCAGATGAATTCAGCGCGCATGAATGCTGCGAATCAGGCCAAAAATCTGGATGTCAAGGAGCGCGAGCTGGATGGGATGGAGCGCAAGCGGGAAGATTCGCGCAAAAGGCTGGAGCGGGCTCAAGCGGATCTTACACAGGCAGAGAGAGGGATTGAACAGCAAAAGATCGTTATTGCCGGCGTTGAGGCCCGTCTCATGGAGGCCCAAAAACAGCGCGATACTCTGCGCGAGTCGTTTAACGAAGTCAGACTGGAAATTGCGGAGAAGCGTCAGCGATTGGAGGTTTTGGACCGAGGTTTGGCGGAGTTGGAACAGCAAGCCAAGGAAATTGAGCTGCTTTCCATCCGTCGTCGTCAGGAATTGGACACTTTGGCCGGGCAATTGGAGGGACTGGCCGGTGAACGCGAGGCGCAACAGGAGCGGGCCGCGCGGATTGAGGAGACATTGCGGACAACTATGGCTGGCCTCGAAAAAGACCGCGGTGCTCTGCTGGCTCTGGAAAAGGTGATTGAGCAAATTGAATCCGGCTTGAGTGGTCGTCGCAATCAGTTCGATAGCGTGACCGCCGAGGTCAACAAGGTCGAAGTTCACCTCACCCGGCAGCAGAGTCAGCTACAATATATTTGCGAAGAAATTCAGCGAGACTATCAGGTGGATGTCGCGCGTATCCAATGGCAGGTTGAGTTGTGGAAAGCAGGGGATACTTTGCCTGATCGCATCAAGGTGGAAATTGAGGACGATGCCGAGGAGGAATCCTTTACTATCGAAGAACGGGGTGAGCCTACGGACCAGGAACTGGCTGCCCTGGCACCCGTTGATTGGACTGCCATTGACGAAGAGATCAAGGGTTTGCGCGGCAGGATCAGCAGCATGGGAGCGGTGAATCTGGTCGCGATTGATGAATACAAGACCTTGAAAGAACGGCACGTTTTCCTGAAAGAGCAGAGTGACGATTTGTGGCGTGCCAAGGAGCAGTTGCTCAGCGCCATCAACGAAATCAACAACACCAGTCAACAGTTGTTCGCGCAAACCTTTGCACAAATCCGGAAAAACTTTAAGTACACCTTCGAAACCTTGTTTGGTGGTGGAACTGCTGATCTGAATTTGCTTGATAGTGAGGATGTGCTGGAATCCGGGATTGAAATCATTGCCCAACCTCCGGGCACGCGTTTAAAAACCCTGGCTTTGCTCAGTGGTGGTCAGCGCACGATGACGGCGGTAGGCCTGTTGTTTGCCATTTACATGGTTAAACCATCTCCTTTTTGCGTACTGGATGAAATTGATGCTCCGCTGGATGACGCCAACATCGGTCGTTTCTGTACTATGGTTGAGCGTTTCCTGGAATATTCGCAATTCGTGATCATTACCCACAACAAGCGCACGATCGCGTCTGCGGATACTATATACGGGGTGACCATGCAGGAAAAAGGGGTGTCGAGACTGGTCTCCATGCGTTTTAACCGTGCCTCGGGTGAACCTCAGGCCCTGGTCGAAAGCATCTGAGGAGACTTCAGGCGCGGTCGGTAATCGCGGTTAGCGCTGCAAAGTAATTTGCGTCAACGCTGATTTTCGGGATTTCATTTTGCCAAAAATCTGCCAAAGCTGGTGGTATGAAAATTAAGCGCACCTACCTTTATGCCGCTGCTCTGCTGTTGTTGATGGCATTGTATTTTGTGAGTGGTTGGATTTTTGCGACTGATCCTGATACGGTTACAGAGGTTGAACAGGAGCGCGAACGTCCGGTGATGACTGTCAGAGTACGGCATCTGACCGGAGAAGAAATTCCGCGCGAGGTAGTGTTGGCCGGACGCACTGCACCGGGTCGCCGGATCATTGTGCGGGCGGAGACGCCGGGGATTGTTGCCGCTGTGTCTGCTGCACGCGGATCGCAGGTAGCCGAGTCTGATTTGTTGGTCAAAATCGCAGAAGAGGACCGGCCTGAGCGTTTGCAGAGCGCCCAAGCCATACTGGATCAACGGCGTTTGGAATACAATGCCGCACGTCGGCTGCGGGATCAGGATCTGCAGGCCGAGAACTTACTTGCGCTGGCGTTGGCCCAACTGCGCACTGCTGAACAGCAGGTGCGCAACCTGGAACTGGACCTCAAGCGGACCTCTGTGCGTGCGGCATTTGGCGGCATTTGGTTGGAGCGTCACGTCGAACAGGGTGATTACGTCGGCGTTGGCGACCCTATTGGCATTCTGCTAGATACCGATCCCATTATTGTCGTTGGCCATGCAACTGAATGGCAACTGCCTTATTTGGCAGTGGGGGAACATGGAGAAGCCAGACTCAGTGACGGGCGTCGCGTTGAGGGGTATCTGCGCTACGTTGCAAGCGAAAGCGACGATCGCACCCGCACCTATCGAATTGAATTAGCTATTCCGAATCCAGCCGGTGCTATAGCAGCTGGCATGACGGCGGAACTGGTTGTGGAGACTGAACGTGTGGTCGCGCACCGCGTCTCGCCGGCACTCATTTCGATCAATGACGACGGATCTTTCGGGGTCAAACACGTCGATGCCGATGATACGGTCCGCTTTGTCAGTGCCGACATCGTCAAATCTTCCCCGGATGCGCTGTGGCTGGGAAGTCTTCCGGAGCAGATTCGCCTGATTACCGTGGGGCAAGGTTTCACCCGCGAGGGCGATAAAGTGAAAGTAGTGTTGGAATGAAAACAATCATTGCTGTCGCCCTGGATCGTGGGCGTACCATTTTGCTCATGCTGGCCTTGATTCTGATCATGGGCACCGTGAGTTATGTTACGATTCCGAAGGAAGCACAACCTGACATCGCCATTCCATTGGTATTCGTCAATCTGAGGCATGAAGGTATTTCGCCGGAAGATGCTGAGCGCATGCTCATACGCCCGGTGGAAAAACAGCTTCGGGGATTGGACGGAGTGAAGCAAATCAGTGCCACTGCCAGCGAGGGTTCCGCCAATATTACCATTGAGTTTCAAGCTGGCCTGGATATCGACAAAGCGCTTCGTGATGTGCGTGATCGCGTGGACACTGCCAAGTCCGAGTTACCGGCGGAAACTGATGAACCGACAGTGCGCGAATTGAATCTGGCGCTTGAGCCGGTGATTGTCGTATCTCTTTCCGGCGATATCCCCGAACGCCAATTGTTGCGCCTTGCGCGGGATTTGCGGGATGCATTGGAAGCGATACCACAGGTTCTCGAAGTTCAGATTGGTGGTGATCGTGAGGAAGTTGTGGAAATTGTCATTCCTCCTGAATATTTTCAGACCTACGCCCTCAATCTCGACCAAATTGGTCAGCGTACCAGAGCCAACAATGTTCTGGTTGCCGCTGGCAACCTGGATAGTGGGGTCGGGCGATTGCCGGTTAAAGTGCCCGGGCTGTTTGAGACACCAGAAGACATTCTCAATGTTCCCTTGTTCGTGGAGGATGATGTTGTCATTCGAACCCGCGAAATCGCCACCGTGTTGCCGACATTCAAGGATCCGAATTCCTTTGCGCGCCTGAATGGGCAACCATCGTTGACTTTGTTTGTCAGTAAACGTGTTGGCGAAAATGTCATCGCTACCGTGGATCGGGTGCGCAGCGTGGTCGCCGAGAATCAGGCGACATGGCCCGACGGCGTCAATGTGGCCTTCTCACAGGATATGTCCAAGTATATCCGCGACATGTTGCGCGACCTGCAAAACAACATGCTCAGTGCGGTGTTCCTGGTGGTTGTCATCTGTATTGCGGCGCTTGGTGCCCGCAGCGGTTTATTGGTCGGAATCGCCATCCCCGGATCGTTTTTGGCGGGTATTTGGCTGTTGTTTCTGATGGGATTGACCATCAACATAGTGGTACTGTTCAGTTTGATTCTCGCCGTCGGGATGTTGGTGGATGGTGCCATTGTGGTCACTGAGTTTGCGGATCGCAAAATGACCGAAGGTCTCTCCAGGCGCGAGGCATACCTGGTCGCCTCTCAACGCATGGCAACTCCGATCATAGCATCGACCGCCACCACTTTGGCCGCATTCATGCCTTTACTGTTCTGGCCCGGTGTTGTGGGTGAGTTCATGAAGTTTTTTGCCGATCACGTTGATTGCCACCTTATCGGCCAGCCTGATTATGGCATTGATCTTTGTGCCTACCATCGGTGCAATTATTGGCAAGCCGGGAGCGGCCAATCCAGACAACATGCGCAGTCTTGCTGCAGCAGAAGGCGGGGATCTGAATTCGCTCACCGGGTTTACCGGGTGGTATGTCCGTCGATTGCGCAAAGTCCTCAATTATCCGTTGCGTGCGCTGGCGGTAGCCATTCTTTGCTTTGTGGGTGTACAGATAGCTTACGCTCACTTTGGCAAAGGATTGGAGTTCTTTCCCCAAGTCGAACCGGATTTTGCCAACATCATCGTTCGCATGCGCGGCAATCTGTCTATCCACGAGATGGATGCCTTGGTTCGCGAAGTGGAAGCCGAAGTGCTTCAGGTCCAAGGGCTTCGGTCTGTATCAACCCGCACCAGCAGTTATTTTCGGGGTCAGGGCATTACTGAGGATACACACGGTTTGATTCAACTGGAGTTTGACGATTGGAACCGCAGGCGTCCCGCAAAAGAAATTTTGAGTGAGATCGAACGGCGAACCAGCGGTATCGCCGGGGTCATTCTCGAACAGCAGATCATGGAGGGTGGGCCACCCACTGGTAAGGATATTCAAATTGAGCTGACTTCCTACAACTCTGCCTTGCTCGAAGAAGCGGCTAATTTTGTCCGTGAACATCTGGAGCGCACTCCGGGTTTACGCGATGTGGATGATTCCCGCCCGGTTGCTGGTGTGGAATGGCAAGTTAGAGTCGATAGAGCGGAAGCGGCGCGTTTTGGCGCTGATGTGCGCACCGTTGGCAATTATGTGCAATTTGTTACCAATGGATTGTTGCTCGGAACCTATCGTCCTGAAGGTGCAGAAGATGAGGTCGATATCAGAGTGCGCTTTCCCAACGAGTTCCGTCATATCGACAAGATTGCCCAATTGAGGTTGGCAACGCCCGTTGGCCTGGTTTCTCTGGAGCAGTTTGTACAACAAGGCCCGGCACCAAAAATTGGCCGTATCGAGCGCATGGATGGCTACCGCGTGGTTACGGTTTCCGCCAACGTGGACGGTGATGTACTCACAGATACCAAAGTGCGCGAACTCAAGGAGTGGCAGGAGAGTTTGGTCATTCCCGACGGTTTGCGCGTCCGTTTTCGCGGGGAGGACGAGGAACAGCGCATGGCGATGGACTTCCTTACCAAGGCGTTTGTGGTGGCCTTGTTTGTGATGGCCATTATTTTGGTCACTCAGTTCAACAGTTTTTATCATGCTTTCCTGATCCTGACGGCGGTCATTTTTTCCACAGTAGGTGTTTTTCTGGGATTGTTGCTGACCGGGCAACCGTTTGGGGTTGTCATGAACGGGATTGGTGTCATTGCCCTGGCAGGTATCGTGGTCAATAACAATATTGTGCTGATTGACACTTTTGTGCATCATCGGCGGGCGGGTCAGCCCCTGCTGGAAGCAGTGCTGCGTACGGGTGCGCAACGTTTGCGGCCCGTTATGTTGACCACCATCACCACAGTGCTTGGGTTATTGCCCATGGTGTTCAAACTGAATTTCGATTTTATTGGCCGCAGTGTTTCCTACGGTGCCCCGTCAACGCAGTGGTGGGTGCAATTATCCACGTCTGTGGTATTCGGGTTGCTTTTTTCCACCTTGCTGACGCTTGTTCTGACACCAGCGCTCCTGATGTTGGGCGGAAAGCGTATCCGCTGAGATGGATTTAGCAGCAAATCCGATTTTTGCCCAGGCGCAAGCGATTGCCAAAGCCTTGCCCGCTGCTCGACAGGTATTGATGGTCGGGGGTTGTGTCCGCGACAAAAACGCTTGGGCTTCCGATCAAGGACATTGATCTGGAGGTGTTTGGGATGTCGTATGACGCCATCGCCACAGACCTGAGGCGCGCAGGTTTCAGGCTGGATCTGGTGGGGCGTCAATTTGCAGTTATCAAGGTCAATCAACAGATCGATGTCTCAATTCCGCGCACAGAACGCAAGCAAGGTTCGGGGCACAGAGGGTTTGTCATTGAGCCTGATCCAGATCTGGATTTTGCCACGGCCGCCTTGCGCAGGGACTTTACCATCAACGCTATGGCCGAGGATTTTGCGGGTAGATTGTATGATCCTCATGGTGGGATGCGCGATCTGAAGCAAGGCGTTTTGCGGGCAGTGGGCCCGGGTTTTGGCGAAGATCCTTTGCGGGTGCTTCGAGCCTTGCAATTTGCTGCCCGTTTTAACCTTAGTTTGGACCCCGCTACTGCTCTGCAGTGTCAGGCATTGGTCACAGAATTTCCAACGCTCCCTTTGGAGCGCATCTGGAGCGAATGGGAAAAGTGGGCTGCCTTGGGTGAGTTTCCCTCCAGAGGGCTCCGGGTCCTTCTCGAAACCGGATGGCTAAAGTGTTTCCCGGAGGTGGAACAGTTGATCGATTTACCCCAGGATCCTGTTTGGCATCCGGAGGGCGATGTATTTAATCACACTTTACATGTGTGTGACGCCGCCTCAGTGATCGCAAAGAGAGAGCAGTTGGATCGCAATCAGCGCGTTACTTTGCTGTTTGCTGCGTTGGCGCATGATTTTGGTAAAGCAGTCACCACTGTGCGCAATCCGGAAGGGCGTTGGTCGTCCCCTCGCCATGATCGGGAAGGAGTTCCCTTGGCGGCAGCCTTTTTGCAACGGATCGGTGCTCCACAAAAACTAATCCAGTTGGTTCTGCCGATGGTTGCCGAACACATGGCCCACATCTCACTGGAGGGTATGGAATTGACCGACAGGGTGGTGCGCAGACTCAGCAATCGCCTGCAACCAGCGACGCTACGCCAACTCAGTCAGTTGGTTGAGGCAGACCACTCCGGGCGGCCTCCGTTGCCCGGCGGTCGCCCAATGGAACGATGGCTGGAGGCGGCACAGCGGATGGCATTGAGTGATCAAAGCCCACAACCCGTCCTGCAGGGCAGGCATCTATTGCAGTTGGGTTTCAAGCCGGGTCCAGCCATGGGTCGGCTGCTAAAAAGTGCTTTTGAGGCGCAACTGGATGGTGCCTTTGAGCATCTGGATGACGCTATTCGCTGGGTGCAGTCAAATCCCGGGCATACTGAACAAGACGAGGCATAACGCCATCAAATGATCCATTGCTGAACATGCAAACCAACTGCAGGGGTTGGGCTTTGAGGCCCGCGCACACGTGTTGCAGCAATTGTTCGTTATCGCGGTGTGCAACTGCCTTGGTGCCGATAGTGGCGGCTACTTCGGTGGTGTTCAAACGTTCTTCGTCGCGGTAGCGTTCGGCGCGAAAAACCGCACCCAGGTGCACGCGGTCGGCCACAGCCAATGCGTTGGCAAATTCATTCTGCAGAATATTGCGACAAGCGGTGTTGGATCTGGCCTCGAAACATGCAGTCAGAATCCGTCCGGGAAATCTTGCGCGCAACGACAGCAAGGTCTCTCGGATGGCGGTAGGATGATGACCAAAGTCCGACACTATCAGGCTGCGACCGTTGTCTAGCAAGACTTCCTGTCGCCGTTTGACCCCCCGGAAATGCGCCAATGCGCTCAGGTTGGTATCCAGCGGATCCTTACCAGTAATGCGCGCACAGGCCATTGCTGCCATGGCGGCATTGCGTGCATTGTAAAGTCCCGGTATCTGCCAACGCACCTCCGCCCACGGCATGGACCTCCATACCAGTTTGAATTGAGCTCCCTCCGGGCTTTCAGAAAAGTCGACAATTCTCAGATCGTTATTGGCACCGACACCGACCTTGATGACTGGAGTCCAGGACAGATTGAGCAAGCCTGCCAGGTTAGCATCGTCGCCATTGGCAATGATGCAACCATTGCCGGGAACGATCCTTAACAGGTGGTTAAAGGTACGCTGGACATCCGCCAAATCACGAAAAATGTCTGCGTGATCAAATTCCAGATTGTTGAGCAGTACCACATTGGGGCTGTAGTGGATGAATTTGCTGCGTTTATCGAAAAAAGCGCTATCATATTCATCGCCCTCGATCACAAATGGGCAGCTTCTTCACCGGCGTGCGCGCGCCGGGGGAGATCTTGTGGTACTCCACCAATCAGCCAACCCGGCTCCTTGCCAGCCTCTCGCAGCAGGTAGGCAGTCAGTGTCGATGTCGTTGTTTTGCCGTGGGTACCGCATACCACCACATTGCGGCGCTTGCTTAAAACGAAGCGGTTTAAAGCCTCCGGCAGTGAGGCAAAGGGGATGGATCTGGAAGACAACAGCCACTCAACCTCGGGGTTGCCCCGTGAGTTGACATTGCCGATCACTACCAGGTCTGGATTTAGTTTCTGCAGGCGCTCGGCATCGTAACCCGGCAAAATTTCCACTCCCGCTGCGGACAGTTGATCGGACATGGGCGGATAGACATTTTGGTCCGCACCCATGATCTGATGGCCCAGGCTACGAAGCAGCAATGCGGCATTGCCCATGCCGGTGCCGCAAACGCTCATGAAATAGATTTTCACGCAGGGTTCTATACCCGACCGAGATAGGTTTTGTCTTCCGTGCCGACCTTGATGCGATCACCATTTTTGATGAACAGCGGAGTGCGCACTGCTAAACCGGTGGAGGTGTACACAGTCTTCTGGGCGGCACCTGAGGTGTCTCCGCGAATCGCTTCCGGGGCATCAGTCACTTCCAGTTCGACAGCACTCGGCAGGTCCAATTGCACTGGAGCTCCTTCCACGAACAACAAATTAACCGTGCCACCTTCAGTAATGAAAAACTTGGCGTCGCCGATAAACTCCTCACTCAATACCAAATCCTCAAAGGTTTCGGGACACATGAAATGATAACCGTCCCGATCTGTGTAGCTGAGTTCGTATGGCTTGGATTCAGTCATCAGAAATTCGATGGAATCAGTGCTGCCAAAGCGTACTACGCTGCTTGAGCCACTGCGTATGTTGCGCAGCTTAGCTTGTACAAAAGCCCGGAGATTGCCCGGAGTGCGGTGCTGAGATTCGAGAACCAAATGTGGCTCACCGTTGTAGGTGATAACGTTTCCTTTGCGGATGTCGTTTGCGGAAGGCATAGAGTTTTGTTCGTTTGGTGGTTTGTTAAAGGGTTTATAGTCAGCATCCTGGCACCCTGTGTCAACAACAGGCCGGCAAAATCGTCCGCTCTTTGTTGACCTGTTTGGCTGTTGCTGTTCCTCTTTCCTGATGCGTGTTCAATTACCCAATGGAGAAGTCGTGGTCGTACCGGTCTTTCGCATTCTAGGTATTCTGGCAGTGTTGATCGTGGTGATGTTTGGCAGCACTTTTGTTTACCAGGTCAATGCCGAAGAAGAAGCCGTCGTGCTGCGTTTTGGCCGTCATGTCAATACGGTCGGTCCCGGTTTGCATTTCAAATTACCGTATCCCATCGAATCCGTGCACAAGGTTCCTACCCGAATGGTCGATGTTCAGGAGTTCGGTTTTCGCAGCAGGCTGGGAAGGCAATCCGGCCAGTTCGAACATGAATCTTCCATGCTCACTGGCGACTTGAACATTGTTCTGGCCGGATTTGATGTGCAATTTTCCAGAGCTGATCCTTCGGCGTTTCTGTTTAACGTCAATGATCCCGTAGAGACCTTGCGCGATATCTCGCAGTCAGTCATGCGTGAGGTTATGGGGGACAGAGCATCCATTCCCATTCTTACAGTCGGGCGCGCCGAAATTCAGATGCGGGCGCGCGAGCTGATCCAACAAATGGCCGACCGCTTTCAGATGGGTATTCGCATCAATGAGGTGAATTTGATTTTTGTTAATCCTCCTGAGCAGGTACGCGCTGCCTTCAATGATCTTAATAAAGCCGAGCAGGATGCGGTTCGCTTTCTTGAGGAGGCCTCCCGTGAGTACCAATCCCAGGTACCGCGCGCGCGGGGTCAGGCTGAGCGCATGGTGTTGGAAGCAGAGGGTTTCCGGGAACGTCGTGTGCGCACTGCACGGGGCGATGCCGATCGCTTTATTGCCATGCTTGAGGCTTACCTGCTCGCTCCCGATGTGACAGAGCGCCGCCTCTACCTGGAGCGCATGGAGCAACAAATTCCGCGAATGCGCGATATCATTATTGTGGATGAAGATTTGTCATCTTTGCTGCCCCTATTGAATATTCAGGGAGGAGACCGATAATATGAAAGTGAATGCTTCTGTTTTTGCGTCTCTTGGCGCGTTATTGATTCTGGCGGCGGTCGTGGTTACCACCTGCCTTTTTACTGTTCCTGAGTGGGAACAGGCGATCATTACCCAATTCGGTGAAATTCAAGGTGAACCCATCACTGAGGCCGGTTTGTATTTCAAGTTGCCTTGGCAAAACGTGGAGCGCTTTGACCGTCGCCTGCTGCGCTGGGATGGTTCGCAGACTACCGCCATCACCAGGGATCGCCGTACCATAAACATCGATGTCACCGCACGTTGGCGAATCAGTGATGCCCGCCGGTTTCTCGAAACGACACGTTCCATCAGTCAGGCAGATCTGCGCCTCAACGGTATCATTGAGGGCGCTGTGCGCGATGAAATGGCTAAATTTGAGCTGTTTGAGGTCGTGCGCTCCTCCAACCGCATTCTGGATAATAGCGCCGACGGCATTACCCTTGAGGTGCGCGATGATGAGGGCAATGTTATCACCGCCGACGACTTCGCCACCTTGGGTATGTCGCTGCCCCGTTTGACCGTTGATGCCAGTGGTCGTTACGCTGCCGGTCGCCCTATTGTTCTTGAGAATATTCTGGCTGAAGCCAGAAGGCGTGTGGAACAAGTCGGTCTGGGTATTCAGATCGAGGACGTGATGATCAAACAACTCGGTTACATCCGTGAGATTGAGGCCAATGTCTATGCCCAGATGAATGCCGAACTCAATAAAATCGCCGCCGGATTTCGCTCGGCAGGTCAGGAGCGCGCTGAACAGCGCCTGGGGGAGATGTCCCGCGAACTGGCTATCATCGAAAGCTCGGCCATCGAACGCGCTCAACGCATCCGCGGACAGGCAGAAGCCGAGGCCATCGCCATTTTTGCCGATGCCTTCAGCCGCAATCCGGAATTCTATGACCTCGTGCGCAGCCTCGAAGCTTTCGAGAAAATTCTCGGCCCCAATTCACAATTGATTATCAGCACCGACAGCACACTCTTCAATCGACTCAAACGCTGATTGCACACGAGTGGATTGGGAGGCTATCATGCTTCAGTTATGGTTCGCTGTATTGGCCGCTGACACTGGATAGGTACAGGTGTTACCGATCTGCATGCATGGCTGAGTTTTGAGTCCAATCAATGCCCAAATATTAGATAAGTTCATCAGTGCATTTAATGGTCTCATTTGCCTTGTATTGATTTGACACACTTAGGGAGGTTCCCTCATTATAGGAACTGATCTTAGATATTTAGCCGTCTAATCCTCTACCTACACCCAATGATTTCCGTTAACACCAACACTATCGCTGCCAAGAGCAGCTCTACCGCTCCAAGTGCCCCAGTGCTGGCATTGTATCCGCCATTGGTCTTGGCGGTATGGCTCATATGGATGCTGCCATTGTTTATTCCGGGCCTATTGATCTCACCGCCACTGGATCGACCAAGATCTATTTTGATTTGGATCAAAGTTCTGCCGGGCCTGATTTCGCCTCGTTATCTTCATTCTCAGGAGCTGATTTTATTCTCGGCTTCGGGGATTCTGTCAGTATGGCAAAACCGTATGTGCGAAATCAATCTACTGGTACTGTGATGACTTTGAGCGGGTATGCTGCCCGACTAAATTTTGGTGAAGAAATTTCTTCCGGCAATTCTTGGGGTAATCCGTTTTATATGTCATACAATGCGGCTGGCAACTGGGCTGGTGGAGCGGATGCTTATCTGGGGTTGCGTATAGCTGACGGACAAGGTAATTTTAATTATGGTTGGGCGCATGTGGAATATGTTGCTGGCAGCAGTATGACTTTGCGTAGTTTTGCCATCAACAGCATTGCAAATGAACCTATCACCGCTGGTGCAACCATACCTGAACCTGCGGCCCTGCCATTATTGATCGGAGGATTGGCAGGTGCTGTTGCCATGGCGGCAAATAAACGGCGCAAAGATACAGTTAAGTCTGCTGAGGCATAAGTGCACCGCTTTTCCGTGAGGATGGAGCCTGCCGTTAACTTCGTGCCATTGCGGGGGCCGTTTGAGTTGGAGCGGGCGCTACTGCAGTTTCCATGGCTCGCAAATCTCGCTCGTGACAAGACAGTAACTGTATATCTGGCTTGGAATTTAACCCCTGTGCCAAGAATTGTCGGGGTTGCCGCTTGGCGCAGGACTGATAGTGAGTTTGCCAAGGTGTGATGGGACATCCTTCCGGCGTACTATGGAACAGTAACAGCCAGTCAATTACTTGAGCATATTTGTACTCATGCCCAGGCTGCAGGTCGCCCTATTGTTCTTGAGAATATTCTGGCTGAAGCCCGAAGGCGTGTGGAACAAGTTGGTCTGGGTATCCAGATCGAGGACGTGATGATCAAACAACTCGGTTACATTCGTGAGATCGAGGCCAATTTCTATGCCCAGATGAACGCCGAACTCAATAAAATCGCCACCGGATTTCGCTCGACAGGTCAGGAGCGCGCTGAACAACGCCTGGGGGAGATGTCCCGCGAACTGGCTATCATCGAAAGCTCGGCCATCGAACGCGCTCAACGCATCCGCGGACAGGCAGAAGCCGAGGCCATCGCCATTTTTGCCGATGCCTTCAGCCGCAATC
>JAJOKB010000050.1 GCA_021208135.1 Verrucomicrobiota bacterium | reverse complement strand
GCCTGCTTCCGCAGAGGCCAATGTAGCACCCGAGGCGACACCTGCGGGCCCTGCACCTGAATCCGTAGCAGAGGTCGCCGAATCCGATGCCCAACCAACAACGGAATCCGCCACCGAAGAATCAGCGGATGAACCCAGGGTCAACGAGGAAAAGCCTCCGGTTCCTTTGTTCTGATTGAGCTTCCTAAAATCATTTTCTGCACAGCACGCTGATCTGGGTCTGCTGATCGCTGGTGAGCGGACTGGCTGCCCGACTAGGATTTGAACCTAGACAAACAGGGTCAGAACCTGTTGTGCTGCCATTACACCATCGGGCAATGATCAAATATCGGAGCAGGATGGTGCCGATTTTGCAATAGGGAAAAAGTGGATTATAGAAGTGTTATGAACGAAAACTTTTTTGCCGTGATGGCTCCGGCTGCGGTTATCCGCGTATCGGGAGAGGATGCTGCCCGTTTTTTACAGGGACAATTCAGCAATGACTTACGCAATGGCCGCGACCGTGCTGTCTATGGGCTATGGTTGGATGCACGCGCCAAAATTTGCGGCGACAGTTTCATCATCGAGCAAACGGATGGTTCATTCCTGTTGGTCTCTTATTACACGGCGGCTCGTGATTTGGTGAATAAACTGGAACGGTTTATTATTGCCGATGCGGTTGAACTGGAAAATGTGACTGGCGACTACCAACTGCTGGTTTGCAGTGAGGAAGCGTGCGTGACTGTCTGGCAAGAACCGGGTCCGCCCATTGATACCGATCCGATGCAACTTCGGTATTCTGGCATTGGACTGGCCTGGTTTGGGCGCCATGGCGTTTCGCATGCCATCGATTGGTTATTACCGAATGAACAAGTCGAGGGGGCCAAAACTCAATTGGCTGCCGCCGGTGCCAAAAGCGTGCCGCTCAGTGCACTGCATGAGGCCAGAATCAAGGCCAGGATCCCCGCCATTCCGCTGGATGTCGGCATGGAAGAAACACCTGCTGACGCGGGCTTGATCGGTATTGCTGTCAGCCTCAACAAGGGCTGCTATATTGGCCAGGAAGTTGTTGCAAAGCAGAATTTAACCGACCGCGCAGCAAAGGCATTGGTTCTGTTGCGCGGGGAAGCAGTGCCGGATACTCTACCAGCCCCCATTGTGGACCACGAGCAACGTCCCTGCGGCGAAATTCGCAGTTATTGCCGTCAGGACGGTCAAACTTTGGCACTGGCTGTTGTCAAACGCAAATCAGTCACTCCTTCCGCCAAATTCTATTGCGCCGATAAACAGGAATTCCATTGGGTGGAAGCCTGATTGAGAAATGCAATTTATGGGTTGAAATTCGGAGCCCAGTGACCAAGGTAGCCATGCATAGACATGGGAGGCTACATTGAACTAGAATCAGTAACAAAGTCTTTCGGTTCAGTGACCGTAGTTGACGATGTTAACTTGTCGCTACAGCAGGGAGAGGTGTTTTCCCTGCTCGGTCCAAGCGGTTGTGGCAAAACGACTTTGCTACGCATGATTGCCGGATTTGTTCAGCCCGACAAAGGGCGTATTATTGTCAACGGCAGGGATATAACCCAGTTGCCACCCAATAAGCGCCCCATCAATACTGTTTTCCAAAGTTACGCCTTGTTTCCACATCTGACCATTCGCGAGAATATCGGCTTCGGTCCGAAAATCGCCGGCAAATCCAAGCAACAGGTACAACAGGAGGTGGACGCTTTATTGCATCTGATTCAAATGGAGGAACATGCGCACAAGCGTCCGTCGCAAATCAGCGGCGGCCAAAAAACAGCGTGTCGCCATTGCCAGGGCCCTGATCAACAAACCACAGTTGTTGCTGCTCGATGAACCTCTGGCCGCATTGGACTTAAAGTTGCGGCAACGCATGTTGCTTGAATTGGATCGTATTCACGACGAGGTCGGGATCACCTTCCTGTATGTCACCCACGACCAGGGGGAAGCCATGAGCTTGAGCGATCGACTGGCTGTCATGGAGAAAGGACGCATCGCCCAAGTCGGCAAACCCGCTGAAATCTATGAAGCTCCCGCAACACGCTTCGTAGCTGATTTTATTGGCGATACAAATATTGTTGATGGCAAGGTTACCCAGGTTATCGACGGCAATTACAGTCAATTGCTTCTGCCCGGGTTTGGCTCAGTTGTGGCTTGGAATGACAAAAAAATACAGCCTGGTGAAGTTGTTCATTTCAGCATCCGACCAGAAAAAATCGGTGTTTCCCGCGAACCCCCTCCCGAAGAGCCTCAACGCAATAAAGTTCAAGGCCGGATTGAAGATTTAATCTACCTGGGAGCCCAAACCCGTTATCGTGTGGAGGTTGACGGTCTGATCATCAATGTTCTGCAACAACACAACCGCTTTCTGCTCGATCAAAAACCTTTGCAGTGGAATGAGACTGTGTGGCTGAACT
Source organism: Verrucomicrobiota bacterium (assembly GCA_021208135.1). Taxonomy (GTDB): domain Bacteria; phylum Verrucomicrobiota; class Verrucomicrobiia; order Opitutales; family Oceanipulchritudinaceae; genus JAJOKB01. The sequence continues at coordinate 29,632 of JAJOKB010000050.1, read as the reverse complement.
GGCATGCCGACGATAGTTACATGATTCAGGAGGGCACAGTGTGACTCAGACGAGAAGGGGGAAATTGCAGGAATATCTTATCACCACACCTACCTTGGTATGGCTGATACTACTCTTTTTGATTCCCACACTTTTGGTTTTTGCCATCTCTTTCAGACCGGCAACTCCGTCCGGCGGAATAGGGGAGGGCTGGACTCTGGACACCTGGCGCAGCGTTGCCGAAACCAATTATAATTCAATTTACTGGCGTACTTTTTGGCTCAGTTTGGCGACCACCGTGATTTGCCTGGTAATTGCAATTCCAGTAGGACACTGGATGGCGCAAACAAGTCCAAAGTGGCGTAATTTTGCGCTGTTGCTTATCATTCTGCCTTTTTGGACCAACTTTTTGATCCGGATCCACGCCTGGCGCACTTTCCTGCATCCCGACGGCTTTTTTAAAGACACCTTGATTTTCCTGGGACTGGCTGAAGAGCAAACCCAATTGCTGTACAATGAATGGACCATTCTCGCAGTGCTCGTTTACAGCTATTTGCCGTTCGCCATCTTACCCATCTATGCGGCAGCTGAGAAGTTTGACTACGCCTTACTTGAAGCTGCGCGGGACCTGGGAACCACCAGGGCAGGGGCCTTTTTTCGGGTTTTTCTGCCGGGTATCAGCAAAGGCATCCTAACAGCGTTGCTGATCGTTTTTATTCCGGCATTGGGCTCGTATGCGATTCCTGATATTATCGGTGGTACCAGTAGCGAAATGATCGGAAACAAGATTGCACAAAGAGTCTTCAGTGACCGCAATCTTCCTCATGCCAGCGCTTTAAGCTCTTTATTGGCAGTCGTTGTTTTCATGCCGATGCTGATTGCGCTCGCCACCCAGCGCGATCGTTCTCCTAAAAAATCAACTGGAGGAGACGCATGAAACAGAGCAAAATGCCACTCATCATCACTATATTCGTGCTGGTTTTCTTTTACGTGCCTATTCTGGTTCTAGTGGCGCAGTCGTTCAATGCAGCCCGTTTTGGCGGATCCTGGCAGGGCTTCACGTTCCGCTGGTATGAAGAACTTTTTCAAAACCACAATGTCTTGAGAGCCACCAGAAATACGTTGCTGGTCGCTTTTATCACTACTGTCGTATCCACGCTGCTGGGAACTCTCGCCGGTTGGGCTCTTCATCACTACAAAACAGGCTTACAGAAAGTCCATTACGGCTTTATCTACGCACCACTGGTAGTGCCGGACATTCTCATGGGCATGAGTTTGCTTCTGCTGTTCGTCAACCTTTCCATCCCGCTAAGTCTCAACACAATTATCATTGCCCACATAACCTTCTGTATCAGTTATGTAACCCTGGTTGTCCTCGGTCGCTTACAGGATTTTGATTTCTCACTGATCGAAGCAGCCCAGGATCTGGGAGCCGGGACTTTAACCATTTTCTGGAAAATTTTAGTGCCTTTGCTTGGTCCAGGTATCGCCGCAGGCGCACTGCTGGCATTCACCCTGTCCATAGACGATTTTGTCATCACTTATCTCGTCGCTGGCCCCGGCAGCACCACCTTGCCCGTGTACGTTTACAGCATGATGAAATTTGGCTCACCGGCACAAATAAACGCTCTGTGCGTTCTCTTTATGGCCGCAACTTTCTCTATCGTCATCCTAAGTCAACTAGTTCTAAATAAGAAACAATGAAAAAGTACCTGATCCATCTCTTGTGGTTGCCCGTCATCTTCTTGCTCACCGCTTGCGGCGAGCGGCGTGAAACACTCTACGTTTTCAATTGGGCTGAATACATCGATCCTGATCTGATCCGTCAGTTCGAACGCGAAAATAATGTGCGCATCCGCATCGATACTTTCGACTCAAACGAGTCCATGTACGCCAAAATTCGCGCCGGAGCAGGGGGGCTATGACCTGATTTTTCCCTCGGGATACATGGCTCTGCTGATGTATCAGGAGGGGCTGATCCAACCCATCCCGCACGAGCTAATTCCAAATCTTGCCAACATCGATCCCGATTATTTGACCAACTTGGCCATGGATAAGGAAATGCGTTATAGTGTACCATACATGATGGTTGCCACAGGTATCGGCTACAGGGGTGACCGCATCAGCAATTTGGAACCAACCTGGGCAGTCTTTGACCGCGCAGATCTATCCGGCCGTATGATGCTGCTCAACGATATGCGCGAAACCATCGGCGCAGCCCTCAAATTCCTCGGATACAGCCTCAACACCACCAACGTAGCTGAACTGGAAGAAGCACGCGATGTCGTCCTGCGCTGGCGCAACAATGTCGCCAAAATTTGACAATGAGGCTTATCGCAACGATCTAGCCAGCGGCTCTTTCTGGGTCGCTCACGGATACAGCGGCGATATTCGCATGATCATGATGACGAACCCGCTGTACGGTTCATGCTCCCACAGGAGGGCTTCGCTATCAATAACCGATTACTTCGTCATCCCTCACGACGCCCGCAACGTTCCTTTGGCCGCCGCTTTTATCAACTTCCTTCTCGAGGGTGAGGTCTCCGCTCAAAATATGGAATACGTTTATTACCTCGCTCCCAATAAGGCCGCCATTCCTTTCCTCAGCGAGGAAACCCTCAACGATGAGGCCATCTTCATCCCCGAAGAAAAATTGAAAAATGCAGAGTTCATTCGCGACCTGGGCGCTGATAATCAACTGTATATCAGAATTTGGGACCAAATCCGTCGCGGAAATTGATAGTTTTCGCACAATATACATTATGTCTAATTGAATGAGTATCAGCACGCGCAAGGGTGATCTCGGAAGCACCAGTTTGTTGTTCAATATACGGGTGCCCAAGGATCATGCGCAGATTGAAGCGAATGGTCGATTGGACGAGTTGCTGAAGGCCTTGGGAATAGCCCGGGCCTTTAGTGTCGATCTCTCCCCTCGCCTGAGGCGCATTCAGGAAGATTTAAGTTGTATCATGGCGGAGATTGCCATTCCGGAAGGCATGCGTGACCGGTTTGCCAAGGCGGGCTACAATGGTTTGCGTGCTGAGTTACTGGTGGAGTTGGATGCCGAGATTCAGGCCTTGGAAAACATCTTGCCGCGTCAAACTGGTTGGGAATGGCCTGGTGAACATCAGGAAGAGCGGTTTTGGCGAGTGCCGGAGCTATTTGCCGCACCGCTGAGCGCGCGGTTTTACAGCCTTTCGCGCAGTCATCCCACGGTTGTGACCGAGCTGCATCTCAAAACTTTGAACCGGTTATCGGACTGGTTGCATTTACAAGGTCGCGCAAGCGTTTGGGTGTGTAACCGGGAAAAGTCGTGCGCATCCTGTTCACTGCAACGCAGTCGCCGGAGCCACCGGATTCAGGTGGTGCGCAGCGCACACGCCGTTTGTTGGAGATTTTGTTGCAGATGGGGACTGTGGATTGCGCATTCATAGTGCCGGGGCAGCCGCCTCCCGTTGCTGTCAGCTGGTTATCTGCGGTCTGTGACAACGTCTATTGGGTAACCAGGCAGGAACTGCAAAGCGCACAAAACTCAGCCCTATTCAGACGTTTACTGCCCAAAAGGCCTGGAGAAGACATTGAATTTTTTCTGGATGCCGAAAGGTATCGCTGGCGCGAACACAGAGCCAGTACAAGGCTTTTGGGCGATTTAACCCGGTATGATATGGTTGTATCGCGCTATCTGCAAAGTGCGTTGAATTTTGGCCTTCACCGCCATCAACGGTGGTTGCTGGATGTGGATGACTACACGCCGGATCGTATCCAGGCTAGATTGCCTTTGGTGAATCCCCATTCGTCGGCTCGCGTTGCGCCGCTGCTTGCGCTTTGCGCGCAGTGCCTATGCGACCTGGCTTCCCAAAGCACAAGGTTGCTGGGTCAGCAATCCTGAGGACCGGCGACACCCTGGTTTGGCTGCTGCGCACTGGCTGCCCAACATTCCATGGCTGTCGTTGGCAAGCGATGCCAGTAACAGCGAGCAAAAGCGGCCTGATTCGCCGGGTTACCTGTTGTTTGTCGGCAGCCTGGGTTACAGTGCCAACCGGGAGGCCATGGATTGGTTTTTGCGCTCAGTGTGGCCCGAGGTAAAAAGCACCCTGCCCGACCTAAAACTGGCAATTATTGGCGGCGGATTACCCACAACCTTTCAACGGCGATGGCAAAAACAACCGGGCATTCAGGTGGTGGGTCGCGTTGCCTGCTTAAACGCGTGGTATACTGGCGCGGCTGCCGTTATAGCCCCCATCCAGAGCGGCGCTGGAACCAACATTAAAGTATTGGAAGCCGCGTCTCACGGCAAATGCCTGATCGTTACCCCTGCGGCCGTGCGCGGATTAAGCGATCACTTTCATCACCCAGACAATTGCTTGCTGGCGGAAGACGCCAAGGGCTTTGTACGCCACATTATAGCGGTAATTCAAAACCCGGAACGCGCTGCACAAATTGGCCACAGCGCGCTGGATGTCGTCAACGCTCACTTTACACCTCAAGTATTTGAATCTGCCGTTCGCGGACTGATTCAAAAGCACCTGTAATCCATGGCTATCGAACGTACACTGTCAGATTATGAAGACTGCGGTTATCGTATAGGTGGACCTTTGGTGTGTGGCTTTATTGATTGGTTGGCGCAGCAACTGGATGCCTGCCCTGTTGACCATATTTTATTTCTGGCAAGGGATGCCCGTATCTTCCATGAGGTATGGAAATTAAGATATGCCAGCGCAACTGTTCCGACGCAGTATTGGTTAATATCCAGACGTGCCCTGCAAATGGCTGTTGCTCAGGAACTTAACGACGATCAATTACAGTTTCTGGCATCCCGCATGAAGGGCATGACAACCGCACAAATCGTCGCTAGCTTACATCTCAGGAATCAGATTTCCGACGATAGCTCAGCACCCCTGAATGAGGACCAAATCAAAGGGCTCTTGCTGCGACTCCAACTTCAACTGGGGCAGCAGGCGCAACAAGAACTTCTGGGCATGCAACGTTACCTGAAGTCAACCGTATCTGGGGATCATGTCGCCTTGGTCGATGTGGGCTGGCATGGCACCATGCAAACGCTTTTGCAGCATGAGTCGCTTTGGCAAGGTTCGCGGCGTCCCGACATTTCAGGCTACTACCTCGCGCTGCTGGATGCCGGTCCGCAAAGATTTGGTTATTGCTGTGACCCCCAATCTTTCCCCTCCTGGTTGGCAACCATGTCACAATTGGTGTATTTCACTGAAATATTTACCGCTGGCGATGAACTGAGTCTGATTGCTTTTGAGCCCGACCCAGCGGGTGGATGCACCCCAAAGTTCGCCAACCAAACCTTGGATCCACAGCAAATAGCCCATTTTTCCGCCATCCGGTCAGGTATTATGCGGTTCGCCAGCGAGCATCCCGAGGTTATCTCCCGTGAGCAGGCCATGGCCACCTTGTTAAAGTCTGCCCTTTATCCTGATGCAGATTTACGCCATTTGCTCGGCAACCTGCGCATCGGCACTTTTGGTGAATCCGGGAGCCAAAGACTTCTGGATTTTAAGGGCCTGAATAAGGCACAATGGTGGCCCCCTGCCCTAACCCAGCTTTTGCGCACCTCATTGTGGCCCACGGCGGTCTGGCAAGCTTTACACCCCATCCACCGCCAACTTGCCAAACACATCGCCCCCGCTGCCTGCCAAAAAATCACCGCTGCCCTTATTCAACAATAACTCGAAAATCCTCGCTCCACACGCGCGGTCCACCCCTCACCACGATCGATCTAGTAATGTTAGTTTACTGTATCAATAAATAACCGGGCACGAGACCCGAGATGACTCGACAAGCCCTGTTTGCGGAGGATTTAGTGGAAAGGTAATGACTTTGACACTGACTTACAGACATAAGGACAGCTCAAAGGGCTTGGCCCTGATTTTCAGGGACTAGCCATGCTGGAAGATTTAAAACTTGGGCCAGCCTATGAAGGGTTTTTATTCCTGGCGGAATCCGTTCGCAATCCTCCGGTACTGCGCCCCCACCACCATATAGAATTAGAACTCAATCTGGTGGCGCAAGGATCCATCACTTATGTGGTGGATGGAAGAAGGTACACGTTTAAAAAGGGGGAGTTATTGTGGATGTTTCCAGCACAGGAACATCAACTCGTGGATCGTTCGGCGGATGCGGCCTATTACGTGGCAGTGTTCAAACCAGGGCTTATTCAACGATCCTGTCGCGGAGAAAGGTACAGCGGATTAAAGAAACAAAAACACGCCTCAGGTATGGTGTTACATACTGACTTGTCCCCAAGGGATTTCGATACCTTGCGCCAAGAGATGGATGCATTGATTGCTGATGGTCTTGACGCCGATGTGCTCAACAGGGAAGCGGGATTCGGGCTAAGCGGGCAGTTCACTTTCAAACACAATGATCCGGATTGGCTGAATGCCGGATTGAGGCATATTCTGTTGTTCGCATGGCGTCTGCAACAAGGCCACAACAAATCCAAAAATGCCATCGCACTGCACCCTGCGGTACGGAAAGCTCTGGAATACATTAACCTTGAACCGGTTGCCGATGCGGATATTGCAACTCTCGCCCGCCACTGCGGCGTCAGTGATGCCTATCTGAGCCGCATCTTTCATAAGCAAATAGGGGTGACCTTGTCGCGCTATCGCAACTCGATTCGCATCAGCAAATTTTGGAAATTATATCGAAAAAGTGGCCAAAAGGGCCTGCTGGATGCCGTTTATGGCGCGGGATTTGGCAGCTATGCGCAATTTTTCCGAGTCTTCACTTCAACCTATGGCAAGGGTCCCCGACAAGCCCTTAAGACAACCTGAGATCTAAAGTTACTATGCAAGGTTGCACGCGGTGTTTTTCGCACGGTGATCCAAGCTGAATTCATATAATAAATAGTTATGACCCTAAAGCACTACATCACAACATCCATCCTTACCGGAATCATGGCAATATCACCAGCGCTATCGGATGCCGGAGCTATTTGGCTCGAGCAAACGGAAATAGAACCTGTCATACTGCATCAGCGGCAGGATTTACCCCTGGCCGAAGTTAGTTTTTCTGCCGCCGAGTGGGAGTTTTCCAGACCTCCGGCCTCGCCTGATGGCCGCAACATGATGCGTATCGTGCTGGAAGTGGATAAACCCTTGCCAGCTGGCGAACGCCTGGTTTTGGAATGTCAAATTCGGGCTGTGCCCTCCGAAGGCAGATCCGGACAAGCGGGCTTTGTGCTGGACGTGGTACGCCTGCCACTCGGAGAGGGCCTGAGGTTGGACTCACAGTTTCGCCATATTTTGCTGGCAGGTGAGGATTGGGAAACATTCCAAATCCCCATCCCGGCCAATGACTCGGATTTGGACACCTGGGGTCTGGTGTTCTCGCCATCATTTTTTGATCAACCGGTGGCGGTGCGCAATCTGCGTTTACGCAGCTTGCGCGAGGGTGAACAGTTTGCCCCTACCCTTGCCTATGCCGGACAGGAATTGGATGCACCCTGGCGCGCTGAGGCAGCCAGACGCATAGACCGCTACCGCAAGGCAGATTTAAACATCAAGGTCATTGACGTATTCGGTGCCCCTGTGGAAGGAGCCAAGGTAACTGTCAATCAATTACGCCATGGTTACCCTTTCGGCACAGCAGTGGTAGCCTCGCGCATAGTTGATGCGGACATTCCCTTTGTCGATCCAACCATGACGCGCGAACAATTTTTGCGCGACAACGAACGCTACCGGCAGGAAGTGCTGCGTCTGTTTAATCACGTTGTGTTCGAAAACGATCTCAAGTGGCACCTTTGGGGCGGCGCAGTACCTCGCTTCAGTCAACAGGCGACACTGGACGCGCTGGATTGGTTGCGCAACCACGACCTGCCAGCCAAGGGTCATACCCTGGTATGGGCCAGTTGGAGCCAAACCCCGCGCTGGTTGCGCCAACTGGAAAATGATCCGCAAAAGCTGCAAGCAACGATCCTGCGGCACATTCGCGACGTAGCCTCGGCCACCCGGGATCGAACCCATGCCTGGGATGTTTTGAACGAACCGATGAGCCACCGCCATATTATTGATATTTTGGGCACTAAGGCAGTGGCTGAATGGTTTCGCACCGCCCGCGAAGAACTGCCCAATCACACGCTGTTGCTCAATGATTTTGATTTGGTCGGCAATGGTGGTAGCCCGCGCCAACGTCAGGGAATCAGTCGTTTGATTGAAGACTTGCGCAAGTACGACGGTCTGCCCGATGTCATCGGGTTTCAATCGCACTTTTGGTCGGATCGATTGACTCCGCCCGAAACCATTTGGGAAATTCTGGACGAAATGTACGCCGCCACTGGATTGCCCATGGCCGTGACCGAGTTTGATACCAACTTCCCCAATGACGAAATTCAGGCAGACTATACCCGTGATTTCCTGACCGCGTGGTTCGCACATCCCGCGACCAAATCCTTCCTCATGTGGGGATTTTGGGGCGGTGCCCATTGGTTTGGTGACCGAGGTGCCATGTTCCTGCGCGATTGGACGCCCAAGCCCAATCTCGCCGCCTACGAGCAACTGGTACTGAAGGAATGGTGGACCAGAGCCAACCTGCAGTCCGACGTCGATGGCACCGCCTCAGTCAGAGCTTTTCATGGACGCCATGAGATTAAAGTGGAACTGGCTGATCGCCCCGCTTCGGTTCGGCGCGTTGAGTTGGACGCGAATGGTCTCGACGTCACGATCATCCTGCATCCGGTTGAATTCAGACCGGAGTATCATTGATTTTACGGTAAACCACCGCGGTTGTGGCCTAAGGCCACAACCTTTGGAACTATACGGCCAGACTCCATAAAGGAACACCTTCATGATATACCCCGGATTTCTAAAATTATTGGCAGTGCTAGTGGCTTTGGCCATGGTGAGCGGTTGCGCGCGCAAGCCTGCGGATGCCCTTTTGAGCGAAGAGGAAGTGGCAGAGCTGAAGTCGGAAGCGGCTTCGCTGGTTTCCATTTTTGACTTTGACCGTGCCAATCCCATTTACGCACACATTCGCCGGGGCACCGAACAGGGTTCTGAGGATTGGGCCTTGGCTACCTTTGGCCTGGCAACCACTTTTTGGCACTCATTGCCACCCAACCGCAATAACATTGCTGAAGCCACTCGCCTCTTTACCGAGATAACCACTACCAAAACTGCAGAGTCTGTATATTGGGGCCGTGCACACCTTAATCTGGGGCGTATTGCAGAAATGGAAAACTTCCCGGGAGACCGAGTGGATACCGTTACTGCCTTGAATCATTATCGTCAGGTGCTCACCACCTTGCCGGGGACACCTGAAGCGGATGAGGCGGCTGGAAGGATTGCTGCCAACAGCTTGTTCGATCGCGACCACCCTGAACGTCTACGCGCTGCTTTTCAGGAACTGAGGGCACACCTGGAGCGCGGTGCCAATCCACAGATTGAACCCGCTTTGTGGAATTTTCTGGGCGAAAATTATTGGAACTTTTTGGAAGACGCTGGTAGCAGCGTGTACGCTATGATCCGCACTGCTAACACAGGAGCCGTGCAGCCGAGCAGACTGGGCGTGCTTTATTGGCGGATTGCCTGGCTCGCAGAGCGCGAGTTGCACGATATACCTCTGGCCATGCACTACTACCGTTTACTGTATGAGACGCTTCCCAGGAGCACCCGCTCGTATGAGGCTCGCCTCGCTTATCAACGCTTGGTGGCCGAGCATCCTGAACTCGCTCAATTGAAGTCCAACCCGTGAACGACACTACAGGTATGAAAAAGTTTATTTTACACCCAAATTTCATGGGGTTGGCGCTGCTGACCATCAGCTTTTTTTTCAGTTTATGGGTCGTGCTCAGACAAACGGGAACCATCGATCGGGTCACTGGTACCGAGCAGCGGGTCGTGCGCTTTTTGCACTGGCAATTGGAACCGGGATTTCGCGAGGCATTGCAGGCTGTTATTGATGAATACAATGCCCTGCCCCACGTCAGAGCTGCTGGCTACACGGTGCAGCAGATCGCCATTTTCCGAGCGGTTTTTACCCGCAATTCCTGAATGTTCACTTTAATCAGTGGTACTGCTCCCGATCTTTCCACACGAGGCAAGGCTGCGTTGTCCTCACAAATCGACCAGTTCTTTGAGCCGCTTGGTGACATAGTGGAGCTGCCCAATCCATTCAATACAGAGGATAGCGTACCGCGCTATCTGGATGCTGATATCCGCGATCGCTTGATCAATGGGCCTTGGCGCGACACTTTCATTGATAATTTGGCCAGCGGTTATGACGAGGCGTTGCGCAATTATTACGCGATTCCAGTGTCGAATTGGGGTTCATTCCGTTTGTTCTATAACCAAGGACAAATGCGCCGCGCCAAGGATTTGCTGCTTGGCATTTTATTATCCGATCAACCGCGTCCGGATTGGTTGGAAGCCAGACTCATCCCGGCCGGTGGATCTACAAGGGATGGATTTCTACCTGAAAACGAAGCCTTGTATGACTGGATTCGGTCCGATGAACCGCCCAACACTCTGGGTCGCCTGCTACTCATCAGCGATGCTATTTGGGAGCTGGCTCGTGCTGAGAACAGGCCTTTTCTTGTACCTATAGCTGGCAGTAGTTATACCCGCGAGGTGTTCGCTGACCGCTATGGTCCCACCTTCCAAAATCCGTTAATGGCTTCGATCGACCTGAACATGGATTCGATCATCAGTCCTGCGGAAACATTTGGTGGCTGGCGTACTGGCAAGTGGAGTTTTGAACACCCGGCCATGGAGGGCTTTTTTGAAACGTTGCGGGAAATCGCCCTGCACTTTCCGCGCGGTTTTCTCGGCCTGGATCGTGAGCAGGCAAATCGCCGGTTCATCATGCAGAACGCCACCATGCTGTTAACCGGTGCCTGGGATGCCACCAGCACCTTTGCCTTGGCCGAGAACCAGGCAAATCCTTTTCAAGTGGGCGTAACCACGCTTCCCGTGCCTGGTCCAGGCGAACGTTTTCATGAGTTTGCCAACCTTCCGCCCAGCGAGGCAGCCCAGACACTGGGGGTGCCTATGCAGTTGTACAAACTTTCGGTGATGAAGGAAGAGGCTATCGATTTCCTTCGCTTTCTCACCAGCTATCAGGGCAACAGCAAGTTCACCCGATTGTCCGGCTGGTTGCCCGCCACCATTGGAGTGGAGCCCATCGAGCGCATGCGTCCATTTTTGCCTGTCACCCGGGGTGTGACCTCACACTATCGCCTGAACATGGTCGGCGGTAACGTGGGTACTGCATTCAGGAGTCAAATGTTCGGCTTTATCAGTGGCGACTTCACTTATGAAGAGTTCGTGAACAACGTCGAGACGGCCATGTCTGACCCGCGCATGGGTGTCAACCGACTCTGGCACGAGCAGTTCCTGCGCGAAGCACAACAGGATCGCAGCGCGCAAATGAGCCTAAGCACCCAACTGATGATGCATCTCACGCACCAGGATCAGGAGAGCATACAGCGCTACAATCAACTGTTTTTGCGCTCCCTGTCCAACAGCAATGGCTTGAACACCCGTCAACAGTGGCGGCGATTCTTTCCAGATGAACCAGAGCCCCAGTTCTAATCCAACCGAATACTTTCATGTCATCACTCTCCCTTAACTCCGTGCGACCGCTGCTGCAGCGGCTAAGCTTCTGGGTTGTTCTATACGGCCTGATGTTGCCTACCCTTATTGGTATGGTGGTTTTTGACTACTATCCCAAAGTGGACGTGGTCATCATGTCGTTCTTCCGCTGGGAACCACCCACGGTCATGGAATACATCGGCCTGGGTAATTTTCTGGATGCCGCAGCGGACCCGTTGTTCTGGCAATCCTTTCAATTGATCCTGATTCTGTTGGCGGTTAATTTGCTTAAGATGTGGCCAGGCATCTTTGCTGCGGTAGCGCTGCACCGCCTGGCCAACCAAACGCACCGCTATATTTATCAGGTGCTATTCGTCATTCCGATGGTAATTCCCGGATTGGTGTGGCTGTTGATTTGGAAAGTTTTTATGATCCTGACTTTGGTCTGCTGAATCGTTTTCTCAATGCCACTGGGATGATGCAGGTGTTGGTGTGGCTGGATGGTTCAGCCACTGCGCCCGGAGTGATGCCCAAGATTGCCAGTGGTCTGCAACCGGTCTTTGCCGGGGTTGTGAATCCGCTTTTTGGCAGCATATGGGGACTGATGATTTTCGGATGTTTGGTGTTATCCTTAATAGCCAGAGGTGAACGAAGCCTTCATAACCGCAATGAACAGGCCGTGATGCTGGCGCTTCCGCTAATCTGGACCCTTGGATTGCTGCTGGGAATAGCTGCGACTGTTCCGGGCTTTTTCTTTCTGTTTGCCCTTTCATGCTACCTTTTATACCTGCTGGCCAAAACCGCAGGTGGTTTCTGGGTTTTATGGTTCCTGTGGCTTGCGCCTCTGGTCGCCTTGTTTTGGCACAATCCGCTCTACATCACGTTGCTGCCTTTGGCGGCAATGGCAGTCAATCATTTGTGTTACCGGCGCGGGGGTCCGTTTACAGGTCAAAGCTGGGGGGAATGGCATCGGCTGGGGCTTGCTCACTTTAGGGTCATTTCTGGTCGTATTCGGAATGATTTGGACAGAACCCACCGGGCAATTTTTACGAGGGTGCTCCTGCATGGTTAGGCAACACCGATCTGGTAATTCCGGCAGTGCTATTCTGGGGTTTCCCCTGGGTTGGCACCATCGGGGTTTTGATTTACCTCTCAGGCTTGCAACAAATCTCGCAGGACGTTTACGAAGCCGCGGAACTGGATGGCGTAGGTCCGATAGGTATGCTGTTCCGAATTGAACTGCCGCTCATGATGACTCAGGTGCGCATCAATCTTATCTTCATGACGATTGGTACCCTCACTACCTATGAGTTCTTCCTGTTGCTGCTTGGACCTGATGGCGGACCTGGAAGCCGCGGTATGGTCCCTGGTTTGTATATGTATAAACGAGCGTTCGAAGATGGTCATTTCGGTTACGCCTGTGCTCTCGGCATGATCCTGTTCTTTATCGTGCTAGGACTGACCATTATCTACAACAAGTACGTCAAGGTGGAGAAGTAATCATGGCCAAGAAACAATCGCGCGCAGCAGAATTCCTCAAACACGGCTATATTTGGTTTGTTATCGGCACTGCCCTGTACCCCCTGTTTGTAATGGTGGTGGTCAGTTTCAAGACCAATGAACAATATCAGTTAAATCCGTGGTTTTTTGATCCTATCGATACTTGGCAATGGATCAACTGGGCCAAAGCCTGGGACATCGTCAGCATTTACATCGCCAATAGTATCGTTACCAGCGTGGCCGCTGTGGTCTTGTCTTTGCTGATGACGATTCTCACCAGTTATGTGCTCGCCAGGTATCGTTTTCCCGGACGCAGCGTGGTGTATTATGCTATCATCGCCTCCATGTTTTTGCCAAGCACGGCAGCCACTTTGGTCACCTTGTTTGCGCTCCTGGATACGTTGTCACTGATCAACAGTCTGTGGGCACTCATCATTGTGGGCGCGGCCGGCGGCCAGGTCATCGGCATTTTTATTCTCAAACAATTCATTGAGGATATTCCAAAGGAACTTTTCGAGTCGGCCCAAATCGACGGTGCCGGACACTTGGCACAGATTTGGCACATTGTTTTGCCAATGTCCGGAGGCATCCTTTCCACAGTTGCCATCATGAAGTTTCTAGGTGTGTGGAATAATATCATTTTGCCTCTGGTCATCATGCGCGATGAAGAAAAGTTCACCGTCCCGGTTGGCTTGCTCTATCTGGAAGGTGAATATGTCAAGCAATGGGGTGAAATGATGGCTGGTTACGCCATAGCCTCCATTCCACTTATCATCTGTTCCTGTTCACAATGCGTCTGTTCGTCAAAGGTCTGGCGGCTGGTGCAGTCAAAGGATAATTGTTACTATGTCAAAAGCCACCGTACATCGGTTGACTCCTGAAATGTCAGCCGGGGAAATCAACGCGTTGTTGTCGCAACTAAAACCTGGAGATCAGGTATTATTTGCACCGGGTATTTACCGCCAATCCATTGAAATCAATGCCCGCGGTACCGCGAAAAAACCCATCACCATCAGCGCAGAAGAAACGCACTCTGCCATCATAACCGGTACTGATGTGGTGACCGGTTGGCAATCGGATGGTGATGACTGGTACGTTGATATCAATTTGAGCAGCATTGCCCCTAAACCCAAATACGGTGTCCTGGCTGGCAGGCGCGAGCAGGTTTTTGTGGATGGTCAACCACTGTCACAGGTGCTGTACCGCCACGAGTTACGCAGCGGCAGCTTTTTTTATGACGACAAGGCCAAGCGCTTGTTTATAAGGCCTCAGGTATTCACAGGTGAAATCCGTGGCGGAGAGACTGAAATGGATAAGGGTTCGATCCAGGGTGGCGGATCCAAAACCATTGACCGCAATGCCCCTGAGCACAGTTGGCCTTTTTTGATTCGCCCATTTCAGCCGGAGCAACACGGCATTGAGGTCACTAAGCGCAATAAAATCTTTGCGTTGACAGGCAACTTTCAGGATGCAGATGCAGGTAGCGCTCACATCATTGTGCGCGGGCTGGTTTTCCGCGGATCGGGCGACGCCCCACAGCAGGCGATGGTACATATCGGCGGTATTCACCAACTGATTGAGGATTGTATCATCGAGTATGGTGCTGCCCGCGGTTTCGATTTTCGCTGTCAGAAGTCCACCATGCGCCGCTGCGTCACCCGCATGAATGGCCAGTTGGGCTTCAGCGGTTACGGAACGGACAACCTGATTGAGGATTGCGAACTATCCTACAACAACACCAAGCACAGCTCCTTTGTCTGCTTTGAACAAGGCGGTTGCAAAATTTGCCGCACGCACCGCTTCATTATGCGCAATGTCAGGGTGATTGGCAATGACGGCCCTGGACTCTGGTATGATATCGATAATACCGAGGCTCTCATAGAGCGCTGCTGGTGCGAGGGCAATACCGGTCCCGGCATCATGTATGAAATCTCTTCCACAGCCACCATCCGCAATAATGTGTGCTGGAAGAACGGTTTCCAGACACACAAGGATGTTACCTGGGATTCATACGGCAATTCGGTTGGGGCGGAAGAGCCTATCTACGGTCAGGGCATTTTGATTCAAATGTCGCGTGATAATCAGGTTTATAACAATACCTGTGTGGGCAATCGCCGGGTGGGCATTGAACTGAGACATCACCCCTATCAACAAGCTGGAAATCCAGGTCACGCCACCACGCGCTACAAGTGCGAGCGCAATACAGTTTTCAACAATCTGTTGGCCGATAACGGCTGGTGCAATTTTGACGAATCCATTCCTCCTCTGAATCCGACCAAGTCAGACGAGGTCAACAGCAACACCTACGATTACAATTTGTACCATTCGCCCAAGGCCTTGCTGCAACATGGTGGTGATCTGAATGCCTATGCGCGTTGGGCAAAACATTAGGATACGGGGTTATGTCGCTGGAAGAGTGGCGGGCCTCCAGACACCAGGATGCACACTCAATCCCAATGGAATCCGTTCTTTACTGCACCGACCCAAGGCAAGTTTTCCCTTGAACCTTGGTCACCCGCAAAGGGACGCGGCAAACCAGTAGCAGAATTAAAGGAAGATTTTCTTGGCAATCCCAGAATGGGCTCGACTCCGAGTATTGGCGCTTTTGAGTGAGATTGTCGGAATCTTACCAAGGACTGCCCATGCTGCGCGAAAAACCGCCTAACATTTTGTTCCTGATGGACGACCAGCATCGCTATGATGTGGCTGGTTTCATGGGCAATTCGGTGGTCAGAACTCCTACGTTGGATTTTCTAGCCCGAAGCGGCGTGGTTTTTGATAATGCCTATACACCCAGCCCTATTTGTGTGCCTGGCCGGCAATGCATTATGAGCGGACAGTTACCCGCTACCAATGGCTGCAAGCGTTATGGCGATGACTTACCCCCTTTCTCGCCAACTTTTGCCAAGCAACTGACTGCAGTTGGCTATCAGACGGTATGCGCGGGCAAATTGCACCATCAGGGTCTGGACCAAATGCAAGGTTGGTTGCGGCGCATAGGCATGGATCAGCATGTCGAAAACAATTACCTCGGCGCTGATGTGGAAAAACTCCATCAGAATTACAATAAGTCCAACCCCGGCATGTGGGATTTACGCAAGGAGTTGACCATGGCCGGGGCCGGAATCAACCCATTCAAGGTGAATGACGATTATACCGTCACCGGGGCTCTGAACTTTATTCGTGAACGCTTTTGTGGTACTTGGTATGATCGCACTGATCAGCGTCCGTTATTGCTCAAAGTCAGCCTTCAGTGTCCACACTACCCCTTTATTTGCAGCGAACCGAAATTCAATTATTACATCAACCGGATTCAACAATATCCGCAGAGATCCGGCATCATTGAACATCCGTTTGCCAAGGACTGGACGCATAACCCATCGGTTCTGAGCGCGAAAAGCAACGCGCAAATTGCAGCGTATTATGGGATGGTTGAAGAGGTTGATGAGGCTTTTTAACTCGATTCTTTCTTCGCTCGAATTCGCCGGACAAAATCTCGATGACTGGGTCATTGTGTACACATCCGACCACGGCGATATGCTCGGTGAGTTCAACACTTGGTGGAAACTGAAGTTTTATGAAGGCAGTGTGCGCGTACCGTTGATCATCCGCGCTCCTAAATTATGCGCACCTGGGCGTGTTTCACAAAATGTTTCCCTCTGCGACTTGTACGCTACCTTATGTGAGTTTGGCGGTGCACCTGTGCCAAGCGACCGCGACAGTCGCAGCCTAATACCTTTGATGAATGGTAGCAATCCTTCCTGGGACGATACGGCCAGGTCTCAATATATGGAGCACAAGATGATCAAAAAGGGATCCTGGAAATATTGGCATCTGGCCCCGGATACGGAGGTGCTGTTCAATTTGGCACAAGACCCCCACGAGGAGCGTAACTTAATTGGCGATCCTGCCTGCGCCGGCCTGGTAGCGGAATTCCGCACCTTAATGGTCAATTAGTTAGCTGCTACTGGATTTAAGGATTGAAGTCCTGAATGATCAGACGCCAAAAGCTGCGCTCGCCGATTTGAATTGAGGGGCGGATTTGCCATTCTTGCAACTCGCTCGAGGCGGGCAACTGCTGCCATTCTGCCGTAGCGTCAGTCTGCCAGTTTTGCAAATCAGCACTGTGCTGCAACAATAGGTTAAAATGGCCGCGGCTGGATTGCGTCGAAAGCGGAGCACCACTGCATCGTTTTGGTCATATTCAAACCAAAGCAAAGGTGCGGGTTGCAAAGGATCTCCCCCAAGGGCAAATTCCAGCAAATTGATGTTGCCATCACCATCGGGGTCGGCGTTTGGACCCCAGACACTCGCTTCAAGAGCATTTTCATACAAAACCTCGGGAGGGAATGACTCCAGTTGCCAAGCCAACAGCGCAGGCGGTGCCTGACGCTCGCGGGCGTAAATAGTGAAGTTGTCCACCTGATTCACGTACCAACCGTAGTCTTTGAACATGTACAATCCAAAGGCATCAATCACCCCGTTGGGCAAAGTTGTAAAAGCCGCATTGCGAATAGAAAAGGTGGGAGATGGAATGAAGCGGTACCAGCCTGTCGTTGAAAACGTGAGTGTGTAGGGACGCCAAGTGGCAAATTGAGTTTCAATACGCGCATCCCAATGAATATACCAGTTGCCATTGATCCGTACTGCCAAGGCATGTTTCACTCGCTCTGGGCTGCTGTCGTAACCATGAAAGGTAATACGATCAATTTCATATTGTTGGGGATCTATGCTGTATTCTTCAGTCCACAGCAACCACTCTGCCGGAGTGGCGTTGAGAAAAGGCATTTTGGTTCATCCACATGTGCCCTCGGGCATTGACTGCATCGAATTCAATGCCCAGTGGATCCGCATTTACTTTCGGCAGATAGGGAGCAGGACTACTGGCAGATAGTGACCTGTGGGCGTTGCCATCAAACTGAACTGAAGGCACGCGTTGCCCATTGAAACTCATCAGATCCCAGCCAACCGACCAAGGTCCCATTTCGACCGACGTGTTGGGTCTGGAAAATTTTCCCGGTAAATGACTTCGGACGCGCCTATATTGGGGCTTACCACTTGAATGCTGACATCAGCACTGGAGCTGGCTCCTTCTTCGTCAAACACGGTAAGATTGAGTCGATGCAGGCCGACTGGTAAAACCGTGGAAATAGCTGCGTCAGCGCCGTCGCTCAGTACGATGGTTCCATTGGCCCTGGTCCAGCGATACCTGACAATTTCGCCGTCTGGATCCGAAGATGCTGAACCATCAACTGACACACGTGCCAGCAAACGATCGTTCGCGGTTATGGTCTGTGAATCTCCGGGTCTTGCAATTGGTAACAAATTGCCAGGGGATATAATCACCATTTGCTCCGTGTAGGCCTGATTACCCAACGCATCGGTAACCCGCAAACCAATCACTCGCTCCCCGACCGCAAGACGAGCAGCGGTGACTTGCTGATGCGTCGATACAGTCAGAGATCCATCCACGTACCACTGGTACAAAGCACCTCCTGCATTGGGCAAAACAGTCTCGCTGGCATCCAGCAAAACTTTGCCATTCACGCCATTATAAATGACGAAAATATCGGGAACGCGCATACGCGGCTCAGGCAGAAGAGTGTCATTTTGAATGATACGTAGCCAATCAACATAAACCTGGCCGGTATCACCCGCACTTCCTTCTCCGACGCCATTCCAGAATAAGCGCAATCCTTCAATGCTCGGAATGTAGGCATAGAAGGGCGCATCTGAGGTCAAAGGCAAAGGCATAACCGCCTTTAATTCATCCGGATCAAATATACCATTGTCGTTGTCGTCGCGCCAGACCTCCTGACGATCTGGATACAAGATATAACGGTAGGTACGGAAAGTAGCGCTGGCGAGGCCATCCAGAGTGCTGACCCAACTGTTGGCGGGAAAGTCTGGCCCACTTCCCGGTGCGACTCCACCTGCTCCTGAAATAAAGCCCGGCAACCAGTATCCGAAGTTCCCGCTTGTACGCTCAAATTCACCGCCAAAAACAGGACCGCCGCCATACTGTAGAAAACTGGTTCCTGCTCTGGAGTCGCTGTTGCGCATACGCAGGTGATAGGCAGGTTTTGCCCACCAGTGTTGGGAAAAGTCCGCTATCCTGCTGCCCGGCTCACCCTCAGGAGTCAAATCCAGTCCGCCTTGAGGATAATCATATGTAAAGCTGAGGATAAATCGACCGCCCTCGCCACTGCTGTTACTGACCGTGTGCCAGCGGATACGTGCATCGACTACCAGGGTTGAACTTTCACGGTCGACCGGCTCATCAAAAGCGTGGTCGATAGCAGTGAAAGTTTTCAGCCCGTTGGCATTGCTGAAATTAGTCCAGCCAGCGGTTGTATCAGGTCCTTCCCGAATGAGCTGAACGTGATTATTCGCAGTGCTGAATGCAGATCTGTGGCGTTGCGGATTGCCCCACAAAGGTACCGTTGAAAGGTCACTCCACTGCGATAAGTCCTCAAAAAAGTCTTCCAACAAAATGCGGCCTGCGGTATCGGCAGCGATCCGTGTTGTGACTGCATACAGTGTGTTGCCATCCAGCTCCAGGGAGACGCCAGTCTGCGTGTGGTCAACCAGCACCCATCCGGTGTCCAGATTCAGATTATTGGCAGTCAGAAGTGGTATGCGTGCACCTGGCGTTGGAACGAATTCAGCATTGCGCCACAGATGTATGGTTCCAGCGAATTCTGCCGCTGTTTCCACTACCAGAATTGGATCGTGTTCGGAGGTAGATCCAAGTGTAAAATGCCAGTTGGCTTCGGGTAAACTGAACAATCCCATATCGCCGGCAACGCGCAGCGATGAACCTATGCTGACGGTACCTGCCACAGCCAGATCGCCGATGGTGGCGGGTGCGTGAAAGGATGCCTCACTGCCTTCCTGGACGGTAAGAAACAATTCCCCCATTGGGCGGCCGCCGCCAAAAGCGATGCCGCCTGAGGGATCGGTGATAAAATCAATACCGCCCTCAATAATTTCCATTGAGGATCCCGGCTGATACGCTTGATGGCCTGCCAGTCTTAACCGGGCAGGACCGCTTTTGACCAGACTGCTGCCAAACAAAGTAATACCGTTGAACGCCGTGTAATCAGGGGCAGACTCGGTGACACCCGTATGTGTTAAATCGGCTTCGGTATGTATCTCAAGATCGCGATAGATCCACAGCGCACCTGGATATTCCTGAGGATGACTGCGTACGATCCACCGACTGCCGCCGCCATTTTCGAAAGCCAAATGCCCGTTGGCTTGGGTTCGGTCTGCGCCAAAGGGACGATAACCCAGTGGCAAGTTTCTGGTATGATGCGTGACCAATGTGGTCGAACTGATGCGGATGGAGCCAATTCCCAGCGGCACAGTGGCGTTGTTGGTGCGGTCGGCCTGAAAGTCCTCGGCCAGCTCAAGTGTTCCTGTGCCATCGCCGTGAACCCAAAGTTGCAGCGTATAGTAATCCTCCTTGATAAAACGCATATCTGCCTCGCCGGTGAACCGGAAAGTGCCACTCTCAATAGGCATTAACCAGGAAATAATGGATCCGGTGTCGGCAATCCATGTACCGGCAAAATCCACCACTGTTTCCGGTCCGCGTACACTGACGAAGGGCGAACCTCCCTGCAACGGGAACAGAGTACCAGTAAACACGATGGGCTCATCGGATCGAAAAACCAGCCCCAGTTGACTCAACAGGTTGAATTCAGGGTAATTGTTGGCTCCAGCGCCAATGTTTTGTCGAAACCAAAACAAAGGACTGCCAACTATATTGCGCACAGTAAGCTGGGCAAATTGCAAATGATCCAATTCGATGGGTGTGTCCTGCGACAAAGCGGTCAAGGTACCAACATCAAGGGATCCACGGACGGACGCCATGCCTTCGGCTTCACTGAACAAAGCATCCGCACCCTGCTGCCAGGAGGATGGATTGCCCTCCTCATCGAACCATGCGCTATCCTGATTTGACCAATTGCCAAAGCCACCCGGATCTGGCGGCAATACCGACCAAGTGAGCACTGAACTGGACGCAAACAGTACGGATGATGCGGCCAGCCAAAAACAGGTTGTGAGTGCCGCAAAGGGGAAAGCAGGGTATCGAAACATAGTAAATCTCAGGGGAACTACTAATTTCGTCAGTCTGGAGGGAATTGACAACCTCAAAAAGGATACCCCAGTGACAACAAAACGACATAACTGGGATCAAAGGCGCGTCTGCGCAGGTTAAAGCCTGCCTCAAGCCTCAGTGGTCCCAGCAACGTGCGATAACGCACCCCAAAACCTACCGCACTGAGCCACTCGTCACCAACCACCGTTTGATAGTCATCACTGATCAGAACCTGGTCGGTAAAAGCAACCACACTGAGCATTGGACTCAAAAAGTATTCCAGATCCCATTGCATGAGCGAGAAAACTTCAGCCCCGAGTACGGTTCCATCAGCCGCTCGCGGGGTTGCGCCAGCGTAGCGATAGCTGCGGATTGAGTTCTCACCTCCGGGGAAAAATCGCTTGTTGATGGGAATGTTATCCACCGTTTCTCTCCAGGAACCGACAATGCCATAGCTCAGATTGCCGTGTAACAAAGTGGCTTCGTTGAATTCCCAGGATCGGGAATAACTGGCCTGAATCCGTTGGAATGTGACATCAGCCAGAAACAAAGGCGCACTGAATTCCATCTCCACTCTAAATGAACTGCCTCGGCGCGGGAAAATGGGGTTGTCTCTGGTTTCCCGGCTAAAGTAGGCCAAAATACTTCCCACCCGGGCTTCCACGACCCCCACATCTCCGGCAAAACCGTCGAAATCAGACGATCGCAAATTCTCCAACCGATAGCTGACACCCACCCGCGAACGCCTGCTCAAACGCCGATCGACCCCCACCTGTAAACCGTACTCGGTGCGCAAAAAGGTCGGTTCCTCGCGCCGCAACAAGCGCGCATTGAGAAACGCATCCTGATCTGCATCCAAAAACCGGGGAAAGGAGTAATTGACCTCCGCCCTGCTGCTTTTGAATGATTGCATCAGCAGAGTACTTGCGCTGTGTCCCCTGCCCCACAGGTTGCGCTGGCGCAATTCCAGACCTGCCCGCAAATACTCATAAGAGCCATACCCAGTGTAAAGTTTGAAATCATGCCTTGGGCGCTCGACGAAAGAAACTCCACCGCACGCAACGCAGGATCTTCTTGCGGCGAAGTCTGCACGCTCACTTCGCGAAAAATACCCAGTCTCCCCAAGTCGCGACCGGGCCTCATCCAAGGCAATGGGATTGAGCAAATCTCCTTCACTGACGACAGCCGTGCGCCGCACCAGTCGCTCCAGGGTGTGCTGTAATCCGGAAATCCTGACATCACTGATGCGGATTTGCTCCCTCGATGTGACGATACAGCGCACATCATGCCAAACAATACCGGCTGCATTGTCGCGCTCAGTGCGCACATCGGCTCGCACTGTGGCATCGGCAAAACCAGCAGCCCAAAATTCATTGAGCAACAACCTTTGGGTTTCCTGCAACCAGAACCGCGAAAACGGTACCGGCAACAACGACCTTTCCTCCCGCAGCCAATCATCTGCCAGTCCGGGCTCCGTTGTCACCACTTCGATTGACCGTACTTTGTGCAGCAAACCCTGCTGAACGTCAATGGCCACCAACACTGCCCCACGTGCAGGATCGGCACGAACATCGGCAATTCGCACTGCGGCATCCTGAAATCCCAGAAAACGCAGTTCGTCTTCCAGATTGTTTACCGCAGCTCTCAACACACCCGGCGAATAGGCCCGCGCAGTTCGCCCTCCCAATAAAAACGCGTCGTTGTAGAAAAACCTTCTGGCTTCCTGAATGGGTAGGACAGTCAACCCAGTAATCTGCAACTCCTCAAAGAAATACTGCACCCCGCTCTCCAGGCGCAATCGGACGGCGCTAAACGATGTGTCCGAAGGAATATCGAGCAATCCTTCTCCCGTCCATAACAGACCGGATTCAGTACCATCCTCAGCCACCAGATCCACATGGATACGCACATCCAGATATCCATCAGCCACCTGGCGACTGCGCACGATCAACAAAAGATTTTCGATAAAAGTCACCGAGTAGTGTTCTTCTTCATCACTTTCGCGGTGAAGTTGGTTGGCCAGATTGCGAATAGCCAGACTTTCAACCCATCCTGTACCGGAAACACTGATCCTGGCGGCAACGGACTGCACGCCGAACACCCCTCCGATCAGGCAACAAAAGAGGATCCCAAAGGTGATCGCCTGCGCAAACACCGGGCTGGGCACCGTTGATTCGGCCTTCATCGTCCTGACACAGGTTTGAAAAAAACAGTACATATCAACTCACCGGGTAAACAAGTGCCAGCGCACCCCAAAATTGAAATCATCGAATCTGTCGTACTCGCCGTGCAAGGTAATCCTGTTGTTGAGTTGAAATTCCACCTCGTAGGTGTCCCGACCCCGTTCGGAGATATCGCGCCCGTTGCGAATCTCCAGTCTTTCAGCAAAAGAGCCACCACTACCGGGAAACAGTTGCTGCCAGACATTCCGTCCCAGCAGGAGTGCATATCTCTGCCCCGACTGTGCCCCACCCCCCGCCTGCTCAGGCATCACTCCAGCAACCAGAAGCTGGAGTATTTCACGCTGCCCCAACGCCGGATTGGAGGTAAACTGCACTCTTGGATCCATTTCAGTACCGTCGAGTTGAAAGGTAACATCATAGCCAAAAGACCGACCCTGGGCAAAGGTATCCAGCTCTATCATAAATGGGTTTTCCAGCGAAATTCGGGCCTGCGCACGCTGGATCTGCAGGGTACCGAAATTGAATAAGATACTGCCGCTGTCCATAAATGCCGATCCGTACAGAACCGGATCTCCCAGGGTACCCGCCAACCTGAAGTCAGCTGAGACCCGCCCCACCAGAAAGGGAGATTGAATGCGCAAAAAATCACGCCCTCTGAGATGCAGGTTCAGGCGCCACTCGGAAAACGGTTGTTCATCAATGCTAAAAAAGGGAGGACGGATACGTCCTCCTGTACGCGTGCCTCCCGCGAAGAGGTTGACTTCCTGAATGAACAGGCTGTCGCGAAACGCGATATCGCCGGACAGCACCGGCGATGGTTCGTCCGCTATTTTTTGCAGGCGTAAATCCAAATCCCCGCGCAACAAAATTTGATCCTGACGCCAGAATGGAAGCTGTTGACCACTCAGACTCAAGTCATAAGCGATACTTTGCCAATCAGGGAATGATAGCGTGCCAGCAATATTCAAAGGTTGACCGCTGACTCTCGCCGAAAACTGCTCTATGCGCATGTGTTCGCCTTCCAGATGAAGTCGGGTATTCAAGCGATCGACAACAGAACCATTCGGCAGTGGTCGGGTCTGCAAATTCTGGATTGTGATGCTGCCACTCATGCCCTGACGCCTGTTGAAAGTGGCGTCCACAGACAAATTGCCGCTGCGTCCCAATACATCGGGAAAGATGGCAGACAGTGTTTCCAGGCGCAAGGAAGTGACTTTGAGATCCACTGAACCTCTGCGCCAATCCGGTAACGCGAATTCACTGAACAACGCTTCCCAATCAGCTCCCTGCATAGGCAGTCTGGCCGACACTGAAAAGGGTTCATATCTGATTGCCCCGGTTGCGCGATCCAACCTCAATTCAGATGGAGAAAACTCCGCGTGCAGAACAGGTTGATCAATGACAATATTCTCACCGGCAACGGCGAAGGCCGTCTGCACCTTGTTTGCCTGAAGTGCAATCCGGCCTGTGGGAGCCCTCAGGGTGCCACTCAACTCAATATCACCCTCCGGCGTATCAATCCGCAGGTCCGTTAAGGTGTGTATCCAGTCCAATAGCAGCGGATGCGCTCCCAGTCCTGCCGAAGCGCGCATTCTGGCACGATAATCCACTTGCTGTCGGTAGGTGTTGCCTTCGCGCACCAGCGTGATTGGCAACAATCCATCCACCCGCAGAAATGGGGACTCATTAAGGCTGGCTCTGCCTTCGGTCACCCGAATGCCATCGCTGGCCAGGTCGGCGGATAGATTCACTTCAATCCGATCCGATGAACTGATCGGATGATAACCGGAAAATTGCAGATTGCCTGTCACTGGAGCGGTTTCACCACTGGGTCTGGAGCGCAATTGCAGCTGTAGATCACGCAGAAACAATTCGGGAATGTCGGCTCCCAGAAAAGCTTGCAGGTCTTTCGAATACAGATTGGCAATCGCCGCATTTGCGCTGCGCAAGCGCATTTGTTCGAGCACCACGCCCCCCCCCCAACCGGGTTTCCCCAGCGGAATCACGCAACGATAAACCTTGCACCTGCAGAGATGGCGCTTGCCCGGCCACCAGTTGCAGCACGACCCGCATAGGTTCGTAAGAAAACATTTCTGGCAAGCGCTGGTGTTGAATGCGGTACAACGGTGCAACCAAGGTCCAATCGTCACTATGCCGGCTGAGCGAAAATTCCATACCCGCTTCCAAGTCAGGATGCCTGAAAATCAATACGCCATGTTCCACCGCTTGACCCACACCTTGCCAATTCAGGCGCAGCGCCACCGATTCGCCGTTGGGCAAAGCCACTCTGTCGGTGTGAACCACCCCTGCATGCTCGAGTTCCAGTAGATGCCCACCAGCCGATAAACGCAGATTGCCGACCGTGTCCAACGCCCAGTCAGGCAACCAGTAAGCAAAATCGTTCCCCTGCCAATTCATCGAGAATTCAAGGCCTGAAACACTATTGGATGCAAACTGATAGTTGCCCGATAGCGCCAACTTTGATCCCTCGGAAAGGGTAACGTCGGCTGTGGCAACTGATAGCTCACGGGCATTCAGTGTTGCGTTTTACTGTCAACCCACTCATGTTGAGCCAAGGGGTGAACACCTGTCTCGCTTCAGCTCTGAATTGTAAACTGGCGTCAAAACCGGTGTCGGTCCAGCCTTGCCAGGAGGTCATGATCTTTAAATCGCCGCTGGCGAAATTTCCGGCCCATTGCTGCAATTGTGTTTCCAGCAAAAAACGTGGCGGGCGACTCAAATTGCCAGGTCTCCAGGGATCCCCTGAGCGGTTGATCCAGTCTGGCGTCCATGCCAGGCCATTGCAGCGTCAACCTGTTGAATGCAAAGGAGTTCGCATCCCAACCTCCTTCAACGGCTACCTCAATCTGCTCATCCAAATGCTCCGTAATCACTCTTCCGGTGGCGTCCACAACCAGCCGAAACTCGTCGCCGCGCAATAGTAAACCGGCATCGGCCCGCGCCTGCTCCACGCGTACGATGTCGCTGATCCATGAGTCTGTTCTCATACCGGAAACAACCAGATCACCACTGGTCCATAGGATCTCCCCGACAGAGATACTAAGGTCAATGGCTGGCAAGCGCACGAATCCATCGACTAAAACCGCTCGCGGCATCCACTTGGCAAGTTGCTCCCAGATGCGCACCAGGTCAGGTATATTAAGGCTCCGGTGACCTGTTTGTCCTCATCCACCCTATCCTCATCTGCGGCAACTAGAACTGCGACACCGGAAATAGTCACCCAAGGCTCCGTACTCTCCTTGCGCAGTGCCAGTAGCCACGGAATCGGTTGGCGCACAGTCAGATTATCCACCTTGACGTGAGTGCCATCCGGTGCCGACCATTCAATGCCGTGCAATCGATAATGTGAAAAACCTTGCACCTGAAAGTCCGCGTATCCGACCTGCTGCGACCGCAAAACATATCCAAGCAACCAGGCTACAGCCCAAGGATGTAACAACATACACAGCGCCAGAAAGATGCCCGGAAACAGAATGAAGAATATAAATGTGCGCTTGGCGGAGACCACAACCATCACTTTGGGTCAAACCTGCAATTTCCGCAAGTGTTGCGCACAATACAACAATCAGGACACTAGCTTTCGTCAAACTTGCGCGCAAACAGCGCTTCCAACTCAGCCAACATTTCATCAGCACCACTGCCACTTGCAGTGATCTTAATGGCCGAACCTTTGCCTGCAGCCAGCATCATCAGCCCCATGATGCTTTTGCCATTCACTTGTTCATCATCTTTTTCAACCGTAACTTCGGCTGGATACTTATTGGCAATACGAACAATCATCGCGGCTGGCCGCGCATGAATGCCCATCTTGTTCTGCACCATTAACTGAACGGACTTGTCCATCATAGGTCATTTGAGATATTGTTTTGCTAAAAGCAACTCAAATTCCATTTCATCTTCTGTTGCCTGAACCCGAGGAGGCCGTGCCGATACGCTTAATTGCAGTGCTGCCTTCGGTAGGCCATCGGAGTCATTCCGGTCTTTTGCCGAACCAGAGTACTCAATGCCGATTGATCGCGGATCCCAATCCTTTCAGCAATCTCCGACATACTTAACTGGGTGCCCGCCAGCAGTTCCAGAGCCTTGCGCACTCGTCTGGCACGAATCTCACCAGCCGGCGTGGATCCCAAAAATTGCTCAAATTTAAGCTCCAGGGTCTTGCGACTGACTCCAGCATACTTTGCCAATTCAACCACGTGCAGACTCTCATGCAAATGATCGCGCACGTAACCCAATGCCTTTGCGACCGCAGGATCATCCACCGCGAAAATATCCGATGACAAACGGTGTTGAATGCCTAAATGAGGTACTTTTGTGCGCAGAGGCGGAATAAAATCCGGATTTAGGTGCATGGCATGCAACAGCTCCGCCGCTTTGAACCCAATGAGTTGAGCATTGGTGCGCACACTCGATAACTGCGGAAAACTCAACGAACACACCTGCTGGTCATTATCGACCCCGATGACCGCTACTTCATCAGGCACTTTTATCTGCAACTTGATCAGGACTTCCAGGATCTCCCGCCCAGTCACATCATTACAGGCAAAAATAGCGAGCGGACGAGGTTGGCTTTGCAGCCATTCCACAAACTGCGTCTCCACGTGGCGAATGACCTGACTGTAGCGAAATTCTTCCGGTGGAGTCAGACCCATCGCCTCAACCGCAGCCACAAAGCCTGCGATCCGCTCGTTGGCAAAACAGCGACCAGCCAAACCTACCACCGCAAATTTTCGGAAGCCACGTTCGCGAAACGCGTCGGCCACCGCTGCCCCTATCGCATGCTCATCAGGACTTATGGTGGGCAAATCCGGCGCTTGCTGCCCACCCAAAGACACATTCACCAAGGGCATACCGGCAGGAAATAAAGCCACATCCTCGGCAAATCGAAAACGCCCGATAACTCCATCCCAATTGTTCAGGTTAGGTGGCAGCGAACTTCGTTGCCAAGGACGAAACCAGCACTCCCAAGAGCCGTGAACATGCTGGTAATGCGCAATACCATCCAATATCTCACGCCCGTAGTTAAAGTGGGTCTCCAACAACAATATCACGCGCTTTCGCTTCCCTTGGGGCATGAATTCAGACTTACGAAGAAAAGCCTCACGCGCAAGCAGCTTTTCTCCAGCCCGACTACTGAGCGTTTGTGAACGCGGACAGCAACGTCCGCGTTCTTTTTTACGCAAATCCAAAAATGATATACGCAGACAATGGTAGCCATGAGAGGCAGGGTCCGCTAAACTACTGTCACTCACCCCTGACCCTGAAATAGATTATGAAGCGTACCCTACTACTATTCTGTATAATTCTGGTTGCAGCTAAAGCGTTCGGAAGTGTTACCTATCCCAACTTATTTCTGAATGCGCAAAGAATTCAGGAGCTGCAGACGCTTGTAGCCGAGCCGGGTTCAGTTCACGCGGAAATCTATGCTGCCATCAAGGCCAGGGTGGATACTGGAGATTGGCAAACCTACACTGCCACGGACGATGGCAACTGGAATTACCATCGCGCATCCTTAGCACGGGAAGCCTCACTGGTTTACTTAATCAGTAAAAATCCAACCTATGCGCAACTGGCATTTGAGCAACTGTGGGACGTTCATAACGATCCTGATCCGGACAACCGCGTGCCTGAGGACGGATATGGGTTAGCCAGAGCCTATATGACTTTGGGCTTTGCACAAGTTTACAACTGGGCATACGATGGATTATCTGCCGAGCAGCGTTCATATTTACTAAATAAGCTTAACCTCGCACTGGACGCGTGGGTCGGTTTTTCGCATCCAAACCTGTCTCAATCTGATCGCGCAAGCAACTGGGTGGCGGTATGCCGTTCGGCTGAGTTAATCGCGATATTAGCCACCGGACAGGAAAACAACCGCGCCAGCCGACTGAATATCCTTAAAAACGACCTCAATCTCCATCTTGCGAATGGTTATGGAGCACTGGCGATGTCCCAGGAGGGATCAGCATACACTGGTTATGCCGCTCACTTTCTGTATGCCGCAGTCTACGCGCTACAGCAAGCGGGCGATAATAGTTTGAATTTCAATTGGAGTCGGATGAACCGGGCCTGGGCGCAAATGTATTTAGAATCCTTTTCGGGCGACGAGCGCAGTAAGGAGTTTCTCAGTACAACCGAAAACCGTCGACTCGATTTTTCGGTCGATGGCAATCACGGCGACTTCACCGCCAAGGGATGGGCAAGTTTGACGTTCAATGGCTTGCGACCGGAAGATCTTGGAGTGTACCGCTTTTGGTATGACCGCGCCCTTGGGATAGAGAACC
>JAJOKB010000039.1 GCA_021208135.1 Verrucomicrobiota bacterium | reverse complement strand
GTCCAGCTGGATGGGCTGGGTCCATACCCGGCAGAAACCGTGGGTTTTTTCTCCCCTGCTGGGGTGGGTGTTTTTTCACCAACCGGGTAATCCGCATAGCTTCTGGCTTTGGCGTGAAGATCTCGGTTGGTGCTGGAGTACGCAGGACTTCTTTCCGTGGCTGTTTCAAAATGAAACCGGGATGTGGCTCAAATTTTTTAACCCAACGAAACTCAATGAAAATCAATAGACCTATCTATCAATTGCCTCTGGTTGGACTGTCACTGGGGCTGATCGGAAACGTTGTTCACGCACATGGGGATCATGATCACCATCATGATCACGACCATGACCACTCCCATCGTATGGTGATACGGGAAGGGCATGCCGGAATTGCCCTCGAGTATGACAGCGAGCACGGATTACGCTTCTTTGTCGCATATGGTGACTCCCATGGCCATGGGCATCATCACGATGATCACGATGAACACGGCCATGATGATGACCATGACCATGACGACGATCATGACCACCACGGGTTATCTCCTGACGCGGTATCGTTTTTGCTGAGTGGTTTTGCCGCCAGACAAGTGACAGAGGATCATCCTGCGTTCGCTCAGCTTGCCGCGCCGGGCAGCTGGATTTTCGTAGTGGATCAAGCTCCTCTGGAAGGCGTCCCTTTTTGGGCATCGAAACCGAGGAATTGGACCCAGCGCAGTTTGAAGGATTGATTTCCATCGAACTTCACGATGTGGAGGGCCCTGGGGAGGTTGCGATGTTCACGGTAGGCAGTTTTGGTGAAATCACCTGGTATTGGAACACCGTGGAGGGAACCAAGAATCCGTATACCTTGCCTGCGGGAGCGCACCGTCATATGTTTTGGGTTTTCACTCAACCGGGAACTTACCACCTGCACCTCGAAGCCAAGGCCACTTTGGCGGGTGGAGGCGAAGTTGAGACGCACGCCGAGTTTGAGTTTCGTGTCGGTGGTATCCATGGCTATTGGAGCCATACGCATGAATTTGATGACCACTGGGTGCATGGAGACCTCGGTTGGGCATATACGGAAAACTGGCCTTGGCTCTGGCTACCATCCGGACAATGGTTGTATGCTTGGGGCCCCGGAGGTCCTCATCAGCTCTACTGGATTTCGAATCAGGAGAGTGGACACTGGATTTATGTTAACCCAGCACTTCTGCCGTGGTATTGGAGTTGGGCAGTCGACAATTTGGCTTATTTGGGAATAACAACCCTTGTTCGAGACTTTTTTTGCATAGCCCTTCACCTGTCGGTGAGGGGCTTTTTTATGCGGAAAGATCTAAAAATGGAGGCGCGGGCCGGAATCGAACCGGCGATAGAGCTTTTGCAGAGCTCGGCCTTACCACTTGGCTACCGCGCCAAAAATATGAGGCTAACTAAGGCACCATTCATTTGCATCGTCAACATCTAATCTGATTCTAAATCGCAACTTTCGAAAGAGCCTTTCTGCAGATGGCAGCATTGCCCCCAATCTATTGTCAATCGCCGCATTAAAACCAACAACCCAAGTATCCATTCTGGACAAAAGCGCATTCGGAGTTAACCTTCTGGGCATGGAATACCGTAGATTAGGACACAGTGGCTTGCGCGTTTCACCGCTATGCCTCGGAACAATGAATTTTGGTCCCCAGACCAGCGAAGCTGATAGTTTTGCGATCATGGACGCAGCACTCGCGGCTGGTATTCAATTTTTTTGACACCGCAGATGTTTATGGCTGGGTTGCCGGTGAGGGTGTGACCGAAAAATCATGGGGCGCTGGTTCGCGCAAGGAGGAGGACGTCGCGAGCAGGTCGTTCTGGCAACCAAGGTCTACAACACAATGAACAAGGAAGGGGTGCGCGATCCCAATGATGAACGGCTTCTCAACGCCCGCAAAATCATGCGCAATTGCGATGAAAGTCTGCGGCGGTTACAAACGGATTATATCGATTTATACCAAATGCACCACATCGATCGCAATTGTCCGACAGATGAATTACTGCAAGCCTTCTCCACACTCTACCAACAGGGCAAAATCCGCTACATCGGATCATCCAATTTTGCCGGCTGGGACATAGCCACATTCAATCAAGAGGCAAGGTTTCGCAATAGTATGCGCCTCATTTCGGAACAGAGTATTTACAATCTGGAAAATCGCATGATTGAGGCTGAAGTGATCCCCGCCTGCCGTCACTTCGGACTTGGCATCATTCCCTGGAGCCCACTCGCCGGAGGCCTGCTCGGAGGTGTACTCAAAGGTGTGCAGGGCGGGCGGCGTGGCAATGAAGGTATGCAAAAACGCATTGAATCCAAACGTGCCCAGTTGCAGCAATGGGAAGACTTGTGTGCCGAACTGGGAGAGTCTCCCGCCAATGTGGCATTGGCATGGCTGCTTCATAACCCAGTGGTTACAGCTCCTATCATCGGGCCGCGCACACTCAGTCAGTTGCAAGACAATCTGCGTGTTCCGGAAATCAAACTAAGCACTGAGACCATGAAGCGGATTGACACCATTTTCCCGGGTCCCGGCGGAGAGGCACCGCTCAATTACGCTTGGTAAATCTTCACCAGATGACGCCATGATCAACAAAGATGAAATTGTGGCCAATTGGTTACCGAGGTACACTGGAGTTCCTCTCAAGGAATTTGGCAAATACATCCTCCTGACCAATTTCAATGATTACGTGCATCGGTTTGCACGCATGATGGACGTACCTGTACGCGGAATGGACCGTCCCATGCCGACTGCTACTGCTGGCGAAATTACCATGATCAATTTTGGGATGGGCAGTGCCAATGCCGCCACCATCATGGATCTGTTGATAGCAACCTTACCGCGTGCGGTCTTGTTTTTGGGCAAATGCGGTGGACTGAAAAAACGCAACCAATTGGGTGACTTGATTCTCCCGATCGCAGCTATCCGTGGGGAAGGTACCTCGAATGATTATTTTCCACCGGAAATTCCTGCGCTGCCGGCATTTGCCCTGCAAAAGGCTATTTCGCGCACGATCCGTGAACACGAACGCGACTATTGGACCGGATCGGTTTATACCACCAACCGGAGAGTCTGGGAGTACGATATGCGCTTTAAGGAATATCTTGAACGAAACCGAATCATGGCAGTAGATATGGAAACGGCCACTCTGTTTTCAGTAGGTTTCTTTAACCACATTCCAACAGGAGCGCTGCTTCTGGTCAGCGACCAGCCCATGATCCCCGAGGGCGTTAAGACCGCCGAAAGCGATTCCAAAGTATCAGAGAAATTCGTTGACGACCACCTGCGCATCGGCATCGCCTCCTTGCGGCAACTGATCAATCAATCAGACACCATCCGTCACCTGAAGTTTTAGTTGGACTGATTATCTGCCGAAGCCCTGGTTCAAGTTTTTCACGGCGGCAATCGATCAGGCCGAAGTTTCAAAGCGACCATTGTGCAAAAATAATTGCTGCTGGGCCATAGCAGCAAAAACCGGACTGTGCGTGACCAGTAACAGCGATGTGCGGGCGTCAGCGCACACGTTGAGTAAAATCTCCATGACCGCGCCGGCGGTGCGCTCATCCAGGTTACCGGTCGGCTCATCCGCCAAGACCAGAGCCGGTTCGTTCATCAGTGCCCGCGCCACTGCCACACGTTGCCGCTCGCCACCTGAAAGTTGGGATGGTTTGCTGTGTTGCCTGTTTTCGAGCCCAACGGAGTGCAGTAATTGCCGGGCGCGCTCACGCGAGGGCTTAATGGGTTTACCGGTCAGCCGGGCAGCAAAAAGAACATTTTCCAGGGCGTCCAATTCAGCAATCAGATAATAAGCCTGAAAAACCAGGCCGACAAAAGCACTCTGCGCCTTGCAAGCCCTGCAAGAGATAAACCGGTAATCAGTTCGCCGGACCAAAACAGTGATCCTTGGTCGGGTTGTTCCAAGCCGGATAAAATATTGAGCAAAGTAGTTTTGCCGCTACCGGATTCACCTCTGATGCTGACGGTAGTTTGACGCTGTAAAACCAGATCAACGCCGCGCAGTACAGGGATCAATTGCTGACCGCTGCGGAAGCTTTTGTGAATATCACGGCATTCCAGAACTGGTGATGTGACGTTTTCAGACATCGGAACGTATGGCTTCGGCTGGGTTGAGTCTGGCAGCGATCCAAGCGGGAACCAGGCCGGCGCCCATAACCCAAACCAGAGTAAAGGTACCTATAACCAGGAAATTGGATGGTGTGTAGGCGACGGGCAGTTGCGCAAACTCATAATACTTAATCAATGTGTCACGGGTACCAGTGACAGCAGATAGCGCGAAAAGAATGGGATTGCGAAAGGCAAGTACCAACACTCCGAGACCAAAGCCGAGCGGCAAACCAATGATTCCAATGATTAAACTCTGACAATCCGTAGGCCAGGAGAATTCCCCTACCCCCGCCCCCCAATGCGGCAATCAGGCCGATTTCGCGAGTTTTGCGCAGATGCTTAAGTAGAAGATCACCCCAATGGCAATGGATATAGCCAGAATGACAAACAGCGTAATAAAAGAATTAGATTCTTCTCCAGGTCGAGCACCCATAAAAAAGTCTGACCACTGCTCTTCCCAAGTTAAGACACGCTTATTCAAATCACCCCAGGAACGAATTGTTTGCGCTACAACAAACTCATCCACCCCATCCAGCACACTGACCGTGATCCCATGGACGGCATCATCCAGATCATATAAATCCTGCATGGTTCGCAGGGTAGTGATGACAACATTAGTATCGAATCGATTCCAGCCAGTCTCAAAAATACCCGCTACGCGCAATTCTCTCGGCAAAAAACTTCATCCTGTCTGAGTGCTTCAAGTGCGACAGGCGACAGAACCTCGACAACAGCGCCAACGAATAATCCCAGTTGATTCGCCAAGGACACCGAAACGAAAAGACTGTCGTCATCCAAATCATCCCGACTCCCCACAATCAGTAAATTCTCCAATGGCACAGGCTCCGGTCCAGTCGGAGGCAACCCTCGTATGATGGGAAAAACCGGAGTACGGGCAAACTGCAACATGACAACGCCAGTTGCATAAGGAGCCGCAGCAGCGATTCCGGGTACGGACTCCAAACGCTCTAACCAAATCTGATGATCGGAGAAAGGCGCACCGAAAGCGGTGATTTCCAGATGGCCGGAAGTGGCTACAATTTTCTCGCGGTGAATCTGGCCAAACCCGCTCATAACACTCTGTACTACCAGCACCAAGGCCACTCCAAACGCCAAAGCAAGTATGGAAAGCATAGCAAAGGGCGGAAACTTTGTCCCTGTCGGGAACAACTGCCGCCAAGCCAGATAAAGGTACCAGGGCATTCAGGAGTCTTTCTCAACCCTGAGGCTTCAAGGCAGGAAACAAAATGATATCACGAATACTGGCAACACCAGTAAGCAGAATAACCAACCGATCGATCCCAACGCCCATGCCACCGGCTGGTGGCATACCATGTTCCAGAGCCAACAGGAATTCCTCATCGATTTTTTGCACCTCTTCACCTGCCTGAATCTGCAACTGTTCGCGCTGCAACAACGGATCGTTCTGCTCACTGTAGGCGGGGGCAATTTCCTGACCATTGATGCACAATTCAAATACCTCAATGGTGTCCGGATCCTCCGGGGAAATCTTTGCCAGAGGGATCAATTGCCTGGGTAAGTGAGTAACAAAAGTGGGTTGAATGAGGGTCGGCTCAATGCGCTTCTCAAAAATCGCATTGGTGACCTCAAAATCCTCGCGCGACGGATCCACTTCAATACCAGCGTTGTGGCACCAGGATAGTTTAGCCTCCTTGGAGCGCTGGAACCAGTCTGCATCTCCGGTCTCGGCGATGATCAAATCCTTGTAACGCGCCTCACGCCATTCACCACCCAGCTGAATGACCTGACCGTCATAGCGGGTGATTTCGGTTGTGCCAAGTACCTCATTGCAAATGGCGTGAACCATACCACGGATTAACTTCATCATGCCCCGGTAATCAGAGTAGGCCTGATACACTTCAAGCATGGTAAACTCCGGATTGTGACGCCTGGAAATACCTTCATTGCGGAAATTGCGACCGATTTCATACACCCGGTCAAATCCGCCCACCAAAAGACGCTTCAGGTAAAGCTCCAGGGCAATGCGCAGGTAAAATTGACAGTTGAGCGCATTAAAGTGGGTAGTGAATGGCCGGGCAGCAGCACCGCCGGCTTCCGCCTGCAGGATGGGAGTTTCAACCTCCATAAAATCCTGCTGGTCGAGATACCGGCGAATACACGAAATGATGGCACTGCGCATTTTAAAGTGTTTGCGCGTTTCTTCACTGCTAATCAAATCCAGATAGCGTTGCCGGTACTTCAAATCATCATCCTGCAAACCGTGCCACTTCTCAGGCAATGGTCTGAGCGCCTTGCTTACAATTTGCAACTCAGTGACATTCAGGGTGACCTCGCCTGCCTTGGTGCGAAAACAAAAGTTCCCGCCACTCCGAACAATATCACCCAAATCCATTTTCTTTTTGAAAAAAGTGATAGCCTTCTTCACCCAAGGCATCCCGAGTCACATACAGTTGTAGCGTACCATCACGATCTAAAATTCTAGCGAAGCTCGCTTTGCCCATCACCCGGATAGCTACCAGACGACCCGCCGCCTTGATAACAGGTTGTTCCGTCGCACTATCCTCAAAGTTGTTGATGGCCTGTGCGGAGGTGTGTGACTGTTCCCAGTTCTGCGCGAACGGATCGAGCCCGGTGCTGCGCATGTCAGCCAACTTTGCCTTGCGAACGGCGAATTGATCGGAGGTTTCTATGCCTGATAAATCCATGATGCGACTATCCTTTGAGTATTGCCTCACTCAGCGCAACACTGAACACACGGTGAATCGTACTCAAGGATGCGACAAAACCGCAAATGTGCTGTTTATTTAGTCAGGAGGTACTATCATGAAATCCATAATCAAACTGCTAATGATCACCGGTTCTATGCTAGCCGGACTCGTCCTCACCTTATCGGCCAGTGCCCAAGCCATCACCTTTGAGTTGCAGGAACCTCGCAACTTTTTCTGATTTCAGTATCGATGGCCTGAATCCTGAGCGAACAGCCAATGTCTTTTTCCAGAGAGTTTGACCGCCAGTTGGTGCGGACCTCGGAACGGTGGATTCCTGAAGGACATCAACTCCACCTGGTCATTACCAACATCGACATGGCTGGCGAGATTCAACCCTGGCGCAACCGGCATCACGCGGATATACGGTACGTTGAATCTATTTATCCACCCCGCATGAAATTCACTTACGCTCTGACCGATGCCGATGGTGAGGTGGTCAAAGAAGGAGAAAAACATCTCGTTGACCTCGCTTTTAATTTTGGTATACACGGTTTCTTCCGCAACGATCCGTTCCATTATGAGTTTGCGATGCTGTCCCGGTGGATACGGGATACCTTCAGACCCTTGACCTTGTAACTCCCAAAGAAAGCACAACTATGTCTCGTCCTGTCACGCTTTTCACCGGCCAATGGGCCGATCTACCCATTACCGAACTTGTTCCGCGTATTGCAGAACTTGGATATGACGGTGTTGAACTGGCGTGTTGGGGCGACCATTTTGAGGTGGCTAAAGCCGGCAGCAAAAAATACTTAAACGAAGTCTGGGAGCTACTCGCCGATCACGGATTGAATTGCTACGCTTTATCCAACCACCTGGTCGGACAGGCTGTCTGTGATCTGATAGACGAACGTCACAAGGCGATATTGCCGGAATACGTTTGGGGTGATGGTGACCCCGAAGGCGTTCGGCAGCGCGCTGCCAAGGAAATGATCCGCACTGGCAAAGCCTGCCGCGCTTTCATGGACGCTCGCCCCGCTTCATTGGGTGGCTCGCCGCTCCCTGCGGTTGTCAATGGCTTCACCGGTTCTTCTATTTGGCATGCGCTCTACGCATTCCCACCCACCTCGCAGGCCTTCATAGACAAAGGTTTTGCCGACTTTGCCAAACGCTGGAAACCCATATTGGATGCCTACGACAAGGTTGATGTCAATTTCGCCCTGGAGGTACATCCTACCGAAATCGCCTTCGATATTGCCAGTTGCGAACGGGCCTTGGAAGCACTCAAGGGACATAAACGATTTGGCTTTAACTACGATCCATCCCACCTGGGTTACCAAGGCGTTGATTACGTCAAATTCATCCGCTGCTTCGCCAAGCGTATCTATCACGTTCACATCAAGGATGTCTGGTGGGATCATGGCGATGGGACTGTTGGAGTTTTTGGTGGGCATACGTCTTTTGGAGATCCGCGTAGATTTTGGGATTTCCGTAGTCCGGGACATGGAGACATTGCCTTCGAAGACATCATCGTCGCCCTGAATGATATTGGCTACGCCGGTCCTCTCTCAGTGGAATGGGAAGATATTCGCATGGAACGTTTTTACGGTGCAGCCGAAGCGTGCGCATTTGTACGCGATATCGACTTCCCAGGCAACAAACTAGCTTTTGACGCTGCGTTTGAGCGCAAATAAGCTGTTGGCAATTCTTCTGCCAAGGAAAACCACCAGATATACCGAACCCGCCAGCAATATAATGGCGGGACCGGTAGGCCAGTCCAAATTGTAACTCAGTCCGAGTCCACCGATGCTGAAGGTTAAACACAGCAGGCAAGAACCCGCCATCATCCGGCCAAAAGTGCTGGCGAATTGCCCTGCGATCGCCGCAGGCAGTGTCAGCAAGGCCACGACCAAAACAATGCCGACAACGGAGACTAGCAAAACGATAGTGACTCCCGTCAGGCACAATAAAAGCGCGTAAAAAGCGTGCGTTGCCACTCCGCGCAAACGTGCGCCTTCCTCATCGAAACAAACTGCCTGTAATTGCGGATAGAACAAGAGAGCGACGGTCAATACGATGATGTCCAGCAGGAAAACCAGCCACAAGTCTGCTTTGGAAATCAACAGAATATTGCCAAACAAATAACCAGTGGGATTTGAATAGCCCGGAGAAAGCGCCAGAAACAGTAATCCCACGGCCATCCCAACTGACCAGATTGCACCAATAACGCTGTCCTCGCGTTCAGTTCCCAGCCAACGCACCCAAGCCATGATCAAGGCTGAGGCAATAGCGGCCAACAAAGCTCCGTGCAGTGGCTCCAACCATAACCAACCATGGACTCGATTTAGGTAAACAGCCAGGCCGATACCTCCGAGAATGGCGTGGGCAATCGCGCCCGCAATGTAACTGATCCGGCGGGCAACCACAAACGTGCCCACCACGCCGAAGGCCACTGAAGCCAAAACTGCCATAATCAAGGCGTAGCGCAAAAAGACCAGATCTGGATCGATGACTGCTCTGAAAAAATCACCCATGACAGCAACCTTGTTGGGCGGGTTGAACGGTTCCGTTCACGTGGAAACCAACTTGGACCAATTGTTGCAAAAAGTGCATGTCATGCGAAACCAACACTATGGTCATCCGCGCATGCAAAGTTCGCAATTGTTCCAACAATCGGGCTTCAATATGATTATCAACCATCGCAGTGGGTTCATCGAGCAACAGCATCTCCGGCTGCACTGCCAGTGCGCGGGCGATCAGAACTCGTTGCTTTTGACCACCGGATAAATGCGAAAAGGGCGTGTTGGCGAAATTTGCTAAATCCACTTCCTCCAAGCAGGTACTCGCTATGAACCGATCCTGCCTGCTGTAAAAACCTGGGCGGTTGCCACGCAGCCTGCCCATCAGCACAATTTGCATGACTGTTATCGGAAACCTGGGATCAAATTGAACCTGTTGCGGCATATATCCAATGCGCATTGAGGCCGCTTCAGGAGTTGTGCCTAATACTGAGATCTGACCGGCTTGTGGTTTTAAAAGTCCCAATATCAAGCGCAACAGCGTCGACTTACCCCCTCCATTGGGTCCGGTAAAACAGGCAATGCAACCGCGCTGAATCGACAAGGATACATCCCTCAAAACCGGTGTTCTACCGTAAGAGAAACTGAGCCCTTCTACACGGACGGCGTCGTTAGTCATAAAGCGGAGCCACCAAAAGACGCTGCCAGAGCTGTTGCCATATATTCAAGATTACTCAACCAATCAGGGCGCAACGCATCCAGTTCGACCACACGCGCACCAATCGCATCAGCAATCTGTCTGACACTGGCAACGGGTTCGTCAGGTTGAATGAAAATAGCCGAAACTCCGGCCGCACGCGCTTGCTGTATCAACCGGCGCATTTGCCTGGGCGAGGGTTCGTTACCGTGCTGCTCGACTGCAACTTGATGCAAACCAAAGTACTGCGCAAAACTACTGAAGGCAGGATGATAGACAAAAAAAGCTGCGCCCTTGAAACTCCTCAAGCTGCGCTCTGATTTGGGTCAACGTGCGCTGCATACTGATTTCATATTCATGCGCACGGGCAGCAAAAGTTTCACTGTGCTCGGGCATGGCTGCACTGAGGGCAGTCACCATTACCTGCAACTGAGCCCGGGCGTAATCCGGATTCAGCCACAAATGAGGATCATGCGCATGCTGGGCACAACAGGCCTGAATAGCCGTGTAATCAAAACCTTCCGGCGCTGGAATAATGGCGACTTTGGGAAAACTGCCTTCCAGTTTTGGCACCAATGCACTTTCATAAATCGCCCCTACCAGGAAAAACAAATCAGTATGGGCCAAGCGACGCATCTGACTGGGCAAAGGATTAAAATCGCCACAGGGTTGCCCTTGATCCAAAAATGCCTCGACCACAACGTGCTCTCCGCCGACAGCAACCATCCACTCGACTTGCGGTGGCACACTCACCTGAACGCGCAGAGGTTGACCACCCCACACTGCGGTGGCACCATCCACATAACAATTAACGTAACCAGACTTTTTGCATTCTCACCAGCAAATCCAATCCATTGCCTATTGCAAGAGGTTTTCAATAATGACAGCCTACCTGCGATAAATCTGCCAAGCTGCTCTGCCGATGCTCCAGCGTTTTCGGGCTTTGCCAGCGCGGAACTTTTTATTGATAGCAAATATAGCGGTGGAAACCACCGCTACATACTGATAAAGTAAAAAATGCGCTGCGTCAGCTCAGGGTTGCCAAATGGACAAGATGCGTGATGATGACAGGTTTTATGCAGATTTATGATCCCAAAAAGCTGTTGTTGATTGCCGGTCCATGTTCTCTGGAAACAGAGGAACTGAGTTTTGCGGTGGCTGAAGTGCTCGCCGGTTTGCAGCGGGAAATTCCTGAAGTGAACTTTGTTTTCAAAGGATCCTATGACAAAGCCAACCGCACCTCGTTATCCTCAAAACGCGGACCAGGCATAGAGGAAGGACTGCGCATTCTGCGAAAAGTGCGCGATACATTTGGCTTTCGTGTTCTGACAGACTTTCACAGTCCGGGTGAAGCTGAATTGGCTGGTCAGGTAGTCGATGTACTGCAAGTGCCGGCATTTTTGTGTCGGCAAACGGATTTACTG
The DNA here is from genome assembly GCA_021208135.1 of Verrucomicrobiota bacterium. Lineage (GTDB taxonomy): Bacteria > Verrucomicrobiota > Verrucomicrobiia > Opitutales > Oceanipulchritudinaceae > JAJOKB01. The sequence continues at coordinate 21,152 of JAJOKB010000039.1, read as the reverse complement.
GCTGCAGCGGCAGCGACAGGCAAATGTGTCAACGTCAAGAAGGGTCAATTCCTTTCACCGCAAGAGATGCGCTATGTTATTGATAAGCTAGAGGGTAGCGGAGCCATTGAGATATGGCAAACTGAGCGCGGCACGACCTTCGGCTATCAAAACCTCGTTGTGGACATGCGCAGTTTCCCAATCATGCGCCAATGGGGACATCCAGTGATCATGGATGCCACACACAGCGTGCAACAACCAGGGGCGGGCAATGGCACCACCAGCGGTCAAAGGCAATTTGCGCCGACTCTGGCTTATGCTGCGGTAGCAGCAGGTGCCAGTGGGGTATTTATTGAAACGCATCCGGATCCAGATCGGGCTTGGTCAGACGGTCCCAATCAGATTCCACTGGGAGACTTGTCCAAAGTATTGCACAAACTGGTTGCCATTTGGAAAGCGACTGGATCCGGTAGCAGCGAGGCATGATAGACATTAAAGAAAAACCCAAAATGGTTGAGCGCGCATTCTTGATAGGCGTGCGCTATCCTGACGAATCAGAGACGACCATTGATCAATTACTGGTGGAGTTGGAAGAACTGGTAAACAATTTAGGTATCAAAGTAGTCGGTAAAGCGGTAGCCAAACTGAGGGATCCGCGCCCAAAGTTTCTTTTGGGCGAAGGCAAAGCACAGGAAATGATCGAGGCGGCGGCAGCTGTTAAAGCAGATTGTATTGTGTTTGATACCGAACTAAGTCCCGGCCAGCAGCGCAACTGGGAGGTGCTCAGCAAGAGTTGTGTCATTGACCGCCATGAAGTGATTCTGGATATTTTCAATGAACGCGCGCAAACCCGGGAAGCGATTTTGCAAGTTGAACTGGCGCGTGCCGAATATTCCCTACCCCGTTTGAAAAATGCCTGGACGCACCTCAGCAGACAGCGCGGTGGAGGTGGAGTGACCCAAAGAGGGGAAGGTGAGGCGCAGATTGAATTGGATCAACGCATCGTACGCGAGCGCATCAGCAAACTGAAAAAAGAGTTAGCCGAGGTTATTCAGCACCGCGAGGTACAACGCAAACAACGCTTGCGGGTGCCCCTGCCTACAGCGGCCATTGTAGGTTATACCAACGCAGGCAAATCCACGCTATTAAATCAAATGACCGGTGCCAATGTTTTGGCTGCCGACAAACTGTTCGCGACACTTGACCCTACCACCCGGCAATTGCAACTGCCCAGGGGACAAAAGTTATTGGTCACCGATACCGTGGGCTTTGTGCGGAGGTTACCCCACCGACTGGTTGACGCATTCAAGGCCACCTTGGAGGAGGCAGTCGTGGCAGACTTCCTATTACATGTGGTCGATATCAGCAATCCGGATGCGCAAGCTCACATGGAAACCACGTTGGCAGTATTGCGGGAATTGGGCGCTGAAAACAAAACGGTGCTGACTGTTTATAACAAGATTGATTTGTGTCCGGAACCGGAAAGATCTGCCTGGATGGCGCGTGTATCCGATTCCATTTTTCCGGTAAGTGCGGTGACTGGTGACGGTTTACCAAGATTGATGGAGCGCATGGAGGTGTTGACCTCTGCGCGCTCGCAGATGCGCAACTTGGTAATCCCTCATGACCGCTACGATGTCCTCAATCGCTTGCACGATGCCGGAGCCATTAACAAACAAAAAGTGGATGATGACGGTGTGCATGTTGTGGCAACCATCCCGGATCGCTTGCTGGGTGTCGTGGCCGAATTTGAACAATCTCCAAATGTTAAGGAGTGATGACAGAACTGAATCCATCTGAGCGACTGGTCATTGCGACGCTGCTAGAAGTCATGCAGGAGAATGGCATGCCCGGCTTTGACTTCACACCGCAGACTCACATCTTGCGCGACAGCGGTATGGATTCCCTGGGGCTGGCGCTTACTATTGTTAAGCTGGAAGAACAAACTGGCAAAGATCCATTTGCCGATGGTTTCGTCAACTTCACAACGGTTGCCGAATTGGCACAGTTGTTTGCCCTCAATGAGTGAGCGACTACCAACAAAAATTCTTCAGTTCACAGACGGCATAGACTTCGACACGTCGTTATCTGCAGCATTGATGGAAGGACAAGCGAACGTTCTTCTGTTACCCAAGCATTTGGCTATCGCAGATTTGCCGTTGCCATCGGCAACCAAAGAATCCGGACAAAGGGCCGAGCGGGACCGGAATCAGCAGCAGATTGGCATACTTACCTCAGGTACCACAGGCACTCCCAAATTGGTCTGGCACGCAGTGAGCGCTTGCAAGCCCCGGCGCGTTTGGCGCATAAACTGGAAGGACGGATTTGGTTACAGGCATTTGAACCATGCAGTTATGCCGGACTTCAGGTATGGTTCTCTGCGTATCTAAATAACGGTAGGTTAGTTTATGCCGGCAACCAGCCTGAAGAGGTGGCTGAGCGCATTTGCAAGGAAGGAGTGGAAGTCATTTCTGCGACCCCAAGTTGGTGGCGACGATTGCTGCAAACTTGGCCAACAAGCCTGCCCTACCCGCAATTATTGCAAGCCAGCTTGGGTGGGGAACGGGTTGATCAGGATATCCTGGACGCGGTGAGCAAGCACTTCAATCCCAAAGGATTGACGCACTTGTACGCCACAACGGAAGCGGGAATGATCCTGGCAGTTAAGGACCGCAAAGCAGGTTTTCCCGCGCGCTGGATTGAAGATAAAACGCGCACCCCGACTCTGCGACTGGATGAGCACCATATACTCCACGTCACCTTGCCAGACGGAAAGACTGTGCGCACGGGTGACATCATCGAAATAATTGGCGAGCGGGCATTTTTTGCCGGACGGGAAGATGATATCATCAATATTGGCGGTAGAAAAATTGGCTCTGGCAGCGTTGAATCCGCTATGCTCAACACGGGATTATTTGCAGATGTGAGAGTCTATGCACGCTCCAATCCGATTACTGGCCAATTGATGGCAGCAGACATCGTTTGCCGACCTGGCGAAACACCACTTGCCATTGCCGAGGTCAAACAGCGACTGCGCTCAAGCTTGGCTGGACACATGGTGCCACAAGTGATTCGATGGGTGCCGCAGATTGAAATGACCGCAAATGGAAAAAAAAGCCGCATCTGAACTTGTTCTTATCACTGGTGGTGCCCGTGGTCTTGGATTGGCGATTGTTCAAGAGTTACTGTCCGTGGGTTATCGCGTCGCCACATGCAGCAGACGCAGCACAGAGGCCATTCAAAACCTGCAACAACAATATCCTAACCATTTCAATTTCGCTGCATTGGATATAACGGACAGCTCAGCTGCCGCAGATTGGGTGCATCAGATTAACCAGAGTTCAGGCCCACTGTATGGTGTCATTCACAATGCGGCCATCGCTCAGGATGGATTGCTGGCAACTCTGCCTGAAGTAGAAATTGATAGAATGCTTGATGTGGACTTGCGCGCCGTTTTGAAACTCAATCGCCTGGCCATCAGAAATCTTCTGAAGACGAACAGAGGCGGCAGAATTATCAGCATTTCTTCGATCATCGCCCACCGAGGTTATACCGGATTAGCGGTTTACGCCGCTGCCAAGGCTGGACTTGAAGGCATGACGCGCTCCTTGGCCCGTGAACTGGGCCCACGCGGCATAACAGTCAATTGTATCGCGCCAGGCTACATGCTCAGTGAAATGTCTGCTGGATTGGATGACAAGCAGTTGCAGCAGATTGTCCGACGTACCCCACTTGGGCGTCTGGCCACTTTCGCCGATGTTGTCCCGGCAGTTAAGTTTTTATTATCCCCTGATGCCGCTTTTATCACCGGACAAAGTCTGGTCATCGACGGAGGCATAACCGTTTAAGTCATGCCACAAGCGCAATTTTCATCGATTGGTATCCGTGGGATCACCACTGTTGTTCCCACTCAAACCGAGAGCATGGACGACCTGGCAGGGCTTTATCAAAAAGACCCTGCACAGCTGGATCGCTTGAAGAAGGTAATGCAACTGGACAAGCGCAGGATTGCACCAGATCATGTGACGACACTCGACCTGTGCGAGCATGCAGCCAGGGATTTGCTTGGTGGACTTAACGTAAACCCACAGGATATAGACGCCATTCTATGCGTCACCCAAACACCGGATCACCTGCAACCCAGTAATGCCAACATCTTGCATGGCAGACTTTCATTGGCGAAGCATGCTGCGGCGTTTGATATTAATCAGGGTTGTTCCGGCTGGGTCTACGGCCTTTATATTGCCTCGACCATGCTATCCTCAGGTGGCTGCCGCAACGTATTACTGCTGGCCGGCGATACCATCGCCCGCCTGATTCATCCATTGGACAAATCATGCCGTCCCTTGTTTGGCGACGCTGGCAGTGCTACTCTGGTCAGCAACTCCGATCAATTTGCTGATAGTTGGTTTAGTTTGCATTCCGATGGACGCGGCTGGAATGCCATTCAGCAACCTGAGGGTGGTTTTCGCAATCCATCCGGTACCATGGGAGCAGAACCGACTGTAGATGCCGAAGGCAATTATCGCTGCGGACACAATTTGCACATGAGCGGCCTGGAGGTATTTAATTTTACTCTTAGGGAGGAACCAGCCGCTCTGAAACAACTGCTGGCGTTCGCGAATACAGATGCCACTTCTGTTGATTATTTCGTATTACACCAGGCAAACGCCTTTATTTTGTCTAACATAGCCAAGCGCCTGCAAATTCCTGCTGAAAAAATGCCCATGAATATTGCGGGAAAGTTTGGCAATCAATCCAGTGCTTCGATTCCCGCTACCGTTTGCCACAATTTGAACGTAGTCGAACAGCAAAAGCTGAGGCTGCTCTTCAGCGGATTTGGCGTGGGATTGTCCTGGGCGAGTGCATTGATGGAATTGGGGCCGTCCTGCCGCACGCGCTTGATCGAAATGGCCTGCTGATTAACTCACGTCCAGCTCAGGCCATTGCTTGAGCTTGCGATGCAACGTTCTGCGACTCATGCCAAGCATTTGAGCTGCCTTGGTACGATTGCCACCAGCCTCGAGCAAAGCGTTGCGCAACAATCGCTTTTCATTTTCTTCCACCGAAAGTGGATTTTTTATCAGCGCTGGCTGGGCATTGCCCGGCACATCCTTCGAAGAGTAAAATTTGCTGTCCAAATCATATTCATTGAGCAAGCCGCCTCTTTTAATCACCACCGCATTTTCGGCAAAATTTCGCAACTCGCGGATGTTGCCTGGCCAGGAGTAACCACACAGCACTTCCATCGCACCACTGCTGATCTTCACCGGTGGCAGCGCATTTTCCTGCGCAAAACCCTGGATAAAATGCGCCAGCAACAAAGGTACATCCTCCGGACGTTCGCGCAACGGCGGCATGTGCAACTTGATTACGTTGAGTCGGTAGAGCAAATCTTCGCGAAAGGTGCCTTTGCTGACCATGTCCTCCAAATCCCGATTGGTGGCGGCTACAAGACGAACATCCACCTTAACCTGTTTGGTACTACCCAAACGCTCAAAGGACCGGGTCTCCAAAAAACGCAGTAACTTAACCTGAGTCGAGGCGTCAATTTCTCCAATTTCATCCAGGAACAAGGTACCGCCATCCGCAGCCTCAAATCGACCAATGCGCTTGTCAATAGCACCGGTAAAAGCCCCCTTTTCATGGCCAAACAGCTCACTTTCCAAAAGGTTGGCTGCCAAGGCAGCACAGTGAACCGCCACAAAGGGAGCACGCGCGCGATCACTGTTTTGATGCAAGCTTTGCGCAATTAACTCCTTGCCAGTACCGGTCTCACCTGTGATTAGCACGCTGGCCCGACTTGGCGCTACCAGCTTTACCTTATCAATGACTGAGTGCAAAGCTGCTGAATTTCCGACAATGCTCTCAAAATTGAATTTTTTGTCCAAGCGGGTCTGCAACTCAACGACCTGCTTTTCAGTGTGACGCCCCTTGAGCGCACGCTGAATAAGAATCTCCAGTTTTTCCAGATTGACCGGTTTGGTCAAAAAATCCCAGGCGCCGCGTTTCATGGCTTCCACTGCCGTCTCCACCGTGCCATAGGCTGTCATCATGATGACGATGGGTTTGTGTGGCAGTGTGAGAGCCTTATCTATCACTTTCATGCCGCTTTTGCCGGCCATCCGCAAATCCGTAAGCACGACATCAAAATTATCACTGTCCATGAGACGAAAAGCCTCATCCGCATCTGCAGCGAGGTATATGTCGTAATTATCCTCGAGCGCCAGTTCCAGGCCTTCGCGGGTGTGCTTTTCGTCGTCGACAATGAGAATGGTGGCCAGCATGAGTCAGGATGATCTATTCAAAAAACCGCTTAACTTTGTTGAGAAAGCCTTCATCCATAGGTGCATCAGCATCGCCACATGCAGTTGCGAAAGCTTCCAGGTGCTTGCGCTGATCACTGTTGAGCTTTTTGGGCACTTCAATGTGGACGCGAACGAATTGATGCCCATGTCCGGCACCGCGCAATCGCGGCATCCCGCGGTCAGGCAGTTTGAAGAGTGTTCCCGGCTGGGTACCTGCAGGTATTTTAAGTGAAACACGACCCGATTCATTTGATAAAGTTGGCACCTCAATGCTGCCACCTAAGGCGGCCAATGTAAACTTAATTGGCACATCGCAATAGAGATCCTCACCGTGGCGTTCAAACAAATCGCTTTCCTTGACATGAATCACAACGTAAAGATCACCTGGATGGCCACCCATCAAACCGGCCTCACCATTGCCAACAGAGCGCAGTTTTTGCCCAGTATCGACACCTGGAGGAATTCTGACCTTCACACTGCGCGATTTGAGAACCCTGCCCTCACCGCCACATTTACTGCAAGCCTTTTCAGGCTTGCGGCCGGAACCACCACAGGTGGGACACGTTTGCTGGACCTGGAAAAATCCGCGCGAAGTCACTACCCTGCCCGCTCCGCCGCATGTCGGACAGGTGACCACTTTGGATCCTGGCTCAGCCCCTGAGCCGTTGCAATGATCGCAACTCGCAGCAGCGCGGTAGCTGATTTCTTTTTCCGCACCTTGGTAAGCTTCTTTGAGAGATATCTCAATATCATAGCGCAAATCAGCCCCATCTTGCTGACCACCCCGGCGGGACTCACCGCCGCCGAAAAAAGTCACTGAAACCAACCGCCGCCACCGCCACCGAACACCTCGCGGAACATTTCAAAAGGATCGTGGAATCCGCCACCGCGCATGCCACCGCCACCGGCGCTCCGCCGCCGCTGAATGCCGCATGACCGTAGCGGTCGTAGGCCGCACGCTTATCAGGATCTTTCAGTACCTCATAGGCTTCGGAGACTTCTTTAAACTTTTCCTCCATCTCCTTATCGCCTTTGTGCTTATCGGGATGGTACTGGACGGCCTTCTTGCGATAGGCTTTTTTGATTTCTTCAGCGCCCGCGTCGCGGGACACGCTTAAAATTTCATAGTAATCGCGTTTGCTCATAACTGCTTACTCCTTGCCAGCGTCAATGCCCTCGGCGGCAGGTCCGCTGGAAACTACCACAGTGGCAGGTCGCAGCAATTTATCGTGTAATTTATAGCCAATTCTTACAACAGCAGAAACGGAACCCTCGGCAACTTCCGCAGACGGCACATGAGATACGGCCTCGTGCAGATTGGGATCAAATGGCTGATTCAATGGATTGATGTCACTCAAGCCATGCTGACCGAAAATACTTTTCATCTGGGAAAAGACCATTTCGAAGCCCTGCACGAATATTTTCCCTTGGTCATGTTGACGCGCTGCGTCAAGACCTAGAGACAAATTGTCCAACACCTGGATCATGTCGCCAAAGATATTTTCAGCCGCTGAACGCCGGGCTTCATCTTTCTCGCGCAACGCACGGCGACGGTAATTCTCCAGATCAGCCACTGCTCTGAGATGACGACTGCGCTGGTCCTCCAACTCCGCTGTGAGGGCATCCAGGCGTGCCAACAATTCTCCTACCTGTTCGTTTTCAACAGTTTCAGAAGCAACATTTCCTGCCTCCACATCGTTGGCGGCTAGCAAAATTGGCATCGTTTTCAAGGTCAGAAACTGTACGCGTTTCATTCGATTCAGGTTTAGTTTCGCTCATAATCAATCAATACAAAAAGTCTGAGGGTCTCATAGAATGTGCCAAAATGGCAATGTCTTTTTCCTGCATGTGGCGTGCCATTTGCCCCGCACAGATAAGACTACACCATATTTCCCGGCTTCTGAACAAACAGATGGATCCGGGCATCGTGCAACGACTGATTTAGGCTGGCTGCGCCGACGAATGGAATAAACAATTGACATTGAGGGTTGCAGGTCTTGACAAGTAGGCTCTCTTTATTCGAAACAGCACGATTTTATGTCACAATCCAACCAAAAGCTTGAGTGGTGTGTAGTACGCCTTGGCTCCGACCTTAACTGGTGGGTCGAAGAAATTTCCGATGAAGTTCATTGGGATGTCGATGGTCTGGGGATCATTGATCCTCGCCAGATGAGCTACATCCTGGAACAATGCGATGCCTTGCGCGACTACGGTTTTGATCCCGATATCATCGATCAGGCTTTTTATGCCTTTTCGATCCGGAAAGAAATGCCTGAAGGGCGTATTCAGCTCAAATTGTCTCGCGAGTCTCTCCTGGAAGACGATATGCGCTTGTTTGCGCTGCCGGACATCATGGACGAGGAGAAGGGTCCATATGCTGATTTCATCGACCAGATTACCCGTTACCGCGTCAAACTGCTCAATGACACCATCGAATTCGACCAGAATTTGACTATTGACGAACTGGAAGAAGAAATTCGCGAGCGGCAAAACCAGGACCTGATGGAGGGGCGTGGCGTGCATTTCTTCAACGAAATAGTCAATATCCTCGAATACGTTCCTGCTGGTTACGAGACCGATGATGATGAAGGAACCTCCAAGAAGGGCGAGGAAGATATTGATGACATTCCTGACTTCGGCGATGACGAGGAAGAAAACCTCGAAGAAGACGAAACCATGAAGTGGGATGAAGACGAGGAAGATGAAGACCAGGATGAGGATAGCGACGATTTCGACGACGATGACTCCCTGGATGAAGATGAAGACCAGGATGACGAGGAAGAAGATGAAGATGAGCGTCCTCGCCGTCGCCGCCGGTAAATCCGAACTTTTAATCCCCCCCCCACCCCGTTACTATGCAGACTATCAGATCAAGCCATTCACTGAATGGACTGTGGCAATTTGCGTTTCTTGGAGATGTCGATCCGATTGGATTGGATGTTTGCGGAATCGCTTTTAATCCCGGCAAGGTTCTGGTACCGTCTGCATTTGATGCGTTGCCGGATTTGGCTGGTAAACGCGGTGTTGCCGCTTATGCAACAACATTTCGCGTCTCACCGGGCAGCAAGTCCCGATTACGGTTTGGGGCTGTTTCCATGTGGAGCGCAATCTATGTGGATGGTTGTTTGTTGACTGAACACCATAACGGTTACGCCCCGTTCGATTTGTTGGTGCCGGTTGCGGAGCACGAAGAACGGGAATTGGTGGTGCTGGTTGACAACCGCTATAACTTCACCCGCACGCCCATGCACGAGGAGTTTTTCGACTTCTATCAGTACGGCGGAATCTTGCGGGAAATTAAACTGGAGTCTTTACCCGCCACTGACTTCTGCATCGACTATGCACACTTTTTGCCCACCGCGAATTACCGTCTCGGCGAAGTGGAAGTGCGCGTGGGACTCATCGGAAACAATTTGCCTGCAATAGGTGAAATTCGGCTGAGCTTTGATGGGGAGGTTGAACAAACGTTCTCAGATGTGCCTGTGGATGGCAACGAGATGCGTTTTTTGGCCAAGGTTCCAAATCCCCGGATCTGGTCGCTGACCAATCCAGCGATGCATTCAGCGGCAATCGCTTTGCAGGGAACTGATGCCATAGCGGTGAGATTTGGCTTACGCCGCATTGAAACACACGGCGCAAAACTGTGGCTCAATGAAGAGGAGTTACAGATCCGGGGTTACAACAGACACGAGTGGCATCCCAATTTTGGACCCTGTACTCCTTTGGCCCAGATGTACAACGATCTAGTGCTCATGAAGGCGATGGGGTGCAATTTCGTGCGCGGTTGCCACTACCCTCAGGATCAACAATTCCTGGACCTGTGTGATGAATTGGGAATGCTGGTATGGGAAGAAAACTTGGGCTGGGGACAAAAAGAAAAGACGTTTAAACATCCGGATTTTGAAGCACATCACGAACGCAGTTTGCGCAATATGGTGAAATGGAGCGCCAACCATCCGTGCGTCATAGTCTGGGGTTTTATGAACGAAGCCGAAACCCAGCATGCATTCACCCGGGGTTTCTGGGAGCGGACTATAGCAACTCTGCGGTCGCTGGATTCTTCACGTTTGGTGACTTGGGCAAGCAACCATCCACTGGACGATGTAAATTATGACCTGGTCGATTTCATTGCGCTGAACATCTATCCTGGATGGTACGGTTGCGCTGGTGAATCGAATCCCATCGGCATGATTGAGCCCTTCTGGCACAAGTGCATTGCCTCCATCGACGGACGCGGCTTTACAGACAAGGCCATCATTATCTCCGAAACTGGCGTTGAGGGATTATATGGGTGGCGTGACCCCGCACAACGATTTTCTTTACCGAGGACTTTCAGGCCGCCTATCTCGAGAAGGTATGTCAATTGGCGACAACGCTTCCGCGACTATCCGGCATTGCGCTTTGGCATTTCAGCGATGCCAGAACTTACAGCGGTGGTTATGCATTGGGTCGCCCACGTACTTTTAACAACAAAGGTACCTTCGACGAGTATCGTCGACCCAAACTAGCCTACCACAAAGTGCATTCGATATTTAATGAACAACTGGCACAGCGCGGTCTGTAGTTCCGCGAAGCTATGGATGAGTTAATAGCTGTTCCCGTTATTTAGCCACTGTAACAGGTCTTCGCCTTCCCTGATAATCGTTGCCGAACGATAGACGGGATCGAGCAGTTGTTGACTGACAGGATCCGCAAAGCGGTTACAATGGAACAGCACTTTGGTTGTGTGCCCGGGAGCCCGAACCAGGCGTCCCAATGCCTGATGGATGCGCAGAATTCCGGGGATTTGGTAAACCTGCCTGAATGCCTCCAATCTGCCACTTGCAGCGAGTTGCTGCATGCGTGCTTCCTGTACAGGATTCACTTCTGGCAAAGCCGGCCCGACCACCACAGCATGACTTACCTTTCCACCTAAATGATCAATCCCTTCACTGTAACGGCTGCCCATTACCAGGAAGAGTACATGCGCAAACTGCAGTGCATCTTGCATGAATTGGTCTTGTTCGATAAGACCTCCGGGATCATTGGCCGGTTGAATGGCAACCCGCAACCATGTGTTGCCAGCTTTCAGTAAACTGAATACCTGCTGTGCATATTGAAATGCGGGAAAAAAAACCACACAGAGTCCCGTGCTTTTGCCCGCCATCAAAGAAATGGTTTCTGCTGTAGTCTGCAAATGGCTGCTTCTTTTCTGAAATCGAGTATCGACGCGTGCGTCGATGGCACAATCGTAGGCTGACTCCCGCCAGGGTGCATCGCCCTGCAACCAATAAACACCGGAAGCTAACCCGATCGACTGTGCAAACAAGTGCGGAGGCGGATAAGTGGCCGAAATCAACAAAGCCTGCCTGAAGCCACGCAGTGTTAGCGCCATTTCCGGAGCAGCTTCCAGACAAACCCAATGCAAACGCCCATTGGTTGACCGATAAAGCACAGAAGGATGTCCCGCCTTCACAATGGCCAAACAACTGGAACAAAGATTCCACAGAGCCTCGATGGTGACATCAGGCATCCAGGACGCGTCCACCCCCGGCGCACAGCGTTCCCAAACTCGCAGCGATATCCTGCAAAAAGCCCTGTAATTCCAAAGCAGCCAACCCGTCCAAAGTTTCATCAAGCGGCAAATCCTGAATCCAGGCAGACGCCTGTTCCAGCAAGATCACCAAACGATGTGGCAATAATGCATTTTCAGCCTGCAACGCCCAGGTTGCCAAGTCCTGGGCGTGCAAGCTGAATGAATAATGTCCAGCGACGCGACTGGGCAAATTGTGCGCCTCATCCACGATCAAGAGTGTGGATGACGGATCAAATCCCCAGCGCTCAAAAAAACACGTGCTTACTGCCAGGACCGAAAACGTAATTGTAATCACCCAACCAAAGGTCGCAGTAAGGCAACAGCATCAATGACAAACGGTAAGGATCCAAACCGAACTTGTGGCTCAACTCCCTCAATTCGGCATGACTAGGCACTCCGGCTCGCATGAGGTATTCGATACTCAATCCTGAGTCTTGCCAGCGTTGATTCTGAATTTCATCGCGCAAATCTTCGGCACTAAAATTGAGATCTGCACGCATTTCCTGCTGACTGCGGATGTGCATGACTGGCACACTGCAAGTGTCATGAAGCATGGATTTCAACTGGTTAACCACCGGTAATTGCCCTGTGGTTTTGCCGGACAAATACAAGATTCTATCCCACAAACCATCTCGCAATCCAGTCAAGGCGTATTCCAACAAAATGCCGGTCTTGCCAAATCCAGTCGGCGCTTGCAGGGCTAATACCTGTGCACGCGTAGCACTGGCAAACAAATCATCCCTAAAGGTCTCCTGACCCTGACGCCAAGCATTGAATGGGGAAGCGACCACAAGCGATCGGCGCAGCTTGAGGGTTTTGCGCCGGGCCTCCACAAAACTGAGCAGATGATGCCATATGGGCTCCAACAGTACTTGCGGATGCTCCGAAGGGAACAATGTCTGCACAACTCCCGATGAAATATCGACCAAAATCAGCTCCCCCTGGATGAGTTTGCCGTGAGACTTATCTGACAATGGAAAAAGCTCCAGATAGAGCGCCAATTGCCGCATGTACACCACATAATCCTTCAGCAAAGTATCCTCATCCTCCGGCAACGGACGGTCCACCGATTTAATCTCGCGCACCACCTTTCTGCCATCGGACTGAACCAAAAGTTGATCAATCCGGCCTGAAAAGCGAATCTGCCATCCTTCCCTGACTACAACCGCCTGAATCGGCCATTCGATGTGCAATTGCTCTCCCTCCGCCAGCGACTCCCGCGCTCGATCAGCCAATGTATTATGCCACTGACGTCCCAACTCCATGCGCCAGAGGCCACCGGAACTGGGACCGCCTCCGGAAAGAGACCATCCAAACTCCGCAAAGTCGCGAACACCAATGTCAACAACACCCTTTTCAGTATCGATCTTGAGCATCAGCGCCCCACATTCAAATCCTGCCAGTCCAGTTGTTCCAGGCAGTGACAAAATTCCTTGGATCCAGCATAATATCGGACAAAAGGCATATCCACATGGAAGGATTTCAAGGGGAATAAATGCGCAGTCATGAAGTGGACCGGGCAATCGCAACAACCTGCTATAGCAATTGCGGCAGCGATATCCCAAACCTTGACTTTGTGATCGTAGCAACCATCCAGGCGCCCCAGGGCAGCATACAGGAGGTGCAAGGCACCGCTGCCCAACGACCGCACTCTGAAACCGCTCAACAGATTGCCCAGCGTACCGAGGTCTTCCGTAGCTATCGGAAAATGCAACGCAATGATGCCTTGTTTGCGTTCAAATGGCCGGGTTTGAGGCGACTGCCTCAAGCCGTTCACCAATAAAGGTAACCCAGGACCACCTTCCACCAATTCCGACCGCGCATGATCATAGATGAAGCCATAAACAGGCACGCCATTCTTAAGCAGTGCTAAAGAGATGGCACAATAGGGAAACCCCAAGGCATAGTTGTTGGTGCCGTCTATGGGATCCAAAATCCATGCATATTTGGTCGATAACTCCACGACCTCATCGGCAGGGTTGGATTCCTCTGAACAGAAATGATCCTGTTCAAAATCAGCGCGCAAAGCTGCGAAAATCTTTTCAGAAATAGCGAAATCCACGAAGGTAACCCTGGTATCATCCGCTTTCCATTGACTTACCACTGAGCCGAACTGGCGACGAAACAACTCAATTTGTGCCCGCACAGCAGCGCGACCAGCGTTCACTCTATAACGTAAGGTTTGATCCATGGTGTCAGGGTCCGGAGGAATTACCTTCTTCGTGATCCTAAGCGTTGTACCGGGGTGCGGGTCGCACGCTCTTCATCCATTTGCGGTAACTCATTGTGAGGAATCGCTGAGGGCGGCCGTTGCTCAACCACGCGGGTTTGCATGGGTAAGGCTTCGGAAATCACTGTGCCTGGTTGCAACAAACCATCCGGTCTCAAAGGGAGAGCTCCTGGCCCGCCAACCTGTCTTCCATCTCAGCGATTTTGCGCCGCAAGGCACGCCCCTCGCGCTCAACATCCACCAAAGCTTCTGCCAAACCCATATTGGTGCGGCGCAACTGCTCATTTGCACTAGTCAACATGGCTTGTTCCACTTGCCATTGTGCGCGTTCTTCGGCGATGGCATGATCATCAAGCAGCTGATTGGAGCGCAGTTCTTCCACTTCTCTCTGCATAAACTGCTTTTCCTGCATTAAAGTATCGACCATTTGATGGAGCCCAGCAATCCGGTCACGCGCGGCTCTCAAATCAGCGCGGAGCTGGTCACGTTCCTGTTCCATATCTGCCAATCGCAGATGTAATTGATCCACCGCACTCTGCCACATCAGCACCTGCTCCTCCAGGGTCAAGGGTTCGCCTTCCGGGCCGTAAGCAGTCAATGGACCCTCAGCAAACAACCAGCGCTCCTGCTGCTCATTGGTAAAAGCGATGCGAAACCAACCACTGTCCATTGCCAAATCCAGATTCGGCAAACTATTGTCACGCAACATCGTTCCCGCTCTGCCGTAGAAAAATAACTCCAGCCACAGCGGTTGCCACTCATTGGCGGCAAATTCGATGCTAACAATGGGAAACATTAAACTGACCACATCGTCGGTTCCTGAATCTCTGTTGCCAGGCCTAACCTCCAACCATGCCTCGTCAGATCGCTTTTCCGCTTCCATGACAATCCGAAAATCTACATCCAGAGAAAAGGAAACTCTGCTGATCATTCCGGAATAACGGCGACTAAAGTCGGTACTCTCCGCGTCCAGCACAGACTGTGCTTCACTCAATACACTGAACGCACCAGCCAACACCAGACCGTTGCGTATCTCTGGTGCTAACTCCGCAGCAGCGGTCTCCACCATCCCCTCGAACACAAAGGTTTCCTCACTGGCCGACGCAATGCACCCGCAGAGCCATAACATGGACAGTACACCTCTATGTTTACCCAAAATCATAGTCCAGAATGTGCACGCCTTGTCCGACCCATTCAAATGTTTTCGCAACTTTGACGCACACGCTCGACTATTCTACCGAATCGCCCCAAACCCCGGTAAAAAAACCGTGCTTCGCATGAAGCACCGGTCTGGATGAAATAATAACTGTTGTTTAAGTTAGCTTAGCGACGGCGACGCCAGGCAACGAAGCCCAAAGCGAGCAAGCCAAACAGAGCAGCGTAGGTGGATGGCTCTGGAATTGGGGTAACGCTGGCCCAGGTTGAACCAATACGCAACTCATCCATGGTCATCGCAGGAGAACCATTTGCACCGCGAATCAGGAACTGAGAGATAGTTGCCAAGTCAGTGCCACCTGTTGCCGATAAGGTAGATGTTGGAACAGCAGAACCGAAGGTACTGCTGTCTGGATTCAGCCACAATTCAGAGGTGAAGTTTTCCAAATCATAACTGCCAACCAGAAAATAGGTCGAACCAGCATCAAGCAGATCGGAGGCGTAAGTTACAGCAGAATTACTGCGGTTAGAGAGCCCAATTTCAAACTGGGTTCCACTGGTGCGAAGCCACACCGAAGCGGCATAAAACGTGTTGTTATTTGCCAAAGAGAATGAATAAGTGGTTGCGGTGGGCAGTGAATCAACCCTGAAGGCAAATGAGAAGAAAACTGTACCACTGGTTTGTGGAGCAAACGAAGCCAAAGCCTCTCTGATGTTGCCACTTTCCCATGAGGCCATATTGCCGGTCGAAGGTGCCAAACCTGGGACGCTCAAATTACCACTTGCGACTTGTGGCTGCGAACCAGAGTTGAGACCAGACCAATTGGTTTGATCCTCCAGAGATTGCCCAACTGTATAGTTGAAGGTATCAGTGAATATATTGGAAGCTGTTGCGGACAGCGCGGTTATTGACAGACCCAAGCACACGGCCAAGGCGACATTGCGGATTGTTTTTTTCATAATAGCGTTTAGTGAGAAAATCTCAGAAATTATAGCGCAATCCAACCAATATTGACCAACGCGAGCCAGCGTCGCGCACTTGGTATTTATTGTCTTCGCGGATTGAGGTTTCATCGAAATCGTAGCGATAGTAACCAAACTCATTCCCTTTATCGCCACGGGCAATGGGGATGTGGGTGGCACGCATAACACCAATACTGTTGTTTTGGCCACTGGGTCTGCGTTCCCGCCCCCAGGAGCTGTTCAGCAGGTTGCCGACATTCTGGATAGAACACATCAACTCCAGGCTTTGGCGGCCCCAAGTCTTGATTTCGTGATTAATATTGATGTCAAACTGATGAATGAATGGGGAGTTCCCGGTATTGCGTGGTACGATCTGGCCCTTGTATTCGCGCAATCCTTTGGTAGAGTCCACCCACTCCATGAATGCCACCCCACGGGTATCGCGCTGATTGTTATTCGGACCCCACTCGACCAGAGGATCATCGAGCCCAGACGGAACGTAGAGCAAATCATTGATTCCCACGATCCGGTCGCGATTAATATCGCCGGCGTTGCCAGTGAACGGCCCCCCAAATACATAACTGAAAGGTCTGCCACTGCGACCATCGTAGACCAAAGTAAAAGTGGTTGTCTGGCGTTTGAACCACTCCAATCGGTAGGATACTGAACCCACAACACGGTGGGTAGTCTCGAAGCGGGAACGAGCGACCTGCGCATCATTCGGATTAGGGGCCACATTGAAACGCCAGTTGTCAAAAGCAGAGAAGGCCAAGCCATCATTGACCGAGCGTGCCTGACTGTACGTATAACCCAGGCGCGCAGACCAATTATTCATCATGCTACGCTGTAATTGAATGGTGTAATTCGCAGTACTTCCCTTGTCGGTGTTTGTTAGTAAAAACACGTCGCCATAGCCATTCTCGCGCTCTCGTGGCAGAGTCGTGTCATAAAGTTCGCGCCCGTCGGGCAAGAACCCGAGGAAATTAGGTGCGATCCGCTGACGCATGTTGAGGTGTTCGTAGTGAATGTTGTGCTGGGTACGTGACCACTGACCTTCCAAAGTGAGCACCAGATTCAAAAACGGCAGTTTGCGGTCCCAAGCCAAATTATACTTCCACTCAGTCGGCATGTGAAAGTCAGGATCCAGCAAATTCACGCGATTACGCACTGTTTCAGGTTGGGGCAATGGTTCGGCCTCAGTAGAGAAAGGCGGTGTCCCGGCTCGCGGAGCAAAGTAAGACTCTATGGTACGGCCATTTTCCACGTAGGTTGTTGAAACCCATACGTGCGGTGCGCGACCATAGAACAGACCCACACCACCGCGCAAGACGCTGATAGTCTCTTCGGACAGCTTATAGGTAAAGCCAACCCGAGGTTGAATGACGTAATTGCCGTCCAGAGTCGCGGTATTGTCATAACCAAAGACTTCTTGAAAACTGCGCCCATCAGGACTGCCAACCGCTTCGGGAGGCGAATCGTGAATGATGGGGAAGTCAATACGCAAACCACCAATAACGTTAAGACGCGGATTGATACTCCACTCATCCTGAATGAAAGCCGACAGTGTGGTCATGCTCCAGTCAGCTGAACCATCACCGACCAACGGCACACTGAATCGATAACTGTTAGCGCGTCCGCCCTGCGCTGCGGCGACCCGGTCGAACTGACCATCGCGCAGCGGAGCATAAAATTCAATGCCGTCCAGGAATGTCCAGGTACCAAGGGCATCGGTGACGAACAGATTGTAGTTGTCGAAGCGCTCCATTTGCACACCGGCGGTGATTGTGTGTGCATTTAAACGATAGACGCCCTTAAGCCGTGCGATAAAGGTATCCACTTGTAATTGATTGGCATGACCAGAAGGTTCACGGCCAAAAGCGACACTACCGTTCGCTGGAGAAAAAGTACCGTTGGGATTGCGCGAGATACCTTCAATGCCTGAAATGCTGACACTGGGCAAATCACTGTTTTCGAGGCGACGACTGGTGTAACGGCGATAAGAAACCAAGGCTTCGGTGGAGAAATCGGGCGTCCACCGGGAAAACATTTCAAGGGTGTAATCGCGATTGACAAGCTCCTGACTAAACCAGCGCGAACTTAAACTAACACCACCATCGGAAGCCAGTCCCGGGAACCGCGGTTCCTTGCTTGAAGTTTCATTGTAGCGAAAACTGGCCCGGTGCATTTCGTTGATGTTCCAGTCAAATTTGGCGAGCATCTTGGTATCAGTGAAGTCCGCACTGTCGATCTGCTCAAAACCGGATCAATCCGTAACTTCTTGGAAAAATCAATAATGCGCTGCAAGGCAGCTGGACTCGGAGTGAACCGACCAGGATCCTGAGCACGACTTTCCTCGACGCGCTCAAAATTAAAGAAATAAAACAAGCGGTCCTTGATTATTGGCCCACCTATGGAGCCGCCGTAAGTCCACTCGCGGTAGTCCCGATACGGCACCAGGTCTCCGTTGAGATCGCGTAAACTGCCGGTAAGATCAGAGTTGCTGAAATAGGCAAAAACCGAACCGCGCACCTCGTTCGTTCCACTTCTGGTGATCGCCCTGATCGAGGCACCGGTAAAGCCGGCATTTTCGACACTGTAGGGAGAAATTTCGACGCTGACAGCCGCAATGGCATCGAGGGAAAATGGTTGTCTGAAACTAGGCAAACCATTGGCGTTCAGACCAAATGAATCGTTGGTGGGCACGCCATCAATAAGCAAGGTATTGTAGCGAGTGTTGGCACCACCAGCTGATACAGAACCACTTTCACGATCCAGAACAGCCATTCGCGGGTCGAGCCGGGTGAAGTCCGTCAAGGAGCGGGTGACAGTTGGCAACAGCCGCAGATCGGCTTCATCAATAATGGTGCGGGGCCCCTGAGCCAAATCGGAAAAGAGTAAACCTGAATCCGAAGCGACCACCGCAAAATCATCCAATAAGATAATATCGTCATCTCCATCCAGCCGGAGAGCGAAATCGAGCCGCTGCTCAGACCCCAGTGCCAGAAACAATTCGCCTCGCTGTTGCGGGACAAAGCCGGCCGCGTCCACTGTGACCAAATAAGGACCACCTGGGCGCAAACCAGCCAATTGAAATCGTCCATTGGCCCGCGAAAACACCGTCTGCAATGTTCCGGTGGGCTCATGTAACACCTCCACTCTTGCGTTGGCCAGTGGCACACCACTGGTGTCGAACACAAAGCCGCTGAGCGCGGAGGAAGTGGAAGATTGGGCTGTGGCTGAATGAACAGCCAACAAGCCCAGAAACACGGCACACCAGAAGCGAATCATCACAGATAGAGTTGGAGAAAACTTGGATGAATGTATCGAACGCTGTTATTGAACGCCAGGCGCAAAGAACAACCGTCCTTCACCGGATACGCCTGAACCTATGGTGTAAAAAGCCCAGTTGCTGTCGACGTAGATGTACAGCCAAGGATAAAGGCCCACACCTGAATACACCCAACCGATACCACCCTGGAAATCATAC
This sequence comes from Verrucomicrobiota bacterium, assembly GCA_021208135.1. Lineage (GTDB taxonomy): Bacteria > Verrucomicrobiota > Verrucomicrobiia > Opitutales > Oceanipulchritudinaceae > JAJOKB01. Next base: position 1,455 of record JAJOKB010000039.1, on the reverse strand, counting down.
CAGAACAGCTCTGGGTAACCGGCGGCATACATATACAGCCAACCGTGTTCGTCGCTGTACACAAATGGCCAGAACTCGGTATGCAACCACATACCAACGCTGTCCGAACCATCGGCAGATAAATCAGCCCACAACCAACCATCGATAGTGATCTGTTCAGCCCAAGGATTAGGATTGTCAATGACTGAAGAAACGCCACCGGTCCAAACGGTGAACTCATGTACCTGCCAGGAACGGGCGTTGTTAGTTGTGCTGAGTGACTGATAGCGGATGGCAATGCTGACGCTGCTTTGGCCTAACCAAGGCTCCAAAGAAATCATACCGGACTCTTCGGTGATAAAATTCGCCTGCAAGGCAGATTGAATCCAGTAATTTGGGTCCAGTCTGCAGTGTTCGGATTCGTGCCAGTAACGTAATTGGAGGAAACATATAACTCAAGATCCGGACCTGTGAAGTTGCCAGCGGTGCGGAAATTGAATACAGCTGCTTCAGCATTGCTCAGATCCAAAGGCTCGGTAATCAACCAATCGTCATTGGCACCGGAATTGTCACCAAAACCATTCAGACGAGCCGAACCAACGCCCGAAAAAGTACCCTGAACCCAGCGACGGTCACCCAGCACACTGAAATCAGTGAAGCGACCGAGGGTGTTGGAAGCCTGAAAATCTTCATAGAAAATAACTTGCGGATCATCCAAAACGGCTACGCGGAAAGGAACTTCAAAGGTACCAAAAGACTTGGCGACGGTGATGGTCTGCACTCCGGAAACGTTGGGGACAACAACATCCAAACGGTTGTTGGAAACCAAATTCACCTGGGCATTGGTACCGTTGAAAGCGACGGAAAGAGTGCCTTGCAAGCGTTCACCCACAATGACAAGGACTTCGCCAGGCTCCAAAAGCAAACCGGATATATCACTGAACGCAGGTTCGGTTGGGGCCACTGGATTAACCGCGCGGGGAGTGTCAGTCGCAAGAGGACTCATTGGATCAAATTGCCCCATCGCCCACTCCATGGTGTCACTGTAACGGAATACGTGACCAGGAGCGCGGGTTCCATCGGGACCAATGTCCACAAAACCAAAAGCAGCGCCGTAATTAAACTCGCCTTCAAACGGATTGTGCACAACCCCGATGGCATCAATAACATAGTCCCAAGGCAAAACCGCATTCGGGATACCATCGTCATTATCATCGATGTCCACTGCCAGATCACCGAGTTGGTCGGCAATACTGGTTACCTCTGGCCCTGATAATTGTAAACCAACATGTGGGTTACATTGTCGCTGTTCTCGAAGGAGTCATTGTTGATAAAAATGTCCACCTTTGGCGATATCGAACAATCTGCAGAAGCATTACCTATCAGGAAAAAGCTCGTCGCCAATGGTGAAATCCAGTAAGATTAATGGACAAATTCCACAGTCCCCGGAACCCTTGAAGTTTCCTTCACCGGAAT
>JAJOKB010000046.1 GCA_021208135.1 Verrucomicrobiota bacterium | reverse complement strand
CCCCGTTTCAACAGGCGTGGTGACTTAGAGATAGATCGCAGCAACGCAGACGACGCAATCGAAATGCTGTTGCAAGATTTTTTCAAACAACAGGAATTTCTACGACCAGAAGGGGGTGGTTTTGCGATAGCCTCTGTTGCCACACGGTCCGAACTTTAGGATGAACCAGCGACTCCAGAGCACGCAACTTATCCGAATTAGAAAATACCATAGATGCGAGGGCGGCCCTGTCAACCTTTCCTTCAGAGGTAAAAACGCCTGCACCAAAGAGTTCCAAAACTCCTTGACGCACCTCCCGGTCAGTGTCCAGCAGTTCTTTGGCGACACAATCGGTGTCCAAAACGGATGCGCCTGCTTCACTGAAAAATTTGAGGGCGGTTGATTTACCGCAACCTATTCCACCGGTAAGACCGACATTCATGGTTTGTTGGCATTACGGCGCTGAATGGAGCGCATAATGAAAAACGCTGTGACCAGAATGACTGCTCCGGAAATAGCCAGTAGCCAGGATCCGCTGAAAAAATGAATCTGCCAGCAAGACCATGCCAATGGCCCAGAAAGCCTGAATAACGCCGGAAATCCACAGGTAGGGCCAAAATTTCACTCTGGCAATACCCAGTGAATAATTTTGCACTACAAAAGGAAGAGGCGAAACCCTGACGATGACGATCACCTTGTTCTCAATTTCCTGTCTGATCTTTGGTACGCTGTACCCAAGTCTAAGCAGCACTCTTTGAAGCAAGGGCCGACAGAGATAAGCAGCCAATGCATAGCTGAGCGCCATATTGAGGAAGACTGCAACACAGGCGTAAACAACGCCCTGCAGAGGACCACCGGCCACTGTGGCAACGGTGACATAGAAAATACTCAAAGGAGCACCAAACGCTGGCGTCAGGATCATCGCTAGCAGATACCAGGACAGCGGAATACCCTGCAGAGAAGCGATAGACCAGGCGCGCAATGATTGCACGGACGCCAACACCCATTCGCGATGAACCACAACTGCGGCAATCAACACTATCCCCAAAGCGACGGCCAACAGGCCAGAGACAATGGCCTTGCGCGGATGCCTGGCGTAGATAGCTCCAGCCCTTGCCTGCAGTTGCGGCACCATAATGTTTTGGCTATTGAAAATTAGATTTGGTCCAGGGATTGGCGCAAATCTTCCAAAATATCTGCCGGATCTTCAATGCCAACGCTGAGGCGGATGTAATCTGGAGAAACCCCACTGGCTACCTGCTGTTCAGCAGTTAACTGCGAGTGGGTGGTACTTGCGGGGTGGATCGCAAGGCTCTTGGCATCGCCAATGTTGGCCAAATGACTGAACAAGCTGAGCCCCTCAATGAAACGCTTACCGGCTGCAAGCCCGCCCACTACACCAAAGCCCAACAGCGCACCATAACCACCCGTCAGATACTTTTGCGCCAATGCGTGGGCCGGGCTGCTGGGCAAGCCTGGGTAGTTAACCCAGCTTACCTTTGGATGGTTTTGCAAAAATTCCGCCACTGCCATGGCGTTACTGCAGTGACGCTGCATACGCAGGTGCAAGGTCTCCAAGCCTTGAAGATGCAAAAATGAATTAAATGGCGATGGGCAGTTGCCTGTATCTCGCATGAGCTGCAAGCGCATTTTTAAACCGTAGGCGACGTTGGCGCCGCCGGCGGGCGGGAAAGCTTTGAACACATCCCAATACACCAGACCGTGATAGCTGGGATCCGGTTCAGTAAATCCAGGGAATCGTCCCCTGCTCCAGTCGAAATTGCCACCGTCAACGACAACGCCTCCGATGCTGGTGCCATGACCACCAATGAACTTGGTGAGACTATGCACCACAACATGTGCCCCGTGTTCGATAGGACGGCAAAGTGCAGGGCTGAGAGCGGTATTGTCGAGAATGAGAGGTACACCGGCTTCGTTGGCAATGGCGGCAACTTCAGCGATTGGGAAAATATTGAGACGGGGATTGCCCATGGTCTCCCCAAAAAAGGCCTTGGTATTCGGTTTCAAGGCGGAGCGAAAAGCTTCCGGATCCTCGCCATTCACAAAGGTAACCTCAATGCCCAGTTTGGGCAGAGTGTTGTGGAACAAAGTATAAGTACCACCGTAAAGCTGGGCTACTGAAACAATGTGGTCACCAGCACCTGCGATGTTTAGAATGGCATTGGTAATGGCAGCCTGCCCACTGGAGTGCGCCAACGCAGCAGTGCCACCTTCCAGGGCAGCCAGACGGGCTTCGACCACATCCGTAGTTGGATTGTGAATACGTGTATAGATATTGCCCAGCTCTTTGAGCGCAAATAAATTGGCCGCATGTTCAGTATCCCTGAACTGATAGCTGGTGGTCTGATAGATAGGTACGGCTCTGGAACCGGTGGTCGGATCGGGCTTTTGCCCGGCATGAACAGCTTTGGTACCAAAACCTGAAGGAATGGATTGCATGTAGAGACAATGTTAGGGTTAGCAATTCAATGAACAAACCACTGTGGGCATGACTCCCACAGTGGTCAAGTGTCGTTAATGTGACCTTGCCGTGCGCTCCGCAGATTCGCACAGCCGGAAAATCAGAAGTCCTTGCCGTCAGCGCGAGTGCCGCAAATAAAAAACTTCAATACCCAATTCTTCGGCCATTGCCGCTTTAGTGAGCAGGACAAGATCTGCTTCAGCAGCTGAATTGGCGTAGGCGATCTGAATGTGGTTGGCCGGGTGCCGAGCCATCATCTGATCGCGGCTGACACCATAGGTGACGCCGTGCATGATGGGCCATACAGGTGTGGTGGAATCCAATCTGCGCCGGGTTTCTTCTTCGGGCAGAGTGATCGCTTTACCGCGACCAATGTCCATTTTAAGTTTACCATTGGCGACAAATATTCGGCTCCAAATGATTTCACCGGGTTTGGCGACGCCAGAACAGGTTGCGCCACCCAGGCGGAAGTACATGGCCGGCTGACGGTAACCATGCGTTCCCTTGTAGCCGTCCACATGATGGGCCGGAGGCGCACCGCCACTGATTTCAAACACCCAGACGTATTCATCAGTCGTACCACTGGCGTCAGCATCGCCCCAACGCAAATCGTGCAACGTGTTTTCTACCGGCTGCTTCAGCGCTTCGTGGACGCGTTGCGTTAGAATGCCATCCAGGCCGGCGCATTCATCCACTTCATTGAAATGGGTGAAGGGCTTGCCATCGCGAATAATCTCGCCGAGGGCATTTTTCACAGGGGGACGATCGCTGTTGTTTAAGATACCTTCCACCAGATCGCTGGCTGGACACAGGTCTTTGAGCCCTTGCTGGTACTGAATACCAATAGCCTCGCAGCCGAACTCATCGCCGATTCGGCAAGCAGCGATATACATTTTGCATTGCTGCAAAACTTGGGCTTCTGTCAGGTCAGTTGCTTCATTTTTGCCAAAGTGAAAATTGAAGCCCTTCTTGACCAACCACTTGTAAACAGCAGTGGCCTCTTTATCAGTGACGTTCAACATAGCCGCGTATAGAGCGCTTTGGCTTAGGCGCTCTTTGTAGACACCGGTTGAAAAAAGCAATTCGTCGGGAATAATGGCGTTGTACATGCCCATACAACCCTCGTCAAAAACGCCCATAATAGCCTTTTTGCGCTTGAGGTCTGCAGCGAGGGCAGCGCCTGTCTTGCGCGCCTTGGGGGGCATTTTCGCCAGACTCAAAGGAGACACGTGCACAGTGGGATGCAGAATACGTCCGCGGGCCAACCATTTTTTGATAGCCATAAGGAACGGCGTGTCGCTGAAATCTTCGCTCCAAACGGTGCTGTATTCAACGCCAGCCTTGGTGAGGCAGCCATTCAGGTTGAGCATTCCGACCAAACCCGGCCACTGACCCGACCAATTGGCGACGGTAAGGATAGGTGCCTTGTGATCAATCAGTCCGTGGAGGATATGATGGCTGTATTGCCAAACACTTTCAGCAACCACCAGGGGCAACTCTGGATCCACCTTAGCGAATACATCCATGCCCTCTTTTTGGCTGCCGATGAAACCGTGTTTGCGCTGTTCGCTGTAGGGGTGCATGCGTTTCAAGGTAAAGCCAAAGCTTTTAAACACCTTGGTGAGTTTATCCTCCATTGCTTTCTGCGCTGGCCAACAAGCCTGATTGGCGCTTTCACGCAGGTCGCCATTGACTACCAATGGATGGTGGTCGACTTTTTTTTTCAGTAGCTTGTCCTTATTGCCTGGGGCTTTTTTTGCGGGTGCCATGATTGTGATAGTGTTGAGTTCGTTATGTTTGGGATTAGTATTTGCGAAATGCTTTGCCGAGAGCTTCAGCAACCTGCTCGAGGTCTGAGCGTGTATGGCGGGCTGAAACCGCGGTGCGTAAGCAAATCTTTGCCAGGAGGTACGGCAGGAGCAATAGCTAAAACGGTAAATACGCCTTGTTCGAGCAGATTTTTCCAAATTCGGTAAGCTCTTTCCTTATTGCCGACAATGATGGGTACAGCAGGAGTTTCACTGTCCCAGGTATCCAAATCCAATTGATTGAGCAATTGTTTGTAGTATCTGGTGTTGTCCCAGAGTCTCAGGCGGTGCTCAGGTTCGCGCTGCAGGATATCCAGGGCCGCAAGCGCACAGGCTGCCTGCACAGGACTGATGGCGGCAGAAAAGATGCATTGCTTGCTGTGCGTGCGCAGATATTCAATCAACGTTTTGTCGCCGGCCACAAACCCACCGACACTGGACAGAGATTTGGAAAGGCTACCACAAATAATATCGACGCCACGCACACAATCCAGGTAACCGGCAGTCCCCTGACCGCGATCGCCGAGAACACCAAAGCCATGTGCATCATCCAGCACATAAAAACAGTTATTGCCGCGACCGACCTCAATAATTTCCGGCAATCTGGCAATGTGTCCTTCCATGGAATAAACGCCCTCGACAACCACCATTTTGGGCAACTCACGCGCCTCGCTCATGAGAATATCCTGAAGGTCGGAAGGGTTGTTGTGGCCGAACCGTTCAACGCGGGCTGAGGACAAGCCAATCCCCGACCACAAACTGGAATGCACATTGCGGTCGACCAGAATCAAATCGCCCCTGGAAGAGAAAGTGCTGACGGCAGACATGCATGCGAGGTATCCGGCACTGAATACATGGCATGCCTCTTTACCGACGAATGCGGCCAGTCGCTCCTCCAGTTCATGGTGAAAACTGCGACTGCCGTTGGCCAACCGGGCTCCGGTAGTACTACTGCCCCATTTTTCCAGCGCCTGCTTGCCAGCGCGGACGACGAGCGGATGATCGCTTAACCCAAGGTAATCATTGCTGCTCATCATCAACAATTGTTTACCCTCCCAATCGACTCTGGGTCCCTGTTGACCTTTGAAACTAAGATACCAGAGCTGGTATTTAAGACGCGCTTTGGTGAGTTCGTCTTCGCGGCATCTACGGGCGATACTGTTTTCCGGATCGGGTTTTAGCCACGGTTTAAGCAATGACTTCATAGATACAGATATGTGTCCATTCCAGCGCGGGTTGCAAGATGTTCCACCTACATTGCCAATAATTGCTTGTATCAAGACCGACGAACCCACACTCTCAACTCATGCAAAAAACCCCTTGTTCGGTGGTATTTCAAGGTGACTCCATTACCGATTGCGGACGCAATGCCAACCAGGAACCGGATGCTCCCGGCAACTTCGGCAACGGTTACGTGCGGATTCTGTGTGGGCGCCTGCCGCAACTGCACCCTCAACGCGCATGGACTTTCTTCAACCGAGGTATTTCAGGCCACAAAATCACTCAACTTTATGCCCGCTGGCAAAAAGATACCCTGAACTTGCAGCCGGATGTGCTCAGTATTCTGGTAGGGGTGAACGATGTTTGGCACGGATTCAAACGCGGAGACGTCTATGACGGAGTGCCTCTCAGCCACTTCATCCGCAGCTACGATGCACTGCTTGACTTCACCATCGAGCAAATGCCTGCCGTGCGCATTATTCTGGGAGAACCCTTCCTGATCCAAGGAAGTGCCTGGACCGAGGAATTTGCCGAGGAACTGACCATACGCGCCCATGCAATCCGTGATCTCGCAACCCGGAGAGGTCTAGCCTTGGTTCCCTACCAAAAGGTGTTTACTGATGCCTTGCAAACATACACAGTTGATGAACTCGCGCCGGATGGCGTCCACCCCACAATTCTGGGACACACTCTGATGGCTGATGCCTGGCTCAACACTTTCAAAACCCTGAACAATGGCTAATATTCTGATTATTGACCCTGCCAGCGGTGTGCGCGAGGCATTGTCCGCCGTGCTGTCACCGATGGGCTTTAAGGTTTTCACTGCCGGTGACTGCAAAGACGCTGCCAAACAATGCAAGGCCGAGCGTATCGACATTGTGCTGGCTGACCTGAGTAATGGCGGTATGGATCTGGCAGATGAACTGCAGAGCAAAAAAACTGGACACTCTGCTGATTATTACCGACGGAATACCTTCCAAGGCCAATGCGTTGAAAGCACTGCGGGCAGGCGCATTTGATTATCTGCGCAAACCCCTGCGCATCGCTGAGTTTGTGGAATCCATTCAGCGGGGCCTGGCCGCACGTGGTCAGGAAGAAACCAGTGCCAATATGAACAGTGCAGCCGGCAGTGGTACCATTACGTGGGAATCGTGCCTCGCACTGGCGGGCAAATCCCCACACATTGCGGAAGTAAAACATGCGCTGCTTCAACTGCAGAAGTCGGGTCGAAGGCCGCCAATCCTGATTGAGGGCGAAGCAGGTGTGGGCAAACTGCAACTGGCCGAAACCTTGCATCTGGTTTGCTGCGGTCACGACAAACCGTTCGTGGTCTATAACTGCGCCGAGAAATCCACCTTGGAAATCGAGGAAGATATCTATGGCAACGGCATCGGCGGAGGCATTCTCCAGTCCGCACTCGGTGGCACCCTGGTGCTGGAGTATGTGGAAAAGATTGATCAGGAATTACAAACTCAACTGACCCAGGTATTTGCCAAGCAAACCGCCCAAGGCTGGCTGATTTGTCTGGCTGGAGTTCATCTGGAAGAAGAAATGGTGGCTGGTTCAGTAAGCACCGAATTCGCGTATTATCTGATGGACACCGTGCTGCACCTGCCAACTTTGCAGGAGAGAATGGAAGATCTTGAAGATCTTGTTGCACATATTCTGAAAAACTCGCTGGCGATAGCCCCGCAGGCCCGCCAAACACAGTTTTCACCCGATGTGTACGACCTGATCAGAAAATCCGATTGGCCCAATAATATTCTGGGTCTTGAACAATACATCATTTACTGCGTATCCAAGGGCAGAACGGCTAACAATACCGTTCCACTGGAGGTGGCACGTCGATACCTGCGTCAAATGCAGGGACAAGGATAAAAGGCGGCTCAGGCCATTGCGATTGGAATGGGATCACAAATGCTGTCCCCCAGACGATCGCTCCAGCAAGTGCCCAACAGATACCACTGTCCTTTAAACAAGACTGCCTCGCAGGCATAAGGACCGCCGGGATAATCCCGATCCAGTATGCGGCCAGTGCCCTGCGCCCGATAGGGACCGGCTAGAGAGGGTGCGGTAAATTTGTAGGTAGTATTGCCATTGAGCCCCTCTGGTTGGGCGGATCTAAAGTGCGGGCTTTGCAACACGGTGAACATCGACACCCATAACACAAACTGATCCCCCATCCGATACAGTTTGGGACATTCCAAGTCAGTGCCTACTCCATACAGATCCAATGGTGGAAAAATTCCCACGTATGCAGATCTACAGTGCGCATGTGCCCGATAACACCATCCGCCTCAGGCGGTAAACTGTCGTTCGCAGCAGTTATTAGCTGATGCAGATAACCTTCATGGGTAAATACAAACGGATCCCGCCACCGGGGATTTTTGAACGGCAGACTTCCTCTTCGACTGTAGCCACTGGAATGCAAATCACAGTCAACCCCAGCTACCCACTGCCACTCATACAAATCCGGTGATGTGGCATAGACAACCCTCGGGTTGGAATGATTGTGATTGGCCAGACACGCCATCAGGTAGCTGCTGCGCCAGCGGGTAACCGATCCAGTCGACAAACAAGCGTTGAGCGGGTCTTCAGGTCGAGAACCAAAGAGTTCTCCGTGATCAGTCCAAGTGCGCAGGTCCGAACTAGTGGCGTGCCCTATACTCCAGCAAGTGTGCCGCTCAATATGACGGGGACAGAACAAATAAAACATGTGAGCAACATCTTGTTCAACATAGTACCAAGTGTCCCCCAGCCAATGGTCGGAAAGTTTAAACATAAAACGCAATGAATGGTAGGCGAACAGGGACTCGAACCCTGGACCAAGAGATTAAAAGTCTCCTGCTCTACCAACTGAGCTATTCGCCCTCCAAAATAAAGGTGTGAAAAGTAGAGATTTCAATCCATGCCGCAAGCTTAAATTTGGATAAAATTTATAGTGCAATGTTCTCGACAGAACTACAAACAGCCCCCCAAATAAAAGTCCCTCCCTGAACTACATACCCGAAAGTGAAATATAAGGAATTTTTAATTTTCACCGCCAAGGTTTTCCTGGCGGGCCTAGCACTGCTTGCAATGATTGCATTCTGGGGCTGGGTGTTAACTCCTGAACTGCGGACAGAAGTTCCTGCCTTTGATCCTGAGCGCGTAGCCATGGCTGAGTCCCTGCGCGATGTGCGCGTCGACACGACGAATCCCATTACGGTATTCCGCGAGGTTGACTACAGTGAAGGGTCGACGGCTGCGTGGTGGCCCAGGCACGAATCGCCCTGTTGAGTGAACTGGTGCGTGAAGGCAGCTTGCCACCACTGGAGGAACGGATCGGCCCTGAACCAGTGGTCATGGAGGGAGTTGAAGGTAATGGACGATATGGAGGCACCTGGCTCTATTATGTCTCCGGCATGGGTTCGCTGTGGGGGCTGGTGCCGAACCGTCTGTCTTATACTTTTCTGGTTCGCTGGAGTCATGCCGGATATCCCATCGTGCCGCATGTGGCCCGAGGGTGGGAAGTGAATGAAGATGGCACGGAATACACTTTTTTCCTGCGGCGCGGCATGCGTTGGTCTGACGGCCATCCGTTTACCGCTGATGACATCATGTACTGGTATGAACACGAGGTGAAAGATCCGGTCATCATGGGCGGCCGTATCCCCGAAATCCTGCGTATTCAGGATCAGGTGGGCACCATAGAAAAAGTCGATGCCTTTACGATCCGGTTTCGTTTTCCGGTACCCAATGGTTTGTTTTTGGAACGACTTGCCTCTTTCCCCGGCATGGATTTGACCGATCGACCGGCGCATTACCTAAGTCGTTTTCATCCGACAATCGGTGATCCTGAGTTGATTGCCAGCGTCATGCAGAGCGCAAATTTGCAGCGTCCGCGCCAGGTATATTTCTACGTGCGCACCTTCCTCAACCCGGAAATGCCGTCACTGCGCCCATGGATCGTGCGCACACACAAACGCAATTTGCCGCTGACCATGGTGCGCAACCCCTATTACTTCGCGGTAGACACTGAGGGACGGCAATTGCCTTATCTGGACCGGATTTTCTTTGAGGATAAATCTCCCGACCTGATCGCAGTCAATGCCATGCAGGGCAATGTGGTTTTGCAAACCAGTGGCGTGGAAGTGGGGCAATACAGCTTGCTGATGGAAAACCTCGAGCGCAACAGAATGCAACTGCGCCATTGGATGATGGGCGAAAGATCCATTTTCCTAATCCAGCCCAACCAAAACCGCCGCTTTACGCCAGGCGACCGCGAAGCTGAAAACAAGTATCACCTGTTGCGCGAACCCAGATTCCGGCAAGCACTGTCGCTGGCCATTCACCGCGAAAATGTGATTCGCGCCGAATACAATGGACTGGCGGAACCAGCGCAGGCTGCGCCGCCAAGGGATTCGCCCTTCTTCACCCCGGAACTGTACTACGCATTTGTTGAATATGATCCTGACCGCGCTAATGCCTTGTTGGATGAACTCGGCCTGGATCGGCGGGATCGCCAAGGGTTCCGCACTTTTGCCGATGGTTCGCGCATGCACTTCTTTCTCAATGTGGTAGGCAGAACCGGTGGTGGTGCCGCACAGACCATTACCGATTACTGGGAACAGATCGGGATCCGCGTCACCGCGCGCGAGCGCAGTGGCAACTTGTTCAGGGTGGAAACCGATGCACGCATTCATGATTTTAACGTTTGGTCAGGTAACGGTGAATTCTTGCCGATTCTTGAACCGCGCATGTTTGTACCATCATCGACGCATTCGGACTGGGCCAGGGGATATGCCAACTGGTTTCTGGCTGGCGGATTGTTTGACACGGAGGAATCGCGCGAACATCCCGGTGCCATTGCACCCCACCCTGATTCGACCTATCGCAGGACCATGGAAGTGTTCGAACACACCCGTGCGACCATAGCTTTCGACGAAAAGGTCGAAATATTCCGGGAGAACCTTTTGCTGGCAGCAGAAAACCTGTGGACCATTTCAGTGTCCAACTCTCCGCCACGCATTATTCCACTGCGGGATTTTGTGCGCAACGTACCTGAGCGCGCGGTTTACAGTTGGGATTTTATTTCCCCCGGCAACACCGGTATCGAGACTTACTTTTTTGATGGCCAGGCAGACACCCCGGCAGTCATCAACGCCATGCTCGCCGAGTTGCGCACCATTACGCCCATGCGCACTCTGCCCCGACGCCACAGCAACGCGCTCAGGATTCGACATCGGCCAGCTGGTGCGCATTCTCATTTGGGGCAGCTTTTGGCTTGATGCTTGTTCTGATTGGTTATCGTCACCCCTACATTGGCAGACGACTGATCATCATGGTCCCCACTCTGTTCATCATATCGGTCATCTCCTTTGTCATCATTCAACTTCCCCCCCGGTGATTATGTGACCTTTCGCATCATGCAGCTCGAAGAGTCAGGGACTGGTGCCGATCAGCAGGAAATCGATCAGCTCACCGAAATGTTTCATCTGGAGGCAGGTGTAGTGGAAAAATACCTGCGCTGGGCCGGGGTTTATTGGTTCTTCAGCTTCGACGGCGAAGATCTGGGTCTGCTGCAAGGATTTTTGGGCCGATCCATGGAAAGCAAACAATCGGTCAATTCGATCATCGGCGAACGGGTGATGCTGACCGTGTTGATTTCACTTGGAACTATTCTGTTTACCTGGGCAATCGCCCTGCCGATTGGCATCTACTCCGCCGTTCGCCAGTATTCGATAGGCGATTATATAACATCCGTTATTGGCTTTATCGGGATGTGTATTCCTAATTTCCTGCTCGCTGTACTGTTGATGTACGGCGCGTGGGAATGGTTTGGCATGAGTGTATCGGGGCTCTTCTCGCCCGAATACGCTACACAGCCGAACTGGTCTTGGGGCAAAGTCGTCGATCTGTTGCAACACATTTGGATCCCTATCATTGTGATAGCCACTGGCAGCACCGCAGGTATGATTCGCGTGATGCGCGGCAACCTGCTCGATGAACTCAAGAAACCCTATGTAACCACAGCCAGAGCCAAAGGCGTGCGTCCCTTCAAACTGCTAATGAAGTATCCGGTGCGGCTGGCGCTCAATCCGTTTATTTCCGGGATAGGCGGCATTTTCCCCGCCCTACTTTCAGGTGGTGCCATTGTCGCGCTGGTGCTAAGCCTGCCAACGATAGGTCCATTGATGTTAACCTCATTGCTTTCCCAGGATATGTATCTCGCTGGCTCAATGTTAATGATCTTCTCACTGCTCGGAGTAATGGGGACATTGGTATCCGACCTGTTACTGCTGTGGTTGGATCCAAGGATCCGCATGGAAGGAGGGTCACGCTAATGACTGCACCCACCATCGAAAAAGGGGCTCTCTCGCAATGGGAATTGATCCGACTGCGCTTCTCCCGCCACAAACTGGCGGTGGCCTCGATGTTTATCCTCATCGTGCTATACCTGATGGCAATTTTTGCCGAATTTTTGGCACCCATGTCCAAGGACACCCGCAACTACGACTACATGTGGGCACCACCTCAGATGCCGAAATTCAGCTTTTCAGAGGGATTTTATGTCCACGGTTTGGTCAATAAGACCGATCCTGTCAGTTTGCGCACCTTTTATGTACTGCGTACTGATGTAAAAGTTCCGCTTGGATTTTTTGTGCGCGGCGACAGCTATACCATGTGGGGTCTGTTCACCTGGGACAGGCATTTCTTCGGGGTAAATCGGGACCGCTTCACTCCGCTCGATGATGGTGAGGTACAACCAGTCTGGTTTTTCCTGGGCGCGGACCGATACGGTCATGATCTCTTCAGCAGACTGATTTATGGTTCCCGCATCAGTCTATCCATCGGTTTGATCTCCATCGTACTCACCTTTGTGCTCGGCCTGCTGTTGGGTGGTATTTCCGGATATGCGGGCGGCAGAATTGACAATTTGATCCAGAGAGCGATCGAAATCATCAATGCGTTTCCAGGGTTGCCGCTGTGGATGGCCTTGGCTGCTGTGCTGCCTGCCACCTGGAGTCCGCTGACCGTGTATTTTATGATAACAGTGATTCTGAGCGCACTGGGTTGGACTGGGCTGGCACGTGTTGTTCGTGGCAAAATCCTTTCATTGCGCGAGGAAGACTATGCCGTTGCGGCCCGCCTCATGGGTGCCAGTCATGGTCGCATCATTTTCCGGCACTTATTGCCCGGCTTTACCAGTCACATCATCGTATCGCTCACCTTAAGTATCCCGGGCATGATTCTGGCAGAAACCAGCCTAAGTTTTCTGGGTCTTGGACTGCGACCGCCCATTGTAAGTTGGGGCGTGCTATTACAGGACTGTCTGGATTTACAGGTGGTATCTGCCTATCCATGGCTACTGATGCCGGTATTTATGATTATTATCACGGTTTTCGCCTTTAACTATCTGGGTGACGGACTGCGCGATGCCGCTGACCCATACAGCTCCAGATAAACCATCATGCAACAGCAAGATCCATTACAGAAGACTTCCGCTAACGCATCCCAGGTTCAAGGATCTGTGGGCAACAGTGCGGACGATATTGTGTTAAAGGTCGAGGACCTGGAGGTGACTTTCTTCACCGAGGAGGGTGCAGTTCAAGCGGTGCGAGGTATTTCCTTCGAGATGAAAAGAGGGAGTATCCTGGCCATCGTCGGCGAGAGCGGATCCGGAAAAAGCGTCACCGCCTACACCATTTTGAAGCTGATTCAGGAACCCGGAAGAATCACTGGCGGAAAAATCACCTTTTATCCGAAAAACGGCAAGCCCATCGAAATCAGTTCCTTGACTGAAAGGATGATTTGCTGTTCAAGGTACGGGGCGGCTTTATCAGCATGATCTTTCAAGAGCCTATGACCGCACTCAGTCCTGTGCACACTATCGGCAATCAAATCTGTGAGGCCATATTGCTGCATCAGAATGTCAGCCAAAAAGAGGCTGAACGCAGGGCTATTGAGATGATCGCCAAGGTGGGAATCCCCAAGCCTGAAACCCGATTAAGACAATACCCACACGAACTGTCAGGCGGTATGCGGCAACGCGTGGTGATTGCCATGGCACTGGTGTGCAAACCGGAAATACTGATAGCAGACGAACCGACCACAGCTCTGGACGTGACCATCCAGGCTCAAATCATTGAGCTGATTAAGGATCTACAGCGCGAAATGCGCACCAGTGTCATCTTCATCACCCACGATCTGGGGGTCGTGGCACAGACCGCAGATTACGTAAATGTCATGTTTGGCGGCAGAATCCTGGAGAAAGGCACGGTGCGACAGATTTTAAAAACGCCGGTTCACCCCTACTCCAAGGGTCTGTTGGCTGCCATTCCCAGCGTGGAACACGTGCGCGACCGTCTGCCAACCATCGACAGTATCGTTGGCGATTACGACCTTCTTACACCTAAACCTTTAATCCGCCTCAAAGATGGACGCGAGGTTTCCATGCACCCTTCTGAACTACAACCCGAACTACTGGCATGAGTACATTCACCCCTGAGAAAGGCAACACGGGTTCAGCGGATCCAATGGACGGATGCCTGTTGCGAGTGCGCAACCTGTGCAAATTTTTCCCGATTTTCAGCAGTGGACTGGTCAAAAAACAGGTGGACACCGTCCGCGCCGTGGACGACGTCAGCTTTGACCTCAAACCCGGACGCACCCTGGGAATCGTCGGTGAAAGTGGATCAGGAAAAACCACCTGTGCCCGCTCAATTCTGCGGGCCATCGATCCTACCAGTGGGGAGATTTTATTCAAATCTGCCAGGGGAATTGTTGACATGGCAAAGCTAAAGCCTCGCGAACTCAAGCCTTTGCGCAAAGAAATGCAGATGATTTTCCAGGATCCATTTGCATCCCTAAATCCCAGAATGACCGTTGGCGATATTGTGGGTGAACCACTGGTCATTCACGATGTCGGATCACGCGCCGAGCGGCGGGATTTAGTTGCGGAAATGCTGCAAAAAGTGGGCATGAAACCCATCCACATGCAACGCTATCCGCATGCCTTTTCCGGCGGTCAAAGACAACGCATCGGCATCGCCCGCGCGCTCATCCTGAGACCCTCTTTAGTCGTCGCCGATGAAGCGGTTTCGGCACTGGACGTTTCCGTACAAGCCCAGGTGATCAATCTGTTGATGGATTTGCAGGACGAATTTCAATTGACCTACATTTTTGTCGCCCACGACCTGAGTGTCGTCAGACACATCTGCGATGAAGTGGCTGTGATGTATCAGGGCAAAATAGTCGAATTTGGCGATGTTAAGGAAATTTTCGACAATCCGCGCCACCCTTACACCAAGGGGCTATTGTCTGCTATCCCCAATCCTGACCCGGACATCGTTATGAAGCCGATTCTCAAGGGAGAAATTGGCGATTATGCACGGGTGTGACCTGAGGGCTGGACATTTGTCGCATCCAGAACATGGTATAGGATGTCTTGTCCTGATAAACCATGCCCACGACCACCACACACACAGTTAACACAGCAGAATTGTTTGGCTCCTATCGTGGGACGGATGGATATTATGACGAATGTGTGGACGCCAAGGGAAACATCCGCAAACCATGGAGTGCGTTGGCAGAAAGTCTGCGCAACGGATCCATGGAAGATCTGCGTCAACGCGAGGAACAACTGCGCAGAATCATCCGTGACAACGGCATTACCTACAACGTTTATGATGATCCGGACGGACCGAACAGACCATGGATGATGGATTTATTGCCGGTGGTGTTCGACCACAGCGAGTGGTTGTGGCTCGAAAATGCCCTCGCCCAACGCGTTTTTCTGCTCAATTACATCCTCCAGGACGCTTACGGTCGTCAGAATTTACTGGAATACGGCGTGTTGCCCCCACCATTGGTATTGGGCAATCCGGGCTTTCTGCGCCCTTACACGGATACCAGCCGCGCAAAGGCCGCTTTATTCACGTGTACGCCGCAGATTTGGCACGTTCGCCCGATGGCCGCTGGTGGGTGCTCGCGGACCGGGTGGAGGCTTCATCTGGCATCGGTTACGCGATGGAAAACCGGTTCATCAGCGGACGGGTCATGCCAGACCATTTTCGCCGCACCGGCGTGCAGCGACTGTCGCTCCTTTTCGAAAATTCAATGAATCCTTTGCCGCCCTGGCACCGCGCAACAAGGACAATCCGCGCATCGTTTATTTGACCCCCGGACCGGCCAATGAAACGTACTTTGAGCAATCGTTCCTGGCACGGAATCTGGGCTATCCACTGGTCGAAGGTGCCGACTTGACCGTGCGCAATAATCAGGTGTTTTTGAAAACAATCAGCGGGATTCAGCCGGTCGATGTCATTATCCGGCGCGTTGATTCAGTGTACTGCGACCCCTTGGAGCTGCGGGATGATTCCCTGTTGGGAGTCCCTGGTCTGGTCAATGCGGTCCGGCTAGGGAATGTGGCGGTCGCAACGCTTTGGGCGCGGGTCTTTGTGAGACGCCTGCATTGATGGCATTTCTGCCAAATCTGAGCAAACGCGTGCTGGGCGAACCTCTCAAACTGCCCTCCGTGGCAACTTGGTGGTGTGGGCAAGAGGCTGAACTGCAATATGTTTTGGAACACCTGCCGGAGCTTGTGGTAAAACCGACTTTCCTTGGTTCCAATCAGCCCAGTCTGTTTGGTCCAATGATGAGCGCAGCGCAACTGGAGGATGCCAGATCGAGAATTAAAAAACAACCATCCATGTGGTGTGCACAGGAGTTGGTATCGCAGGCAACAACGCCTGTCTTTGGCTCCAATGGATTGGAACCGCGCAATTTTCTGCTGCGCGTATTCATGGTCGCCGCCCACGGTTCCTATTCGCTTATGCCAGGTGGCTTGACGCGCATCGGCGCAGAAAGTCATCCATACTCGGTCTCCATGCAACAGGGAGGAGGCAGCAAAGATACCTGGGTCCTGGCCCCGCGCGACGTCAAAGCCGAAGAACCAGCTCCATTGGCCCACTTGATGGGTTCGGTGCAAATACATCGCGCGGCTCCGGACTTGCCCAGCAGAGTGGCGGACAACTTGTATTGGTTAGGTCGCTACATGGAACGCGCTGAGAACCACGCCCGTATAGCGCGTTTACTACTCAATACTGTCGCTGAGGAAATCGAAGTTTCTTCATTGTCTCAGCTGCTGCCCATTTTGCAAACCTTGCTCAGCGAGGAAAGGATCGCCGAAATCAATGAGGGTGGTGCTGACACGTTGTCGTTCGAACAGTGGGATCAATTGCTTGCCGAGGTGATCAGCTCACAGGATAATCCCGGCAGTCTGCAGGCGCTGGTAAAACACGTTCAACGAACTGCCGGCAGCGTCAAGGAACGGTTGTCGAACGATACCTGGCAAATGCTTGGGCGCTTTCAAAGTCTCACTACCAGAGGCAATGCCCGCAACGCTGGTGTTGATTTGTTTGGATTCGTCGACGAAACCTTGATTGTCTTAGCTGGCATCAGCGGCCTGGCTATGGAGAACATGACCAGAGGCTACGGTTGGATCTTTCTGGACCTTGGCCGCAGAATGGAACGTGGCGTAAATCTGTGTACGCTCCTGCGCGGCTCACTCGAGCGCGAGGTGCCACACATGGATGGTATCCTGCACAAGTTGCTGATTTGCGCCGACAGCACCATTACCTATCGTCGGCGTTACCTCACGCAAATGAATCTTGCTCCGGTGTTGGATCTACTGGTTTTTTGATCCGGCAAACCCGCGTTCAGTGCAATTTCAAGTAGATCAATTGCGGGCTCATATCAGGGACTTGCCACACCGCCGCAGCGACAGCCCAGCGACCGCAATTGACCGACTGGCTATTAAGTTATTCAGCAGTCTCGGATTAAATGATGCCACTGAACTTACTGAAAAAGACAGTACGGGTCTCCACGCCAGACTGGATTCGTTTTTGTACGAAATGGTGGAGGACTTTTATAGTCTGTCGGAGTTTCTTGCCCAACATTACTTCGCTCACGCCAAAGCGACCCTGAGCACACATCGCCTGCAATCGCGTTAAATCCTCCCTGGCCCTTGCCCGCATATCCATGGCTCGCTACCACATCCATCACATTACGCGCTACAACTACTCCTTCCCCGTGGCTGCTTCGCACCACAGTGCTCACCTGGAACCCAGCAGTTCCACCAGGCAGACCTGTCATTCCTTTGACCTGAAAATTCATCCTCAACCCAGCGATTTATCGACCAGAGTGGACTTTTTTGGCAATACCATGCACTTGTTTTCCGTGCCCCAGCAGCATTCTGAACTGCTGTTGGAAGTGCACTCAGACGTGAGTATTCTACCCATTGAGTCACCGATGCCTGAGCTCTCCCCCACTTGCGATGAGGTCAAATCGTTTATTGACTCCAACACGCGCCGCGAAACCAACCTCGCCGAACAGTTCATTTACGCATCTCCGCTCATTCCCCGCGACCCGTCCATTGAGGAATTCGCCGCGAAAATTTTCCTCGGTGATCGCAAATTCCTGGAAGCTGCGTTGGAACTCAACTCCTACATTTTCAAAAACTTCACATTCGACCCGGACGCCACCGATGTATCCACTCCCGTGGCGACTGTTTTTAAGGAAAGAAAGGGCGTTTGTCAGGATTTCGCCCACTTTATGATCGCTGCAATCCGCTCTTGCGGACTCCCTGCCAGTTATGTGAGTGGCTATATTCTGACCACACCCCCACCGGGACAACCACGACTGATTGGAGCCGACGCCTCGCATGCCTGGGTGTCCATCTTCGTGCCGGGATTGGGTTGGGTGGATCTGGATCCCACCAATAACAAGCTGGTGAACGATGAGCATATCACCATCGCCAGAGGTCGCGATTATAGTGATGTCAGTCTGGTCAGAGGCGCAGTCTTTGGTGGCGGTGAACAAACCCTTGATATCGAGGTCACGGTCACTCCAACCGATTGAGTTCGCAGCCCGCCTGCTCAATCAGGATTTTTTTCAGAACCCAAAAAGTTCTTCACTGCGCACTTTACAACGCTGCCTGCACGGACATGCTGAGAAGTTTATGGACAGTGCGCAGCGGCAAATTTTAATAGTGTGCACCGGCAACACCTGCCGTTCCCCTATGGCGGAGAAGTTGCTTGCGCACGCTCTGGCAGCAGAACCTGAACCCCTCAAGAGCATTAAGGTGGTTTCTGCAGGTGTCGCTGCAGGTGATGGCATGCCGGCATCCCGGAATGCCGTCACAGCCCTGCAACGCGTGCATCTGGATCTGACCCAGCACCGCTCTCAACAAGTGACGGATGAATTGTTGCGCGCCTCCGATTGGATTCTCGCCATGACTGAAGGTCATCGCGACACATTGTTTGCCTACTTTCCAGACCTGAACAAACCTGTCCTGCTGTTTCGCGAGCGTTTGGATAGCACAGACGCCCGCGTACCAGACCCTTATGGCGGCCCGCTGCAAGAATACCTTGAAACCAGAGACAGTCTGGCCGAAGCCATTCCTTCAATCATCCAATGGATCAAATCAACTTTGTGAAAAATCCCATCATCAGTTTAGGTGCCGACCATGGTGCCTTTGAATTGCGCGAGGCCTTGCTGGCTTACTTCAAGAGCCAAAATATCGAAGTCATCGACCACGGCACACTTACCAAATCGAGCGTCGATTACCCTGACTATGCCGCCAAAGTGGCCACAGATGTGCAAAGTGGAGCCGCCGATTTCGGGGTACTCTGCTGTACCACGGGCATTGGAATGAGCATTTCGGCCAACAAATTTGCGGGCATACGTGCGGCTTTGGTACACTTTGATGAAGAAGCCCAGCTCACACGACGTCACAACAACACCAATGTCCTCTGCTTCGGCCAACTTTATACCACACCGCACATGGCTTGCCGCATGGTCGATCTCTTTCTGACCGCTGAATTCGAAGGCGGACGGCATCAACGCCGCGTCGATAAAATGTCAGCCCTCGAGTCCCAATCATCCCCCGTAAAATCTTGTTGTTCATGAGTACCGTACTGGAAAACACCCTAAATCCTGCTCCTCTGGCCGAGCTGGATGTCGAAATTCACGCCGCGTTGGTCGCCGAGCGCAAGCGTCAGGAAAATCATATAGAACTGATCGCCTCGGAGAACTTCACCCTGCCAGCTGTCATGGAAGCCTGTGGCAGTGTGCTGACCAACAAATACGCCGAGGGTTATCCCGGCAAACGGTATTATGGCGGTTGCGAACACGTCGACGTAGCCGAACAGTTGGCCATTGACAGGGCCAAGGCTTTGTTCGGTGCGGAATACGCCAACGTTCAGCCTCACTCGGGCAGCCAGGCAAACTTTGGCGTCTATAGCGCTGTGTTGCAACCCGGCGATAAATTGTTGACCATGAACCTGGCGGATGGCGGTCACCTGACCCACGGTAATCCAGCCAATTTCTCCGGCAAGTTATACAGTATTGTCCATTATTATGTGGATCCTGAAACCGGGCGCATCGATTACGATGCACTCGAACAGCAAGCGCTGAAAGAACGCCCCAAAATGATCACCGTTGGCGCATCAGCCTATCCGCGTATCATTGATTTCGAACGTATGGCAGCCATCGCAAAGTCGGTCGATGCCTATATTCTGGCTGATATCGCGCATATTGCCGGACTGGTTGCCACTGGTGAACATCCCAGCCCCGTGCCTCATTGTGACTTCGTGACCACCACAACCCACAAAACCCTCCGTGGACCACGAGGCGGGTTGATTCTGGCCAAAGCAAAGTACGAAAAGGCGTTAAACAGCGCCATTTTCCCCGGTGGTCAGGGCGGACCTTTGATGCACATCATTGCGGCCAAGGCTATCTGCTTCCGCGAAGCCGCCAAACCTGAATTCAAACAATACCAGATTCAAGTCCGCAAAAACGCTGCAGCAATGGCCCAGGCGTTTCTGGAAATGGGCTACAAACTTTCCAGCGGCGGTACGGACAACCACCTGCTGTTGATTGATCTGCGTCACAACCTGCCCAACCTTTCAGGCAAAGTCGCGCAAATCGCTTTGGATGCAGCTCACATCACAACCCAATCGCAATACAGTACCCGGTGAGACCCGCAGCCCCTTCCAGACCAGCGGTATCCGCCTGGGCGCACCTGCCTGTACCTCCCGTGGCATGGGCGAGGAGGAGTTTCGTCAAATTGCCAAAGCCATTGATATTGTACTGCGCAATCCCGAATCAGACAAGGCGCGCGATGAGGCCAAAGCCATAGCCATGAAGCTGTGCGCGGCGTTTCCCCTGCCCTATGGCACCATCTGATCCAGCAACATCCGTCAATCCAGCCACCGCAACCCTCGGCGGTGGTTGTTTTTGGTGCCTGGAAGCCCTATTTAAAATGCTGCCCGGCGTGCTGGCGGTACAATCGGGTTACGCCGGTGGGCATGTGAGTCATCCAAACTACCGCCAAGTATGCTCCGGTACCACCGGCCATGCGGAAGTGGTACAGATTCAGTTCGATCCACACATTATTTCCTATGGCGAGTTGTTGGATTACTTTTGGCTCACCCATGATCCGACCACTCTCAACCGTCAGGGCAACGATGTAGGCACCCATTATCGTTCCATTATTCTGTGTCACGACGAACAACAGGAACAGGTGGCGCGCCAGGCCATCAAAGCGGCGGAGGCCTCCGGAGTGTTTGACCGCCCGATTGTGACTCAAATAGACAGGCTTCAGGCATTCTATCCGGCAGAGGATTACCACAACGATTATTTCGCCAATCATCCGCAACAAGCTTATTGTGCCTATGTGATCCAACCAAAGGTGGACAAAATCAGGAAGATACGTAAGCTGTGATTTAAATTCAACTCAACCAACCATGACACACAACCGTTTATCGATTATTGCGCTGCTGTTTGCCGCTTTACTGGCCGCTGGATGTGCGACCACCCGCCAGGAGCAACGCGAACTGGAACCGCTCAGAACCGTGGCCTCTATCGATTTGCGGGCATTTTCCGGAAGTTGGTTTGTGATTGCGCATATGCCGGGCCAACTGGACCGCAGGGCAGTCATGGGACAGGAAATCTACACTTTGGACGCCCAAGGCAATATTGACGTGCTGTACACTTTCCTCGCACGTGCCAACGCTCCGGAGTTCACTGAACTGCGCGGCAGGGCCACTGTGCGCAATGTCATGACCTTTGCCGAATGGCTCATTCGCTGGGATCAGAACCCGTTCGTCTCCGAACAGTTTTTGGTATTATACACCGACGAACAAAACCAGGTGGCGGTGGTCAGCAGCGGTAATCGCCGCAATCTGCGCATTCTCAGTCGCTCTGCAGATATCGATCCTGCGCTTTTCTCAGACCTGATACTCTTTTTGCAACAGCGGGACTTTGACGTGGCAAGCATCAGGCGAATGCCGCAACAATGAGTGGTAAGTACACTTGGCTAAAGGATCGGGGCGCGGGTTTATCCCTGCATTTGAGTTGTCTTCCTGGAACACAAGGCATTGGGGTTCTTGGCAGACACGCACACAAGTTGATTGAATTTTGCGCTGCCGCTGGATTGCGCTATTGGCAATTACTGCCGACCGGGCCAACCGGCTTTGGTGATTCGCCCTTCCAAACATTATCGGCCTTTGCGGGCAATCCGCTGTTCATCGACATGGAGGTGCTGCCGCAATTGGGTTTGTTACATCCGGGCGAACTCAGTCCATTAAACCGCCTGCCGGCGCAGCGCGTTGATTACGGTCGCCTGTACGCTGTGAAGATGCCTTTGTTGCGTTTGGCCTGGCGGCGTTTCCGTGAACGGGATTTGTCATACCTCCCCAACTACGGGTTGCTGCATTTATTCACCAGCGAACACAAAGATTGGCTGGAAGCCTACTCATTGTTCATGGCCCTGAAACAGGCCTTTCAGCAAAAACCATGGTACGATTGGCCGCAGGAATACCGCAATTACCCATCAGCGAGTGAGGCTGGATTAACACTCAATATGCTGGAGGAACAAGAGTTTCATTCCTGGCTGCAATATTTGTTGTTTGGGCAATTCCGGCTGCTGCGGCAAAAGGCGGCCCATGTAGGAGTTCATATCGTCGGCATGGTTCCTCATCATTTACCTATGGATTGCGCCGATGTCTGGCAACACCCAAGCCTGTTCGGCGTAGATGGCGAAGCACAGCCAAAGTTCTGGGTTGGCGAGGTTCCCAGTGCCAGCCTGCCGTTCGGCAGTATCCGCCATCAACCTGCCTACGATTGGGATAATGGCGGACAGGAATTGCTTTCCTGGTGGCGTTCGCGTTTGCATCACGGACTCCAGATTCACGATGTCCAAATACTGGATAACTTCAGAATGTTCTCCCAGGTTTGGCAAGTGCCCGCTGCCAGCGACAGTGCCGCCCATGGCGCTTGGCACAAAGTCCCCGGGGCCACCTTATTTGACTTTCTCTCCAATCATGCCTCACCTTTGCGACTTTTGGCTAAAGATGTTGAATGGGAATCCAGTCAAAACCGGACACTTGCAAATTCCCTGGGACTGGCAGGGTGCGTGCTGGTACAAAACGGCTTTCAAAGCAAGGGACGGAGTCCGCATGCGCCGCACTTCATGGAGTTCAATTCCGTTATCTGCACCACCGACCATGATAGTTCAACCATTCAGTCGTGGTATGACACCAGCGAACCTTGGATACAGGACAAAGTGAGGCGCTACTTGAGAGTCAATGGCAATGACATTGCTTGGGACTTGATTCGTTGTGCCTATCGCAGCAACTCTGCATTGGCTGTGATTGCCTTTCAGGATGTGCTGGCTCTGGATAACAGCGCCCGCTTGAATGTACCTGGAGTTGTCGGCGGAAATTGGAGCTGGCGCATCCAGCAGGATGAATGGAATTCTCTGGTCAACACCCACGGATATTTGGCTGAATTAGGTTGGTTGTATGACAGATAATAGCTCAGGTCAGCCGTCCCGAGGCTATTCCGAAATTCACATCAAAGGCGCTCGTCAGCACAACCTGCGCAACATTGAGATTCGGTTGCCTCGCAACCAACTCGTAGTTATCACCGGCGTCAGTGGTTCCGGCAAATCCTCACTGGCTTTTGATACGTTGTATGCCGAGGGTTACCGCAAATTCATCGACAGTCTGTCCACACGAGCCAAATCAGTATTAGAACAAATCCCCCGCCCCGAAGTCGATTTTATCCACGGATTGTCACCTGTCATTGCGATCGAACAACGTACAGGAAACCAAACTAACCCACGCAGTACAGTTGCCACCGTCTCGGAGGTGGCCGATTACGCTCGGCTGCTATGGGCATTTGCCGGAGAAGCCTTTTGTCCGCAAGATGGCCACCCCATCGTCAGGCGAACCCTGGATGATTGCCTGGATTTACTCTTGCACGATTATCAGGGCAAACGCGTTCAGCTACTCTGTCATTACCTGACAGCCAAACCATCCATTGTCAGGGGTGAGTTTCCGCATCTCAGACAAAAGGGATTTCAACGTGTGCGCATCAACGGATTGATTACCGATCTGGAGGAGGCCAACCAACTGCCTTCAGGAAATCAAGCAGTCGTGTTGGACTTGGTCATTGATAGATTGGCTCTGAAATCTGAGCAACGCAGTCGACTGGCCGACTCTTTGGAACTGGCTTTTCGCGAGGGAAAAAACCGTGCGCTGGCATTGGTCGAGGACAAGGACTCGCCTGCAGGCTGGCGCGAGGTAACCTTGAGCAGAGAGTTGTCTTGCAGTCATTGCGGTACAGTTTACCCACCTGTCACACCACGCACTTTTTCCAATAACCATGCGGACGGAGCATGCACCACCTGCGGCGGACTCGGCCAAACATTGCGCTTTGCCCCCGAACTGGTGGTGCCTGACAGCAGTCTTTCGGTGCGCAACGGGGCTGTCAAACCGTGGCGTCTGGGTTCCAGGCGCATGATCATTCAGCGCAATGCCATGCTCAAGCAGCTTTCGGAACAAGTTCCCTTCGATCCGAACTTGCCTTGGCAGGAACTCGATCCTGAGGTACGAAACCTCATACTGCATGGGGACACCGAACGATTGTTCGCATTCAAGCTAAAAGCCGGCAAATCCTTGCCAGAGCCGCGACATTTTGGCGGTGTGCTCGCTGACCTGGCCGAAACCCAACGCTCGACCAGCAGCGACGGTTTGCGGGCGAGATTAATGGCCTACCAACACTCGGCAACCTGCCCGGACTGCAAGGGCTCCGGTCTGCGTGCCGAGGCACGGCATGTATTGTTGAATACACTCTCCTATCAGGAGTTTAACGCCATGGACTTGCATACGGCGTTGCACTTCCTGGAGCAGTTACCGAATCATTTATTTCCTGAAATTTGTTCGGCACTCAAGCAACGGTTACACTTCCTTATCGAAGTTGGGCTTGGTTATCTTGGGCTGCAACGAACATTCAACTCATTGAGTGGCGGCGAAGCGCAACGGGTCCGCCTGGCAAGCCAGTTGGGCATGGAGTTGACAGGCATCACCTACATTCTGGACGAACCCACCATCGGCCTCCATGCAGCGGATACCTATCGCCTGCTACTAGCGCTGCAGGGGTTGCGCGACAGGGGTAATTCCGTGGTAGTAGTGGAGCACGACCCGGAATTCATGAAAGGTGCCGATTTTATTGTTGAGGTCGGCCCGGGAGCAGGTGCAGCAGGCGGTTCAATCGTTTACGCCGGCAATTTAACATCCTTATTGGCCTGCCCAAAATCCGTTTCAGCGGCCTTTTTAAGTGGCCAAAAGCACCTGCAAGCTGCTGGCAGACGACTGCGTCCAACAGCGAAATCCATAGTGGTAAAATCACCCTCTGAACACAATCTCAAAGCGATGGATGTTCAGTTCCCTGTGGGATTGTTTATCTGTGTTACTGGAGTCAGCGGCTCCGGAAAAAGCACTTTGGTCAATGACATTCTGGCAAAGAGCGCTGCCATGAAACTGAACCGCAGCCGCGATATTCCCGGAGCACATGGTGGCATCAACGGTCTGGAGCATTTCAGTCGTGTGGTGGTTGTGGATCAACAACCGATCGGACGCAGTCCGAGATCCAATCCCGCCACCTTCACCAAGGTATTTGACGATTTACGCGCCTTGTTTGCCCAAACCTCTCTGGCCAAGGTCCGCGGATATAAGCCGACACGCTTCAGCTTCAACATGCGCGGGGGCCGCTGCGAACGATGCGCCGGCGATGGTGTCATTAAATTGGACATGCACTTTTTGGCAGACGTTTACTCCGAGTGTCCTTCGTGCGCAGGTCTGCGCTACAATCGGGAAACACTGGAGGTGCGCTACCGAGGATTGAATATCGCCGATGTGCTAAACCTAACGGTTGAGCAGGCTGCCGATTTTTTTGCCAAAGTTCCCAAAATCAAACACAAACTGGAAACCTTGCGCGCTGTTGGACTTGGCTATCTTAAACTCGGCCAGGCAGCCAACACGTTGAGCGGCGGTGAGGCTCAGCGCCTCAAACTTTCCCTTGAGCTGAGCAAGGGTGTGCAAGGAGAAACCTTGTATATCCTCGATGAACCCACCACTGGTCTTCACTGGTTGGATATTCAGCACCTGCTGGATCTGCTTTTCCAACTGCGCGACCAGGGAAACACCATTGTGGTCATTGAACACAATACAGAATTCATCAGGCTTGCCGACTGGATCATCGACCTGGGACCGGGCGGAGGGGATGCTGGCGGCAATCTACTCTACTCAGGACCGCCGGATTCAATGCAGTCAGCCGCCGACACCAGTGCCACCGCCAAATTTGTCCTGATGCACTGATATTCGCGCTGCCGAAGGCATCCCAAGGGTAATCATTCTTTCAGGTGCGGCGACATCCATCAGCGACATCACTCCCGCCATTTTGGATATAGCAGCCACACGCAATTTCAGTCCCGGCTTTAATCCACTGCCTTCGGCAAACTGAAGAAACTCTGCATCGCGGTCGTCCAGTCGCGCAATTTCCACTGTCTGTCCCACCTCACACTTGGCCAACAACCGGAGACTGCGATCAGGAAGCCCGCCTGCGGCATCAGGGATGGGATCTCCATGAGGATCAAACTGCGGCCTGCCCAAAAAGGCATCCAGTGCTTCCAAAACTCGCTCAGATACAGCGTGTTCGAGCAACTCCGCTTCGTGATGAATCTCCGACCAGTCCAAACCAAGAGTTTCAACCAAAAAGTATTCCAATATGCGATGCTTGCGGACAATTTGCAGTGCCAGTTGCAAACCTGTGGGGGAGAGCCTTACCCCGACACGGCTTTCATACTCAACCAGATCTTTCGCCGCCAAAGACTTCATCATTGTAGTCGCAGTACCCGGAGCGACTTGCAATGCCTTGGCAATATCGCCCATCAACACCAACTCACCTGTCTGCCGTTGCGACAACAGGTAAATTTCTTTAATGTAGTTTTCAACTGCGGTACTAGGCATCGCGAATGGTCAAAGTAATCGGCAGGCACCATCTCCTGTGGTCACATGAAAAATACTGGGCTCTGGAGCCGCTGGCAATCGATGTCTATACGCGGCAGCCAACCTTTCGGCATCTGCTTCGGAAAAGGCCACCTTGGTCAAAGCCATCACTGCACCCCCAAAACCACCGCCTGTTAACCTGGCCCCCCACACATTGGGCTCAGCGGCCAATAATTCCACTAGTGCGTCCAGTTCCGGCGTGCTGTTACCAAACAGCCGCCGCGAGCTGTCGTGGGACGCAAACAACAACCGGCCCACTTCAGCCAGATCCCCGCCGCCCATCAGAATTTCCTCGCACGCCTCAACCCGGGCATGTTCCTCAATCACATGCTGTGCCCGGGAAAAGTGATCTGCCCGCATACCAGGGGCCAGCGCTTGCAACTGCGCAGCATTGATGTCAGTAAGAAAGGCCGCTTCTTCAAATTCCGTTTGCACCTGACGCAATGCCACTTGGCACTCGCGATGTCGGGTGGCATATAACGAATCGACCAAGCTGTGTTTCAGGTTCGTGTTGAAGATCCAGAAATGAACCCCATCCGGCAAGGGCAGGGTTGAAAATGCCGGTTCGCGGCAGTCAATTAACACCAGGTGGTTTTGCTTGCCAAAACCAGATACAGCCTGATCCAGCACCCCGCATGGCACACCCACAAACTCATTTTCCGCCTTTTGCGCCAATAACACCATCCGCTCCAATGTCAGCGGGTATTGGTACAGAGCAACTAATGCCTGGGCAGTCGATAATTCAAATGCAGCGCTGCTGCTAAGCCCGGCACCCGATGGCAAGTCACTGGTAACTGCAAAATCAAAGCCCTGCTCAACTTTCATGCCATCGCGAATCAATACATGCAGCATCCCTACCGGATAATTAACCCAGGATACCTTGCCACTGCGAGGGGTCAGATCGTCCAAATCCATCTCCACAATATCGCCTCCTTGTGCACTGACAAATCGCAGGCGGCGATCTGACCGGGATTTCACTGCCACGGTCACAAATCGGTTGATCGCGGCACCCAATACCTTGCCTCCATTGTAATCAACATGATTACCAATAAATTCTATGCGTCCTGGCGCACGGGCTACTACTTCGGCAGACTGACCATAGGTCGTCTGGAAAAATTCAGAAATGGTCTGGTGCATGATGGGGAAGATAAAACAGAGCTGAATCCGAAATGAAAATACAAAAACACAGCCAATAAAAAAACGCCGCGAAAGAATCGCGGCGGTTTTGAAAAACAAGTTTTGGCCAAAACTTAGGCGACAACGCTCTTGAGAGCGGCACCAGCTTTGAACTTAACCGCACTGGATGCAGGGATTTTGATCTTTTCTTTGGTCTTGGGGTTGATACCGGTACGAGCTGAACGGGCGACAACGGAGAATGTACCAAAGCCAATCAATTGCACGGCCTGATCCTTTTCAATGCCGGTTTTGATTGCTTCGAGGACTGCATCAACTGCGCGTTCTGCGGCAGCTTTGGTTGCACCTTCACCGAGGTTAGCTTGAACGGTTGCGACGAGCTCTGCTTTATTCATTTAAGTTTCCTGTGATTAGGGTTGTTAAAATTAGGACAAGCGTCACAAAACCCGTTACCTTCCTTTACGTCAACAGCAAATGCAGGCTAATAGCTGATTATTACAGCACCTTTAGGATCCATCAGAGTGGTTATTGAAAATTTAATGAAAAACGCCTCCTAATAACGGTCTTTGTCATGTGAAATCCTTGCATAAAGACCTCACCACCTGCAGTATTGGTAATCTGTCATCACAGTCAACCAACGCTAACTCATGAAAGAACCTCTGTTCAACTGGCTGGATCAACGCGCTGCCGGAGTACTCCTGCACCCAACTTCCTTGCCCGATCCCTCCGGCATTGGCACCCTGGGCAGCGGTGCCTACCGTTTTGTCGATGTCCTCGCCAATCTGGGTTTTAAATATTGGCAAATGTGTCCGCTGGGACCCACTGGTTTTGGCGATTCACCTTATCAATGTTTTTCCGCCTTTGCCGGCAACCCCTACCTGACTTGATCTGGTTGCAACTCGTGCGTGAAGGCTACCTGCACGAATCAGACTTACTGATTTTCAGAGATTTAAGTAACAATCAGGTCGATTATGGGGCTCAGTGGATGCGACGCTGGCCAGTACTGCGCCTGGCCTACGAAAATTACTGCAAAAGGCCGACCTGTGCACGCGAATTTGAAACCTTTAAGTCAGAAAATCAATCCTGGCTGCAGCCCTACACGCTCTTCGCCACGCTTAAATCCCGCCACAATGGTGCGCCTTGGTACAGTTGGCCAGCGGAACAGCGCGACTATAAGTCAGCCTGCTTACTGCTCGAGCAGGAAGCCATTCAGCGCGACTGCGATCTGCAGGCGTTCCTGCAATTCCAATTCTTCAGCCAATGGCACAAATTGCGCACCTACGCCAAAGCGGAAGGCGTACGGATAATTGGCGACATTCCTATCTTCGTGGCTATGGATAGCGCCGACGTCTGGGCTGAACCGCAATGGTTTCAACTGGATAAGGATTTGAAACCCACCGCAGTAGCCGGTGTCCCACCGGACTATTTTGCCGCTGACGGTCAACTGTGGGGCAACCCCTTGTTTGATTGGAAGGCGCTCAAAAAAGATGGCTACCGTTGGTGGCTGCAACGTTTGCAGGCCAATTTCACCATGTACGACGTGGTGCGCATCGACCACTTCCGTGGCTTCGACGAATACTGGTCTGTACCAGCAGCGGCGAAAACCGCCAAGGACGGCACCTGGATGCCAGGACCGGGATTGGGATTTCTTCAAAGCAATCAAAAAAAGCATTCCCGGCGCACGCCTGATCGCAGAAGATCTGGGTTTGATCACCGATGGGGTGAGAAAATTACTGGCAGAAACAGGCCTTCCAGGCATGGCTGTGCTGCAGTTTGCCTTCGATGGCGAAAACAGCGATTATCTGCCGCACAATCTGATTCCCAACAGTGTCCTGTACCCAGGAACACACGATAATGCGACCTGCTGGGAATGGTATCACAGCCAACCTGAGGCCACCAAGGATCTCATGCGCAGGTACTGGCGGGTGCCGGGCGACAATGTCCCCTGGGACTTTATTCGCGCCGGCTATGCATCCGTGAGCAAGCTGTTCGTGGTGGCGCTGCAAGACCTTCTCAGCCTTGGTTCTCCCGCTCGCATGAACACTCCAGGCGAGGCACAAGGCAATTGGCAATGGCGTTGCACGGGTTCACAACTCGATATACTGGAACGTGATAGCGGGGCTTACTTGAGAGAATTGAAAAGTTTGTACGCGCGTTGATCCAGTTGCCTGTTGAGGTTGACATTGGGAGGCTGGTGCTCAAAACATACCTGTCCTCCTACTAAAATGAAAAACTACCTCCTACCCTGTTTCGCAGCATTGCTGTGCCTATTTATTACCTCCATTGACGCCAGCAATGTGCAGCGATTCGTTGTCACTTATGCCGGTGCCAATGCCAACACCCGTTTCAACGATGTCCGGGAGCTGTCTGACGGCACTTTTCTGGTGGCCGGCGTAAGTGCAAACCTCGATTGGATCGATGCGGACATTGCGCGCACACAAATTCCAGTGACAGGTCTGCCCAATCCATCCGGATCCAATGTCGCCTTTATCTTGCGATTGAGTGGAGATGCCGAACGCATTCTCGAAGTGGTTCATCTCCCCGCCGGGGCTGTAACCAACCTCCGGTGGATGCGGACCACAGAGGTTCCGGGAGAGCCCACCGGCATGCTCTATGTTTCCGGCCAAGTTTCAGGTGGCTACTTTATTGGCAGGCTCTCCGACAACTTCGTCGATGGTACGCCAACTGCCTTTGATTGGATTCGCAGCATCCAGGCGGCAAACGGCCATGAAGTGTTCCAACCTTGGGACGTCGGTAACGATGGTCGGGTTGTCTTTGCCCAAGGCGGAGAATGGAGTGCCACCATCGGTTTCATGGACCCTCAGGGCAACTTGACTTCACTACCTGGTTTGCGCGCCAGCCATTGGGTCAACGGCGATTGGCAACGCGGTGTTGGACAAAACTTCCCCACGGCTACGCACAGCGCTATTCGCCTACCCACCGACAACCAATCCTGGACCAATGAAGAACTATTCGCCATTACACCTGACGGCAACGGCGGTATCAGACAGGGCACATGGCCGATTGACATCATGCGCACCCACGATTTCTCCGGTGAACCTGTGCGCATCATCAATAACCGGGCCTATGGCTACAACGGCTACCGCGCCGAGGGCAGGCACTGGATCGGCGCCATATCGGTCGATCGGCGCAACAATTACTTTTATTTTGGATACAACATTAAATCTATTTTCTGGGATGCCGGAGCGCGCATCGAGCAGCCCGATTTCGAACCAGCAGTCATAGGATACAATGCCGACGGTGAGATGATCTGGTGGAACCGCCTGTACACCGAAGCACGGGATACAACTGGCGATGGCCTGATTGACACGACCTTTGTATCCCCACCCGACCAGTACATTGATGGCATGGACATTGATTACTCGGTTCCATTGAGTGCTGGGGGCAGTGTCATTGTCATGGCCCGGTGCCACGGCAATAACACTTCCAATTTCTGGTCTGGCAACAACATCGCCCTCAACCCCGGTGCCAACGCCTTTCAAAACAGATTCACTGGAGTTGAAGGCAATATTCATATCAGTTACATTGCCCGCCTGCGCGCGGATGACGGCAATTTGGAGGCAGCGACCTTTTTGGCAGGCTTTTTCCGGCGCATAATCAACAATAGGGGTAACTGGCCCACCCAAACGTACCCTGAACCCATTCACGATGGCTGGCCCAATCACAATGCCGGATGGCCGGATCTGACAACAACACGCGCCACCGAAAATGCGACGCGTGTCGGACCCGATGGTCGCATTTACACTGTTGGCAGAGGACCTCGCATGGTCACTACCAGCAACGCCTTTCAAAAAACTTCCGCGCCGACTAGGCCACAACAACCCCATTCTCAATGAGGGTACTGCGCCCTGGAATAACTGGGCCAGAGTTTATGAACCCATGTTGGATGCCCTGGCTTATTCCAGTGTGTTGACCGGACAGTGGACATATCCCAACGGCGATATTGATGCTGAACCGGTGGTGCTGACAACACCAACTTGCGCGCCATCTTCCCCCATTAGCGGTGGCGCTCTGGTGGTGGGCCAGCACAGCAACAACGCAGGCACTTCGGCTGGAGGGAACAATATACCTACTGCCAATGTTCCTGCCTGGGGCACAGATGCCTATGCCGGAATAACCGCAATATTTGCGCTCAAACCTTTCTCAGCCGACCGACCATTTGCCACTTTTAGCTATGCCGAAGAAGACGGTATCTTCACTTTTGACGGCACCGCCAGCGAGAGCACCCATGCGGACGCCACCTGGCACTGGGATTTTGGCGACGGCACGACTGCCGAAGGTGAAGTAGTCAATCACAACTGGCACGCGTCCGGCAGATATCTGGTCACCCTGCGCGTGAGCAACGCTGCCGGGTATTCCGCTAGTTCCCACCGTTTCTTCGAGGTCACCACAGCTCAACCTGAACCCAGTCCCTATGAACTGTGGCTTGAGGCATTTGCCATCAGTGGAGCGGAAGGAACTGCGCCCACGGAATCTTACGCCAACGACGGCATTTCAAATTTAATGCGTTTCGCATTTGGATTAGGGCCCTTGGACCCTGTTCCCGCCGAGTATATGCCGCGCTTGGAACTCGTAAATGGAACTCCGACGACTTTGGGGGTCATGAAATTCCGTACGCGAGCAGACGCCGAAGGCTTTACTTGGTCGGTCGAACAGTCTGCGGATTTAAGCACTTGGTCCACCGTGGATACTTCCGCACTGACACCAGAGACACTCAGCGATGGGTATCACCAATGGACGGTTGACGCCACGCCTGGAGAAACCGAAAATGCTGTGTTCCTCAGATTGATACTGCAAGCGGAGTAATTGCTAAAAACTTGCAAGGATTGGGGTTGTCAATCGGCAAAGGTTGTTGTTCTGTTGCGGTATGTCGATTGAACCCTATGATTTAGTTGTCGTTGGTGGAGGACCAGCCGGT
>JAJOKB010000040.1 GCA_021208135.1 Verrucomicrobiota bacterium | reverse complement strand
CACCATCCGGCAATTCGGTGAATTTATTGAACAGCGGCATGATGTAATTTGGATAAATCACAATCATCAACAATTGAAACACGAAGAACCCTGCAAAAGCATAGAGCCACCAAAGGGACGACAAGCCCACCAACCAAAGCACTAACCACAACAGGGGAAACCCAAGTACCAAGGCCAGAATCATACCTTTGAAGCGATCCGACAACCAGAGCCCCAGAGTCATCTTGTTAAAGCCAAAACGCTCCTCCAGGCGGAATTGTCCATACAGCGAAAAAGGAATCCCCGGAAGCCCCAACAGAAACAGGATTAGCATCAGACTCAGGACCTGCTGCCACAAAGCCGAAGCCTCCGCATTGCCCAGGGCACTCCACAGCCAAGGCAAAAGCCCTGAAATCAGCACTACTGCCAGCAACACGTTATCAAACAAGGTTTCCACCAGTCCAAACCGAATTTTAGCCCGTGTGTAGTTCACGGACTTAGCGTAGGTCTCCTTGCCAATGAAGGAAGCAAACTCCTCAGGAACTGCGTGGGCATGCTGATTGACGGAGCGCAAATTGAGGTAATCCAGACCCAAGTCGGCCACCAGTTTGACGGCAATAAGCAGCACCGCCACGAGAAGAACGGTTTCCATAATCACTGTATCCCCAATTTCATGAATTCCTGTTGCAGTTCGGAATGATTCCAAGCTACCGGAAAGTTCGGGTATTCAGCACGCATTTTATCCGGAGGGCAGTATAAAACTCCGTGGTCTGCGCTTTGCAACATCGTCAAATCGTTGTAGGAATCCCCAGCCGCGATGACCTCGAAATTAAGGGATTGCAGCGCTTGCACGGCTTTACGCTTTTGGTCCGGTTGGCGCAGCTTGTAATCGGTGATCACTCCCTGAGCATTGATTTCAAGTTCATGGCAGAACAAAACAGGGTGTCCCAGCTTTGCCATCAAGGGTGCGGCAAATTGCGAAAAGGTGTCCGACAAAATGATCAGCCGCGTGCGCGCGGTCAGCCAACGGGTAAATTCGACGGCACCTGGTAAAAGGCTCCAAATCGCGGATTGCATGGTGGATACGGTCGATAGTAAGTCCCTCGCGATCAAGAATATCCAGGCGATAGCGCATCAGCACATCATAATCTGGTTCATCGCGTGTGGTCCGACGCAAAGCTTCGATTCCAGTGGCCTCCGCCACGGCAATCCAAAACTCCGGCAGCAACACGCCTTCTAAATCCAAACACACTAACTGCATAGCGCTACAGCTAAACGAACACCGGCGGCATACAAGCCTTTACTTATCCACCCGCCCACTTTCCCACCCAAACCACAGGTGCCAGGCACCCGTACCTACCTTATAAAAAAAACCGCAGCCTGCTGACGCAGTGCTGCGGTTGAATTTATCGTGCTCCGGTTGGGGAGCCGCTCACATGCAAGAATTACTTGCAGGCGCAATCGCCGCAAGCCGTACCGCAGTCGGAGCTGCAGGCATCGCCGCAGCAGCTGCAGTCTTCGCACACGCAAGTTTCACAGCAGCACTGTTTGGCAGCGCAACAGGAGGAACCTGCAGTTGCAGTAAGGCCGAAACCTAGCGTTAAGGGCAATGCGATGAGCAAAACGGAAAACAATTTCTTAAAGTTCATTGTATGATCTTTCTTTTTTTCAAATTTGTACGCACACAGTGTGCGCAGTTGCGAAGCGGCGACGTGCCGCGTGTTTAATGAAGAGAATCACACCTGAACAATCGGAGGGCGCTCAATGAGTACCATGACGCCATCCGCAGGTTCCAAGTCAGCTATTCGGTACTGACTCTGACCAGGAAAAGAAAAATGCAAATCAGAGAGCTGCTGGAGCAAACCAACCACTGGATTGCAGATCTTGCACACTATGCAAGACACGCAAGCACAGTCACTGCCACAGCAGTTGCTATCGTCATGCGAGCAACCGGATGGCACGGATTCAACGGGAGAACCGCAGCAAGATTGTTCGACAGTGGACGCACCTGCGTTTACCGGCACGCTGAACACCAGTATGCCGATGGCAAGAATGAGCACTGTCAAAGCTCTCAACATTGTTCTGAACCAAACACAAGCGTTGTGTGCTTTCAAGTTTTTTTCAGGCTGTGCAGTCATAGCCACGGCAAAAATAACATCGACTTGTACCGCAAGACGCGGGTTAAGATGCTTTGGTAACAACTTTCAAACTCTCAAATGAAAATCCTAATCACAGGCATCTGCGGATTCGTGGGAAGTACATTGGCTTTGTATTGGCGCGAAAATCATCCGGATTGGCAAATCACTGGCATCGACAATCTGATTCGGCCTGGCAGCGACCGTAACCGCGCTGCCCTGGTCAAGGCTGGCGTCACAGTGCTGCATGGCGATATTCGCGTGGCGAGCGATTTTGAAGCTTTGCCAGCCGTGGACTGGGTGGTGGATGCGGCAGCCAATCCAAGCGTACTGGCGGGAGTGGATGGCACCACCAGCAGTCGCCAAGTGATGGAGCACAATCTGCAGGGAACCCTGCAACTGCTGGAATACTGCAAATGCCATAGGGCCGGGTTCATCTTGCTCAGCACCAGCAGGGTGTATTCCATTCCGGGCTTGGCAGGACTGCCCGTCCTCGAAAAAAATCACGCCTTCCATCTGCAAACCGGCAACCCCGCTTCCCTGCCCCACGGCATTACCGCCAGCGGGGTCAGTGAAGCCTATTCCACTGCAGCTCCAGTATCTTTATATGGAGCGTCCAAGGTGGCTTCCGAGGCATTGGCCATCGAATACGGACTTACGTTTGGATTTCCGGTGTGGATCAATCGTTGCGGGGTATTAGCGGGCGCGGGACAATTCGGGCACGCGCAACAAGGCATCTTCAGTTATTGGTTGCACGCATGGAAACAGCGTCAACCTCTCAAGTACATTGGCTTTGGCGGCAGTGGCTATCAAGTGCGCGATTGCCTGCATCCACTGGATTTGGCCCCTGTGCTCGCGCAACAACTGTCAACGACCCAACCCGAAGCCGACTGCATTGCCAATTTCAGTGGTGGCACAGCCAACGCCTGCTCTTTGGCCCAATTATCAGCATGGTGTGCGGAGCGTTGGGGCAAACACGAAGTCACTTCTGAAACCGCTGACCGACCATTTGACATCCCCTGGATGGTACTCGATGCATCCAAAGCGGAAACCCGCTGGAACTTCAAAGTGGAACGTCCATTACAAAAAATACTCGAGGAAATTGCTCGCTTTGCCGAGCAACAACCTGATTGGTTAAAGATTTCCAAAGGTTTGCTATGAGCCAAGAAAATCCCCCCGACCATCAACCCAAGCTGGAGCTGTTTTCCATCGTTTTGCCAGCGCGCGACGAGGAAGGCTGCATCGAAGCCACTGTCCGCCACTTGCACCTGGAACTATCCTTGCACCACGTGCCACACGAAATCGTCGTCGTCGATGATGGTTCCACTGACAGCACCTGGGAAATTCTGCAGCGGGTTCGCGCCGACATCCCGCAACTAAAACCCGTACAAAACACCGGACGCCACGGCTTTGGCTGCGCCATCCGCTTCGGCCTCGACAACACCACCGGCGATGCCGTCACCATCATGATGGCCGACGAATCCGACGATGTGCGCGACGTGGTGGTCTATTGGCACAAGCTCAACGAGGGCTGGGATTGCGTGTTTGGCAGTCGTTTCGTCAAAGGCGGCGGCACCATTGACTATCCAGCGGTTAAATACCTCTTCAACCGCATGGCCAATTTCTTCATCAAGGTGATGTTTGGCATCAAACTGAACGATACCACCAATGCCTTCAAGGCCTACCGCAAAACCGTGATCCAAGGCGTGCAACCGCTGATTTCACCCCACTTCAACCTGACCGTGGAGATTCCGCTCAAGGCGATCGTGCGCGGCTATACCTGGACAGTAGTGCCCATCACCTGGCGCAACCGCCGCACCGGCGTCGCCAAGCTCAAAATCAAAGAGATGGGCTCCCGCTACTTCTTCATCTGCATGTACATCTGGCTGGAAAAGTACTTCAGCCGGGGGGATTATAAGAGGCAATAAGAGCCAATCTCCCACGAAGGTTTTTTCTATGAAAGAGATCCTGAACGACAAAAAAATTGCCGTATTCGGAGCATTTGCAGGAGCGTACGTTCTTGTTTTTATTCACGCAATTCTTGGTGAGTTTGGCCATAGCGATGATTTCTCAATGTTGGTTAATTATCAGAGTGGCAGAGAGCCATTTTGGTTTAACACACATTTCGCATGGGGCAGACCATTACTCGGCATTTATGATGGCATTCTATTCCGGCTCACCCAAACGATAAGTGACTTCGGCTGGATTCGGCTACTTGGAATTATTGGTACGGGACTATTTGCAGGACTACTATTTCATTTGTATGCCAAGCACATCAAATCCTCCGAGTCTATTTTCTTTGCCATAGGGATCTCAACTACGCCTGCATTTGCGGTATTTATGGGATGGGCTACCTGTTCAGCACATGCGTTCGCATCGCTTATTGCACTTGCCGCAGGGATGTTGGCCTATGAAAGCTCCAACAGTGAAAGGCTATCAAAAAGCCGTCTCGTCATTGCCTGCCTAGGTTTGTTTGCCGCAGAATGCATCTATCAACCTGCAGCTTCATTTTTCCTGTTACCCCTAATCATTGGATTGACCTTCGCCAATAACGGCAGGATTCAAATCCGCCAATATGCAACTCCGTTAGCAGCCTTTGTGGCGACTGTGGTTGTATATTTCATTTTTTCTAAAGCTGTAACCAATCTTTTCTTTAAAGGAACCTGGTTGGCGGAGCGCATGCAGACGGATTTTGATCTATTGGGAAAATTGACTTTTCTTGTTTCAACAACCGTACCCACAGCGCTTGGAGGTTGGGGCGCGATATTCGGACCAACCTGGAAATATGTCTTTATTATTGCGACTGCACTACTGGGGATGGCTTACTTTATTATAGTGGCGAAAGGTTCGGAACCCTTTAAGCGGACGGTGTTGATCTTGATTGCGTGTGGTCTGGGGGTTGCCCCACTTGTTGCGGCTGGTGAAAATTACACACCGCCAAGAACATTGCCATATGTATATGGAGTGCTTTTTCATTTTTGTGCATTCACAGTCGTCACTGGCATTCGAAAATTACCCATAAATTTCAGTTGGTGGATAGTCCATTCGAGCAGTTTCACACTACTTTTCCTGGCATCAACTGGTGTTTATGTGGGCTTTGTGAAGCCTGGCATTAGTGAGCTCAATGCGGTGAGGGATCAAGTACGCAGATCAAACATATCCAATCCTGAAATGCCTTGGTTATCCTGCTTCCCCCAGTGGCATATGCCACCTGGAACTGAGCGTAGCTTTTATGAATTTGGCAGTGCATCCAGTTGGCAGGATTGGGGTGCGGATGGCAAAGTAACGTTGATTTTACGTGAACAAGGTATCATTCAATCCAATGCAGTTGCAGAGCTAATAACAGTTGGGAGATACCAAACATGGAATGAATCCATTCTACCAGTGTTGAATCTGATAGAAGCTTTTGG
>JAJOKB010000091.1 GCA_021208135.1 Verrucomicrobiota bacterium | reverse complement strand
CCAAATGGTGCCTAACAGTCGCAGTTGGCCCGCATCTGAATGGCATGTCGATCTGTTTCGCTGGCCCGCTATGTCTGAATACACCATTCATCAAACCTTTCGTCCCACAGCCTATTACTGGGGATTTCTGGCTGCACGTCACCAACTCGGTGAGTGATCGGCCTGTTTTTCAGCGCAACTGGTTTCACTTCCCAACCATTGAACCACGCACTCAGGTTGAGAATAGTTTTTCATATCAGTAGGGGATCGAGGGTAGTATGAGTTGGAAAGCTCCGCGCTAGCGGAGCTTTCCTTTTCTTACAGCCATTCACTGCCTCAACAGCCGCTCATGTTGCCAGATTGGTCCAGCAACCTCTAAATCATGCCACTTCATCCAGCTCAGATTTTTATGCACAATCCACAGGGGTTGCGCGTCGAATTTAACATCGACCTTGGACGGTTGATCATCTGGTGGTCGCCGTTGGCAGGCCTATCCACTGCCGCTCACGATCGCAATTTTTCCAATCGTGACGAACATCTGGAAGTGTTTGCCAGCATCCAATTGCCTGACTGACTTTGAGTCAGTTTCTCAGTTGCGACTATGATCCTTACCATTCGATTCTTAGGTTTCGGGATCAAGTGGTGCACATCGCCTTGCGCCCTGATGTGGCAGCGGTTTTTTTTGTGGGCGGAACAGCCTCAGATCGTTGATTTGGCGACCGATAGATATGATACCGTTATCAGCAGCACACACAGCAGCCTGCTGGTGCGTCACAAAGAGCCCGCCTACGCCTTTGAGTTTACCACCTGTTTGGGGGCGGGTCACGGTTATCTCAGACACTCGCCATTTCGCAATAAATGGTCGCGCCACTATTGTCAGGCCAACTTGTCGGCAGGCCAATTGTGTGTCCTTGGTGTCGGCTTGTTGGGTGATGGTTCTCCGGAACGACTGCGTGCGTTGGCATCCCTCTCCCCGGTCGAACACTTAAGCTCCACGTCAGCCACTTTGGATACCATCCAACTTCCCGGTCGAACCAGTGGAGGTACAGGTGATGCTTTGCACAGCTTCAGAGATTTTTTGGTGCGCAGTTTACATTCCATGATCGATGATTCCGGCGCTTTCCGGGCATCTTTGAAGGCGATCTATTACTTGATTTGGGTGCGTGATGCCGGGTTTGCGTTCGCTTATCAGTCTGCAGCGGGGTGGCCGCACAAATTGCCTGAACTGTGCCGGTTGTTATTGGACAATCCAACCGATGCCAGAGGGGAGGGCATTCCACCCGGTAAAATGTTTGCTCAATTGATCAATCGTGATTACGGCAAGTATGAGGAGGACGGAATCTATTACGTGTTGTGGACAATTTTTACCCACTGGACTCAGCACGGTTCAATGGGCACGGTGGGCACCGCCGACAAGAAACTGTTGCGTGATGCCATGGCTTGGGTGGAAGCCTATTGCTTTGATTCCAGCAAAGGTCTTTTCGGCGGCTATTTTGCCGACGAAACACCAGCTTTTTTAAGCCGTGATTATGCCTGGGACTTTGCTATCGGCAAACCTGCAGGTGATGAGCACATCCGCCATGATGGCCACCGCGTTTTGCGCAGTTACGACATCTACCTGAACACTCTTATGCATTCGGCGTATTGCATGCTGGGTGCCCTTCATACAGATGAATCGCTTGCGGAGGAATACACAGCAAAGGCTCAACACCTGTGGCAGCGACTGGAACCTCTCTATGCCGATCGGAAAGATGGACTTCCCGCTTATGGCGATCTTCTTTGTGAGGATGATGTGGTGCGCCGTGCCTTCTACTGGGGACCTGCGAGTTCCACTTACATTTGGGCACTGTCCATGCCGAATTTCCTGCCTCTGCAAGATCGCGATGCAGTGAGCGACGCCCTGCTGAATGCCCTGCTGCGCAAGCCGAAAATGCACTGGATCAATGGAATCTGTGCGGCCATCGCCGCTGTCGATCCTTGGGTATATGGCGAGCAACGTCTGCTTCAGGTGTTGAAGATGATTCATGCCGAGGCTCAGCAACCCGGAACCTTTTTGCCGATGGGTGGCGCAATGCCGGAAAAATTGGGTGCTCCACAAGGCAATCTATACCACGATATTCGTCCGCAAGGTTTTGCCATGGCGGCCTGGTTGGGAGCCTGGGCTTCGCTCGGTGTCAGGCGCTTGCCATACGGTCTCGCGGTTCGTCCGACTGCCGCCTACTCAACCCTACAAAGTTATCCTTGGCGTAAAGCCACTGTGCATTTCCATTTTCAAGTTGAGGATGCCCCCTTGGAATTGCGTGTCGATGGGTTGCCCGTTGCACATACCCTGCAATTGCCACAGGATTTACTCAGTCCTGGCGAACATCAGATAGCCCTGCGCGGCTCCCAGCCATCATCAGAGCCACTTTGGCTGCGCTCCACTGTCTGCCTGCATGCAGTCGCTGCCAGCCCTCAGTCAATCTCCTATAGTTGTTCAGCCTATGGTTTGTCGGAAATCGTGATTTCCCATTGTCCGGACAGCTGCCGCCTGATTGCCGAAAATGGCACCGAGCTGGAAATAGAAAAGGACAAACACCCCAAGGGTGTTGTCCTGCGTTTTCATCATATCGGTAAGGTCGATTTACTCTTGGTCAAAGCCTGAGCAAACCCGCCTATCTCATCCCTCACTTGCGCCGACGGCGAAGGACAATAAAGCCCAAGGCCAGAGCACCGAAGATCGCCGCATAGGTGGAGGGTTCGGGGATGGCGGTCAGGGAGATGTTGTCAATTTCTACATTGGAACCATTGATAGAATACATTCTGAAAGCATCTGCGTTAACAGCGGCTGTCGTTAAGGCCACATTGGTGGCAACAGCAATACCATTGATTGTTAAGGTCATAGTTCCATTGTTGACTGTTCCACCAGCGCCTCCGAAATCGAAAGTCTGCTCCGCTTGTGTTTTGAATAGATGGCAATCGAGTAATTGGTAGCGGTTGCGATTGTGTCTACAGCAATCCAACTGGAAGTACGTCGCTGGAGCTCGCCTCCGGTAATTTGAAACCAATACAATCCTTGAGCGGTGGCGAATGTACTATTTCCTGTGAAGGAATTGCCTGATCCCAAACCAAATGCAAAGGTTCCGTTCGTATTACCGAGGCGGAGATCAAATTCCATAACGGTTAACCCTCCAATGTCCAGTCCTGATTCGACACCGAATCCGTTCAATGAACCTCCAGTTGGACCCACTAAACTCAAGGATGCTCCACTGCCAAAACTGGATGGGTTTTGGGCGTTAATACTGCCACCTTGTGTACCAATTCTGACATAGGTTAGCCCCGTGTTTGATGTCGTGATTCCAGTACCATTGGCTAAAGATCCAAAGTCTTCAGAGAATATAACTGAAGCGGCAAGTTCCGCTTGTGAGACAGAAGCAATTGCCAAGGTGGCGATGCAGGCGATAAGTTTAGTTTTCATGGTATTATTTTTCGATGTTATGTGAGAGATTAATTTCCTACGCAGAGACTGTACCAAATTTTGGATTCAGTGTAATTTTTCTGCTAACAACTCACTCTAGCATCGGTATGTTGGCATAAGGTTACCATGTTGCTAAAATTGTGTGACTTTTTCTGAGGAAGCGGAATTTAAAGTGATCGGGAGGTAGTTTCGCGCAGTATCTCGCACGCAAAAAAAGCCCGCAATCGCGGCTTTTTTGTGTGCCAACAGGGGATTGAGCCTGTTGGCGTGGAAATCTAAAATCAGATTATCACTTGCGCCGACGGCGCAGGGCAATAAGGCCCAAGGCCAAAGCACCGAAGATCGCCGCATAGGTGGAGGGTTCGGGGATGGCGGTGACCGTGAAATTGTCGAAACGGGTGATGGCTCCGGCAGCCATGTAATGATAGACGCCAACCGCAGTTATGGAACCGCTCGGCAGATTGCCAGCGAGAGCATTGGCGCTCTGGTCGCCTGAAAACACAGCGAATCCGGAGCTGGCATCTCCCAGCAGACCATCAAATGCCAACGGACGCCACGCCGAGGCGTCGGCGACAAAATCAAAGGTCACTTGCTGGGCCTGGGTCGGAAAATTTCCTGCAGTCATTGCTGGGGTAGTCCAGCTTTGGGTGGTGGCAAACCAACCTTCGCCTTCAACCTGAACGACAAGCGGGTTTCGTTGGCTACATTGTTGTGGCCGATAAAGGCGCTGAT
Source organism: Verrucomicrobiota bacterium (assembly GCA_021208135.1). Taxonomy (GTDB): domain Bacteria; phylum Verrucomicrobiota; class Verrucomicrobiia; order Opitutales; family Oceanipulchritudinaceae; genus JAJOKB01. The sequence continues at coordinate 30,231 of JAJOKB010000091.1, read as the reverse complement.
CGACTCGAGAGTTGATTGGGAAAATGATTGTCCACTGTACCAAGTGAGTGAGGCTACCGCGCCGAGGGCGGCGTTGGGGGGCATTGTAGGCAAACCCGGCAGTGCCGCCAATGCCATTGTTGCTCGAGATGCGGCTGAATTGACGTTGTCCACTGGCGTCGGAAAACGCCACCGTCACTGACTGCCAACTCCAACCGGCAATGTTGATCAAGGGATTGGTGCCACCAGTATAGTTAAAAGTTTCTGTGAATACGATTTGAGCGGATGCAGCGGATGCGGTGCAAGCAAACGCGCAGAGTAGGGATATTGTTTTTTTCATGCAGTAGTTATGATCTGATTGTTTAATTTGACTCAATCAGCATAAGGAATTTAGGCATGAATTTCATTGCGTAATGCCGTCAAAAATTATCCGATTTCAGGCATAGTGTCGGTCTTGCCCATGCGCAGTTGAATGAAATCAATTCCATCCAGAAAAAACATTTATGTGGCACTGAACGCTGCCTATGAGCATCAACGTGCAATTCAGCGCGGGATACTTCGCTACGCCTTGGCACAGCCTTCCTGGCGCTTGTTGAACATTGCGCATGAAGGAGAGTTGGGGCACGAGTTCATGCGCCTCAGGCAGGTGGATGGAGTCATTGGCAACTTTTCCGAGATTGATGTGGAGCATGAATCCTTGCAACTGGTGCAGCGCAGAGGCATATCCGCTGTTGTCGGGGTATCGGCACGCGCGGCATCAGCACCTGTGCCAAGGGTGGTGTCCGATGACGCAGCTGCTGGCGCTATGGCAGCGCAATTTTTCCTGCAACGGCAGTTTCGCCATTTTGCATTTTATGCTGGTGGCATGCAGCCGCCGCATCACGCGGCGGTGCTGAGAGGACAAGCTTTCGAGCAGTTCTTGAGACAGGCAGGCAGGGACTGTCTGCAATTGCAGAGCAAGGACCTTTACGGCAGTGATTTCAGTTTGCCGAGGTCCTGCGGGATCTTTGTTTTCAATACTCACGAGGCCCGTGTTTTACTGGAAGCGCTGTTATTGCGGGATGTGTTGATCCCGGAGGACGTCGCCATTCTTGGGGTAGATCACGAACCCTGGCAGCAGCAGTTAAGTCCATTGCGATTTCGGCTGTGATTCTGGACGCAGAACAAATCGGTTTTCAGGCGGCGGCTTTGCTTAAACGGCTGATGGAAGGAGAGGTGATTGCTAAAGACACGGTGATCCGGGTACCGCCTCTGCGCATCGATGTCGCGCCTCCACTGAGGTCTTGCAGTGCGGTGATCCTTTTGTTGGCAGGGCGCTGAGCTTGATTCGCCGCGATATAGCCAATCTGCATTCAGTGGATCAATGTGCCACACTGGTGGGTGCCAGCAGAAGCAAATTGGAGCGCAGGGTGCGCAGTGCATTGGGTCGGACGGTGCATGATATCATGCAGTCTGCGCGGGTCGATTACGCCAAGCGCCTGCTTTTGGAAACAGATATCAAACTGACAGACGTTGCCAGTGCTGCCGGGTTTGCGGATGGCAGAATGTTGAGTGTGGTATTTGCGCGCGTATGCGGAGAATCGCCCTCGACTTTTCGCCGAAGAATCCGATTGGGAGATCGGGGATAAAGGTTGCCCGGAATCCAAACCTCCTGGGAATCATTGGCCGATTGGTTAGACGGTACGGTTGACAAGCGGGTGGTTTTGTTACCATGGTGGCGATATGTGTGGTCAGTTTGCAGTGAATGGCATCATGCCTGCTTGAAAGGAACGATGAGTTTACCAGCCGTAGAGTGTGTGGATCTTTATCATGAGTATGATGGTAAGCCGGCATTACGCGGGGTGAGTTGGAAGGTGATGCCCGGAAGGATTTGCGGTTTGCTGGGGCGCAATGGGGCGGGTAAATCAACCACCATCAACATCCTTAACTCCTTCATAACGCCTGTTTCCGGTGCATGCTATTTGCTGGGGGAGGAGTCCCACAACCTCAGTGCTTCTGTCAAGGCACGCATTGGTTACCTGATTGAAGGCCATGCCAATACGGTTTTTTCAATGTGGATCAAATTGAACGGTTTTATGCCCGATTTTATCCGCGCTGGGAACCTGAAGTGTACCATCACCTCATCACTAAACTGGACATCAGTCGCAAGCAGCGAATCAGCAGCATGTCTTGTGGTCAGCGTTCTCAAGTCGCACTCGGCTTATTGTTGGCCCAAAAGCCTGATCTGATCATTTTCGATGACTATTCGCTCGGTTTAGACCCTGGCTATCGGCATCTCTTTATCGACGTCATCAAGGAGTTTGCTGCCGATGGCAAGCGCACCATTTTGTTAACTTCGCACATCATTCAAGATCTCGAAGACTTGATTGACGACTGCCTGATTTATCAACGCGGTTCGGTCTTGGTGGACATGCCTACCAAAAATCTGCGCGAACAATATCGATGCTATGGTTTTACCACAACAATGCCCTTAACTGAATCCTTTGAGAAGGAAGGATTGGTGAGGCTGGAACACAAGCCGGACCACTGGCGCTTGTATGGATTTTTTGACACCCGGAGCAGCATTGGATTGGTTGCGCCGCCGAGGGGTGGAAACGACGGAACTACGCACTGTTGCCGTCACTTTGGAGGAAGCGTTTATTGCTATGACAGGGAAGTATTAATCGTGAATCATTTCAGCGCATTTTTCTATAAGGAATGGATCAAGACCTCCAAGGTATGGTGGTTGTTGTTTGCAGCTAATCTGGCTGTGGCGATTTTTGTTTGTCTGCGGTTGCACAACAGTTTTCGCCTGGGCGATCCAGCCAGTAACTGGGGCAGTTGGGTGTTTAACAGCAGCACTTTCTTCTTGCGGTATAATTACTTGCCTGTGTTGACCGGCTTGTTGCTGGCCGTGGTGCAATTTCTACCGGAAATATTGAATAAGCGTATCCGACTGTTTCTCCACCTGCCGCTCAATGAAGAAAAGGCGGTGGTTTTGCATTTGTTGATCGGAGTGCTGCTGTTGGCGCTGGCCGTGACGCCTGCAGTAGTGCTGATATTGACCGTCGGTTTGTGGTATTTTCCTATCGAATTTGCCGGAACTGCGTTGAGTATTTTGACCCTTGGTTGCTGGCGGGGGTAACCGCCTATTTCATCGCATCCGGAGTATTGCTCGAACAGAACTGGCGCTTCAGAATTACTTACTTAATCCTGCTCGTTGGTGTCGTGAGGTTATTCTTTCTCGATGGATTTTATCACGCTTACACACCAGCGTTATTGTGGATAGTGCCTGTGACCGCTGCCTGGATAAGTCTGCCGATTATTGCCTGTTACCGCTTTAGAAAGGGGTTGGTATGACCCGGTTGCTGGCCCGCATTTTTCTTTTGTTGGCGGTGGCACTCCTGCTCGCGCACTACATGCCCGCATTTTATGATTTACTGGCTGCCCAGCGGTATCGGGGGCCCAGCTTCAACTACAGCCAGGTTGAACGCGCCATAATCGCCACGCGTCCTGTTGAGGGAGGCGTCATTTACGTTAATATCGACAGCAATCAAATCTACACGCGTGAACAATATCAGGAAATTCTCCCGATCAACAATCATGCGTTATTGATGCGGCAGGAGCGCATGCCAACTGCCATTGATGGCGTTGCGCTCACGCGCCAGGCAATACTGCTCAATCGCGCGGATCTGCGGGTTACCCCCAGGGATTTTCAAGAGCAAGTGGTGCGTATGCGACCCCTACTGGAAGCGAAAGACGTTGAGTTGAATTTGGTAATGCCGCCGGATTTCGTCCGGCCCGGCAAGCAATTTACTTTTCTGGTTCCCAGTGGTAATAGTGTGGATGCGGCTCTTACGCAAAAGTTTACCGATGCGCTGTTGGCTGCTGGATTTGAATTCCCTGTGCGCCATTTCGCCAACAACCCCACCACGCGCAAGACCTTTGATGATGGTATGCTGCTGGTGGATAATCGCGGTCAGTGGTTTCGCTTGCGCAGAGAATTTGGGCAGCCGGTTATTCAACCCCTGGACATCGGGCTCAGTCCATTAATCATTCAGGTGCGCGAACAATTGAATGCCGAAATCAGAGGACTGACAGTAACTGAGGAAAACGAATTGTGGTTGCTGGTGGGGCCTGAATTTTGACCGGTGCGCATCCCTTTGCGTGCCTTTGATCCGACCGTTACCCGGTTCTCGCTGCGCGGCAATTTACTGGATCTGCAATTCACTGCAGTGCATGGCGACAATGTTGAATTTCTGGTGCTTGACCGGGACTTCAACGAACTGGCGCATCATTCCGAGCCCCTGTCCCCATGGTATGAGCGCCCTGGCCAGGCGCTCAAGCGCGGATTATTTCCAGTGATTTTGGATTTCAAGGTGCCCTATCAAAACTTCATTGGAGCCTACTTCAGCTTTGGCAAACCCTGGGCGTGGCTTCCCGGTCTGGCGCTTGCGCTCCTGTTGACTTTGGTGCGTCGTCGCTACAGTTGGGCTCGATGTTTTGATGTACCCGCCTTGATTATGGTCGTATTATTTGGATGGCTGGGTGCGGTCGCGGCATTATGTATTCCACGGTTTCACAGCACTCGCAGCACGCCATGATTCAGCATTCAAAAAAGGAAATTGTCATGAACAGCAGTCATCATCGTTCCAGTCTATGGCCCCTCGGCTTGTCCTTATGTGCATCGTTATTGGCAATACCATCGCCGGCATTTGCGCAGGAAACCGAGGTCGAAGAAACCACTGAGCAGCAGCAACAACCTTTTGGAACGAACTGCCGAAGTGAACATTCGGGTCGTAGCCAGTCGCGAATTGGTTGCCTTTGTATCCGGTGGATTCAGGTCGAACCATTTTTACTGAATCCGCTATCTCTGTCCTCATACCTGGATTTGGTGACCCCAATCTGTTGTTTGAAACGCTGCCAAATGTGCAATACGACGGCAATCAAGACCGTATCACGAACAGCACGGTGCAGGATTTGTCCCCCTCGCAATTCAGTATCGCCGGGGGGCGGGTGTATGATAACCAGTTTATTATCAATGGGGTGGGTATTAACAGCGTGATGGATTCCGTCAGTCGCAACCCGAACAACTTCAATGAAGTCATTGGTCACCCGCAGACGATCTATCTGGAAGCCAGCTTGTTGGAACAGGCAGCTATCTATGATAGCAATATTCCGGTGGAGTTCGGTGGTTTTACCGGAGGGGTTGTCGATTTCAGGGTGCGTAGTCCGCAGCCTAAATTCGGTTTCTCCACAAGTTATTCGCGAACATCCAGTGCGTGGACGCAATACAAGGTGAACGATATCAATCGAACCGATCCCATGCCCATGCGCCCGGAATTTGTCCAAGACCGGTTTGACCTGCGCTTTGACGTGCCGCTTTCGGCGTCAGTAACTTCTTTGTTTGCCTACACCCGCTCGACTGCGACTGTGCGCAAAGCTCCCGATCAATCCCTGTTTGGCGATGATATCCGTGGTTCCACTTCCACCAGGGAAAATTATCTCGCCAAAATCCGGTGGGAAGTGAGTGCGGACACCCGACTGACTTTTCAAACGTTGTGGACTCCGTATGAACAGGAATTTTTGCGTTTCAATACGGATTTATTCAAAGGCGGTGGCACCTCATCTTTTATTGAACTGGACCACGTTTTCGACCATTCGGAACTTACGGTACGTCTCTATTTGAACACCAGTGATACCAGTCGAACCTCAGATCCGTTTTTCTTCATCTACCTCAACACCGAAAGCACCGATTGGGTTCCCGACGATGCGCGCAGTGCACATTTTGGTGGATTCGGCAATTTGGATGTAACCCAGCGCGATGTGGGCCTGGACATCACCCAGCGCTTTATGATCAATGCCTTCGATTTTCGGTTGGGTATGCAAGCAGCGCGCATTCGTGCCTACAGATCCAGGCCTGAAGACAATTTCAGTGCCCGCAATGGAGTACGCCTCGGCGATTTCATCTCCGCCGATGGTTCCGAGCTGCGGGTCAGATTGGCGGATGGATTTGATCCCAATGACCCGACCATCATTCCCGGCGAGCAGATTCTGACCCAGCGCACAGATTATCTGGCCCATGAAGCGAATGTCTATTTGACCACCTTTGCATTGTGGGGTGAAGCTTCCAAGGATGTGTTTTTGTTGAACCGTCTGGAAACGACGCTGCGCTGGGGCCTGCGCTATGACTATGATGCGTTCCTCGGCAACCATAACTTTGGTCCGCGCCTTTTCCACGGTGTTCAAGCTACCGTTAAACATGGCACTGACGCTCGGGGTCAATCGCTATTACTCCCGCAACATGGTTGCCTATAAATTGCGTGAAAGTTATCCCGACGAGTTTGTGTATGAGCGGATTCCTGCCATACAGCGGGAATTTTCTCCAGACTTTACCAGCATTATCGAGACGCGGACGTACAGCGATACCTGGACTTTGCGCGACCACAATCGGTCAGCTCGCTACAGTCAGGCGGATCTGGATACTCCTTACAGCGATGAATTGAGTGCAGCCCTGACATTTCCTCTGTTCAATGGACAGGCCAGGGTGCGGGTAATGCAGCGTCGCAATCGCAATGAGTTCGTGCGCTCTACGGCCGATCGGGATACTTTTATTACCGAGACTGGGTTCGAAAGAACTTTCACTCAGTACCGCGTGACCAATAACGGGTTCACTAATTACGAAAGTTTGGCTTTGGAGTGGCAGCGCACCTGGCGTTCATACGTTTTTGATATCAATGCCACCTTCTCGCGCACTGAGAACGGAGGCGCCAACAGCTTTTTTGCTGTCGTTGGCGATGCCGATGATACCAGCGCCGATTTAGTGTTCTATCACGGACAGGTATTACCTTTTGGTGAACTCTCGTTCATCCGCGAGAATTTCGCCACGCCCATGGTCATCAATGCCAATCTGACCAGAGGGTTTTTTCAAAACCGCGTGGTTGCCAATTTGAATTTCCGCTACCGCGCACCTTTCGACTCCATAGAGGCGTCCTTTATCCGCAATGCCGATAACAGTGCTTTCCTGAATGAAACGATTGTGATCGATGGTGAGACTTATGATGTTTACACCGATGTCCGCAATCCGGGTGTCTTTCGCCTCAACAGCAATCTGGGCTGGAAGATTGCGGAAACCCGTTATGGTACATGGAATGCCAACTTGCGTATCCGTAACCTAACCAACAGCATTCCAAATACCGCTGCCACATCCGCCAACCCATACCAACGCGGGCGGTCGTTTTGGTTTGAAGTGAAGTACAGTTTCTAACCTGAAGAAACGGGGTACAAAAAAGGGGTGGAACTGATTGAACCACCCCATTTTTATGTTCAGCAACTTTAGTGCTGAAAGAACTGTATTTGGTTACCTGCGCATGAAGTGCCAGCTCTGTGTATTATGCAGGTAGGCAAATCCTGCCCAATCCTGATTCAGGCTGATCCAGCCGTTTTCAGCAGACCAGATCATGGCGGTGGTTGCGGTGGATGCATAGGGGACAAACCAACCGAAATCCAGATGATAATGCCAGGGACGGGCAACTTCGCTGAGGATCCCTGCCCAGTCAGAGAAGAACCAGCCCTCGGCGTCTGCCTGCCAACCTGCTTGCATCCAGAAGGGGCGGTTGTTCAGGTTTAAGGTGACCTCAATCTCGCCGACAGGACTGTTCGGATTAACGAGAGTTACTGTTTGTTCGTAGTCGCCATAATCCAACAGCCAGGAAGCAACCCACCAGTTGGCAAAAGCTGTTTCGCCAGCGGGCACCGTGAGTGTATTGGATGCGGGAGTGATCCAATCCACCGGAGTCAACCTGAAGGTGGTCGGATACGTGATTGAGTTGGCGGTAGTGAACAGCGTTTGTCCAATAGTGCGGTCCGCGTTCTGGAAACCAGCCCGCATGCCACCGGTGAATTGGCTGCTGTTGTATTGGAAATAGACAGTGCCATTGGCACGCAAAACGACGCGGAAATTGATCCGTTGCGTGACGAAGAGTACCGGGAATTTGGGCACATTGCGGTATTCGACAACAAAGGTGGAATTATCCAGGCGACCGAAACGCACCGATGACTGGCCATCCAGACCGAGGTCGGTCCAGAACGGTGCCAATAACGCAGCAGGAGCCGTGTTGGCTGCGTTTGGCAAATCGGTTGGGGCCCGATAGGTGCCCGATGGATTTGGCAATGGTTCGAATGTGAGGAATCCGTTGGTGTGCACCCGCACGGTGTTGTAAACCTGATCGCCAAATGGGAAATCAAACCCCAATTGCAATGGATTACTGATGCCATCATCGTTCACTGCCTGCCAATTGAAGGTCACCGTCGAGGCATTGGTCGGCAAGGCGAAGTTATCCAGTTCCAGTCGACCACTGTCGGAACGGTCCACGCTGTAGAACACATCCGATTGCGCCAGATTGAAGGTGAGGGGAGTGGATCCTGGATTCACTACACCCAAGGATAGCAGGAAAGGATTGTCCAGGTCCGGTGCGGATGCCAGCGTAAAGACATCGTCATCCCGCAAGGTGAAAGTGACTGTGTTCGGGAAGCCAAGTACATAGGCTCCAGCTTCTGATGGAACTACACTGACAATGATAGTTTTATCCAGTTCCGGCACGTCGTCATCCAGTATGGTCAAGGTCCATGTCGTGGTATCCGAACCGGCAGCGAAGGTAGCTGTTCCACCGGATACTGTATAGTCAACATCCCTGACCGCAGTTCCACCTACAGCCACGTCGACGGTCAAACTCTCCTCAACACTGCCGACCGCTGCAAAGTAATGGTCTGTTGGCCATCGCCTTCTTCCCACAAGGCAGGAGCCGTGGTAATGAACACCTGTGATATGTCCGGTGCATCCAAATCAATGACCTCCACGGTAACTGTCTGTATCGGCAATAGCACCCTGGGATCTGTGGGCATCAGAGTCAGTTCCAGTCTTTCAGTTCCCTCTGCCACACCATCAGCCAGTGCATTCAAACTGAGCACCGACTTTGTTTCACCAGCACCGAAGTGCAAGGTGCTTGGCAAGGGGGTTGAGAAATCAGCATCGCTGACAAATCCCGGTCCGCTGGCGTAATGAATATCAACAGACAGGGGCTGTGAAACATCTCTGTCCAGTCGCGTGAATTCAATCACGTCCTGCATGCCAGAACCCTCTGTGATCGCGCTGCGCAAAACGCGGATACCAATCATCATTTGGTCGGCATAATCCTCCATAATGTGTATCGATCGACTATCCACTGCGCGGTCGGTTGTGCGAATGTTATTCGGATTGTTGAACTGAGCCACCTGCCACTCGGCAAATGTGATCGGCAAACCACCGCGATTGGTAAATGCATTTTCGCGTCGGTTGATGTAGATGTTGTCATTGGTGCTGTATCCAGCGTATCAAGAATTCCTGCCAATCAATCAACGCATTGCGCGGATAGTATAGTCGGTTGATCTGATCGCCAATGGTAGAAATGACGTTCTGGCGAACCACATTGAAGAAACTTTGGCCGCGAATGTTGGCAGCCAAGGCTATTCCGTGGTCATTCTCCACAATCAGATTATTCTCAATAATCGCATTGTAATTCTCCGATAGTGAGATTCCTCGAGCCACAAGGTTCGAGAAACGGGACCTGGTAACATGGTTATAAATGACGTTGTTGCGTACAATCACCGTTGGAGTCTCACCCAATCCGGGAATATTGTTGGGGTTGTTGTTTTCGATGAAAACACCAGACGTAAGACCGCCGCGGATTACTGAATCAATCAGCTCAGTGTTGTAAATTCCAGTATCAAACCATGCTTGCACGCCGTAGTTGTCTTCCATCAACAGGCGCTTCATCGTTACATGGTTAACAAATCCCAGTTTGAAACCTTCGTTGGCCCAACCAGTATAATTGGAATAGACTGCCAGTCGGCCATTGCGCATGATTTCCAAGTCTTCAAACAACATATTGGTGCCAGATCCATTGAAACCGCTGACGCCGTTGTCAGTAAAAGTGGAGCGGGAAACCCTCATGCCGTTTCCGCCTCCTAAACTCAAGCCATCGATTTTATTGCGGCGGAAATGAATGTCTTCGATAGTGACATTATTCACATTTTGCAAATAGATGCCGTAATCACCCGCGTGCTCAACGACCAGGTTGCGAATGGCAATAGGTGTCAAGGAAGTGGAAGTTTGTGGGCGCCAGTGGTGCAGTAATCGTTTGCGCAAAGTCACTTTGACCTTCACATCAGGGTCTGTCAGATCTACGCCGGGGGCGGGATGAATGGATATCAGTTCATTCGACTCGCTGACCCAGAACCAGCCGTCCTCAGGCTCCAGAGTTTGAATTCCTTGGATCACTGGCGTTGTCCATTTGGATGTAATTCCGCCATTCGCCATTTGCATAAACCCAAATCAACTCAAAGCGTTTGATGGTGTCGGGGGCAACGGCTTGCGCGCGTGGATTCAAGCCCCACTTGTAGGGCCACGGAGCAGTGTGAATGCCATTGGCATCGGCTGCACTCCAGTTTGTCCAGCGTTCAGCACCCGTCAGCACTACGTCGCCGGTATTCACTCCTGGTTCCCAGCCCTGTCCCTGGATGACCAAAGGTGCAGTTGTGGTAAAGTACCCATTCAAGTTAACAGCCCCAAAATCGACGTCGCGATTGGGGTCGCCTTCCAGGTACACGCCAGGAGCTAACAATATTTTCACTCCAATGTTTTGGGCATTCAACTGTTTGGCGATATCCACTGCACGCTCAATGGTGCGCACAGAAGTCTCCGCAGTCAGTCCGTCGCGGGTGTTATCGCCATGGGTTGCACTGACATAGACAATTTGGCCAATTTCGCTGTCTGCGATGGGCGGTGGTCCGAAACCAAACTGCAGTGGCGTAGCCGGGGTAACCACTGGAGCTAACTCAACGAAGATCGAGTTGCCGTGAATGTTGTAGGCAGCTACCCGGTAGGTGTATTGTGTCTCTGGCAATATCGGACTGTCGGTAAAGGTTAATCGTCCGCTGGGGACTCTGCCCACTTCCACAAACTCACCACCTTCAGTGGCGCGTTCGATGACAAAGCCGGTTTCGTTGAATGAATTGTCCTGCCAGCGAATCAGCGCGGAAACTGAACTTACCACGCGTACACTCACTTCCACCGGAGGCGCTGGCGGCCCGACAAACCTTGCGATGGAGACAACTGTCGAGGGATCGGACAATTGACCGGAGCGCAGAGCGCGAACCCGATAATAATAGGTAACGTTCACCGCCGTAGTCGTGTCGTTGAAAACCGAACTGTTGGCAGGCAGGTTGGCCACTTCCACGAATCCAGTATCAGGTTGGGTGGATCTTTCCACAATATAGCCGTCTTCGTCGGTTAATTGATCGTCCCACTGAACGCGGATGACATCGTCACCGACCTGGGCCACGCGTACATTGCCCGGTGGCGGTGGAATCAACACTGCGGGGTTGCGCGCTACAAATACCACATCGTCCAGGCCCACATTGGGACCTTCCGCAACATTGGGTACTGTCCACCGCAGCCAGAGATCCTGTCCCGGTTCCCACTCAATGCCGCTGATGGTTTGTTCGACGACTGTTCCGCGGTTGGCGGGCAAGGAGCCATTGACGTTGGCTGACACCTGAACCAATGGGGTCGTGGCATTGAAACTGGCTCCGGGGGCTGTGAAGACCGCAGTGGCCAGTTTTCTTTCTGTACCTCCCAAACGATAGGCAAACGTAGCTGTGTTGCTCACAGCCGCGTTGCGTTGCTGGGTGACAGCGAGTGCATAGCTAATGGTGAATTCTGTCAAGGTGGTGGATCCTTCGTTGCGCAAGCGCAAGGCAAGAATCAACGGACCCGCCCCTCCGGTTGGCCGCCCTCCCAGAGATCGGTTCTCTTCTGTGGAGGTGAAGAAGAAATTACTAAGCATGCCGCCGCCGTTGTTTGCGGTGCCATTGGTGATGGCAAATGACGTCGGCGGATTGGTGAAGGATGCGTACCAACCGATTTGACTGGTGCCTTCGCGTGCCCAACTTTGACGCTCCACGTTTTGCTGCCAAGTCAGGTTTTGTTGTGTGCCACCTGTGGTCCAATTAAAGGTCTCGACATGTACTTGACCAGAACCCGCATAAGGAAGTTGGGCATAAGCGGCAGCAGTCGGCAGTGTCGCTGCAAGCAGTGTCAGTGTCAGTTTGGGGTATTTTGTGATTTTCATTGTAGAATCAACCAGCTTTGTTGGGCAAAGGAGTAAACGTAGGGATATACTTGCTGACTGGTGTAGAGCCAACTGTCAGCAGCCTGGTCGAACAGGTAGTAATTGTCCTCGGTCTCACCGACTACGTAAAACCAGGTTTCACTGGCAGCCGAGTAAATCCAGGGCCATGCACCTGTCCAAAATACATTCAAGGCAGAATTCCAATACCAGTCTTCACCCAAGTGTTGAGTGGCTTCGGAATTCTCAAAGATAAAAGGTGTTTCAGGTTCAGGTGGCGGTGCTTCACCGAAGGCCAAGGCTGTACCGCGCCAGCCTACGTTGTAACCAGTATTCAAAATCTCGATATAGTCACCGGGAGCCTGCCCACTGAAGCCAATGATCGAGGTGTAATAGACCGTCGTCAGATTGTTGATAAACTCTTCACGGCTGCGGATGCTGCCATCAGCAGACCGCAAGGTCACTTCCAGCATCTGGTAGGCAAGGTTTTGGATGTTGTGGTTCCAGAAGTGAACGATTTGACCGCTTTGGTTGCCTACATTCACGCGGAAACGCATGAATGCATACGGCTGGGCATTGGCAAATACCCAACTGACACCGAAATGGGCGAAATCTGGATCAATTTGCGGAATCGGCGTTCCATTGTTCCAGGCAAAGTAAACTTGCCACGGATCCAGACGATTGGCCCCTTGGTCGGCACCGGCACGCAATTCCTCCAGGGTGATCAGATTGGCACCCGCCCGTCGGGCAAATACTCCAGGTACACTTCCTGTACTGGTGGCGACAATCCAGTCGTCAAATGGACTTAAGTCCAACACCCGGTCGGGAGTGAAATTTTGTGTCTGTACCCAGCCTATGGCACCGTCAGCCTGACTGTCGGTACGGAGGGTGAGCGAGGCTTGCGCTGTCAGGGTGGTGAGCGCAAGCGCGAACATAGTGGAGCAGGCAAAGCCTGTTCGGATGGATTCATTGAGAGCATTCATAGAGTACGGAATTAAGTTTAAGTGTGAGCGGGGGTAATTTCTATTACCTTCCCCGCTTGCCCGCTTGCTCGCAAATGGAACAGGATTAAATCGTTTAATGATAACCTCTTTCAACGATTGAATCCTGCCCTGATTGCTGGAAGAACCGTAGTTTTCCTAGTTTGGGGTGATGAAACTACTCCGTATCATACCCTGTTCGTTTCTTCTGTTTACACCGCTGGCGCATGCGCAAGAAACTGACGATGTCTTTGAATTGCCACCATTCGAGGTTCAAGGTGAACGCGAATTTGGTTACCGAGCCGGCACTTCAGTATCTGGCACACGGGCACGCGAAGAAGTGCGCAATTTGCCATTCAGCTTACAGGTGATTACCGATTCCCTGATCGCGGACCTGCGGGTCAGTGACCTGGAAGACGCAGTGCGCTTTGCTCCCGGTGTACAGGATAATCGCGATAACCTCGGCAATTTTGGCAAATTTAACGTACGCGGCATTCAGCAGACTTATTCGTTGCGCAATGGATTTCGCCGCTACGCTCCCAATGACACCTCCACCGCAGCACAGGTGGAGGTTGTGAAGGGACCAGCAGGTCTTTTGTATGGTCAGGTATTTCCAGGTGGTGTGGTTAATGTCGTTACCAAGCGCCCCCAGCATTTCAGTCATTATGATATTGAAGCCCGCTACGGCAGCTATGGAAGTTACCGTTTGGGGGCTGATTTTGGCGGTCCGATCATCCCGGACGGGGTGTTGAGCTATCGGGTGATATCCGGCTACGAGGAATACGATAGTTTTGTGGAGTTCAACAAGCGCCGAGTAAAGGTTTTCAGTCCCAGTGTCAGTTATGCTCCTGTGCGCTGGCTGCGGATTACCTTCGAATACGAGCGCTACATCCGCGAGGAAAACGCCCCACATGCCGGGATGATAGCTGTCAATCTGGATGATTTGGCGCAAGCCATTGCCAATCCGGACAATCCTTTTGGCATCAACAACGGTCCTTTCAGCCCTGACGTGATCCGGTCGCGCAGCTTCACCGGGTTGGCAGATTATTTGCCGCGCAATTTTAACACCAACGGCCCGGGTACTTTCAGTGATTATGATATTCACGCCTACACCGCATATATCGATATGCGGGTTAACAGTTGGCTCAATATCCGCAGTGCAGGCATGTACAGCGATTCCGCTAACCTTTATTATGCCAATTTTGTCAATAACAGCATGCGCTCAGGTGTCGATTTGCGCAGTCGCGCAGGTTTGGAGAGATAGCGCCAATCAGGTTACCCAGTTTCTGACGGATGCCTTTATGGAGTTTCGTACTGGCCCTGTTGAACACCGTTTGCTGGTAGGCTTTGAATACTATCGAGACAAGTTCCGTGCCGCCAATCACGAGGAGCGCGATTTTTACGTGCGCTTGCCTAATCCTTACGGCATTACCCGCGACTGGGCTCTGGAATTCCGTTTTTCTCAATCCGATTCGTGACTTTGAGCGCAGCCCGCGGCCAGAGTTTTTGCCGGCCAATTTGCCAGTCAACAGCCGGTCTGAAAGCTCAGGTCGCGCCTTCTACTTTACTGAGCAGGCAATAATGATGGATGGCAAATTGCGCGCCATCGCAGGTTTGCGATATGAAGAGTTTGATGCCAAAAATCGCATCACCAATACCGATGGCAACGAAGATGCAGTGACCGGCCAATTTGGAGCCATGTACAATTTTATTCCCAGCGTTGGGGTGTTTGCCAGTTACAGTGAGAGCTTTTATCGGAATGGCTTCTACAACTCTTTTGCTGCAGACCAAAGCAAAGTGGGGCAATTGGCTCCTCCACAGGAGGGTGTTGGTATTGATGTTGGTCTTAAACTGCAAACTCCGGATCGTAAATTGGCCGGAACCATCTCATACTTTGACCTCAAGCAGCGCAATATCCTGATCGAAGCACTGATTGAGGGCGTGCGCACGCAGCTTTTAGCTGGCGAACGCACTTCGAAGGGTGTGGAACTCGACTTCCACTACGCTCCGCTACCCAATTGGCAGATTTTGTTCAATTATGCCTACACCATCGCAGAGGACAAAGAGACGGGTCGCCCAATGCCCAACGTGCCCAAACACCAAAGTAGCATTTGGACGCGCTACGAATTTGTGGAGGGACCCCTGCAAGGGTTTTACATGGGTGGTGGCCTGCTTTACATGGGCAAACGCCCCGCCGGCAATGACAGCAATATCTTTGCGCAAGCCTGGAACTTCACGGCCGATTCATATGTGACCGTTGATGCCTTCATCGGCAAAACCTTTGAGTTCAAGCGTTTGAGCACGACAATCAGCTTGAACGTGAGCAACTTGACCAATGCTGAATTTATTCGCGGTGGACAGACCTTGCCGTCTGAACCGCGCCGCTACCTTTTGGCATTGACCACCAGGTTCTAGAATTGGGCCCTCACGGGCGGAGTTTGGTTTTTATAGCCGGCCAGCGCTTGAGTTTGTCCCGATGGGGCAGGGTGCTGCCGGCTATCCATTTTCCGGGTACAGACAGTACCTGAGGAATTTCGGGAACGCCTAGTTCGTGAAAACATAACTGGCTATGTACCATATTTACAGATCCCTGTCCCAAGGCGTGATAAGGTGTCTCGAGACGAGCCACTTCTTCGGGACCGATGTAATTAATCATCGCCAGACCAATGTGTTTGCCGGCAATCAAACCGATGCTGCGCAGCATTCGGTCCAGGGGCAAGGAGGCTGCAATCACGGCATCCGGTTTGTACTTAAGCAACCAGTTCTGCACTGATTCCGCATCCTCGTTATCAAGAATCAGCGGGGGCACATCCAGCGAGTGCCCTGTGGCCACCAGTTGACCGAGCACTCCAGACATATAACGGTGGTGGGTGCGTACATTGTTGGTTCTTTCCATTACCAGCCCGACACGTTTGTAACCATTATCAACTACTTTTTCGGTGACCTCCATCGCCGCGCGTGTTTGCTGGGAGGCGACCCTGTGTAGTTCGGGGCTGACCATGCCATAACCGATGCATACCGAGCTGAATTTGTTGAAATCAAAATTGTCTATGGTGAAGGAAGCCTGTTTATGAGGTAGAATAATGACACCTTGAATACCGCGTGCAGTGAGGATTGATTGAATACGTCGATAACTGAGCTGGTCGCTTTTTTGAAATAACTCCAGTCGGTATCCGAGTTGCTCGCCGCGCTCCATAATCCCGCGTACCATGCCATTCATGTAGGTGTGCTCCCGCAGTTCTTTTTCCGGCCAATCGGACAGCAGCGCCAAGACTGAACCTGCTGATTGCATGGTACCACCGCGCAAATAGCCCATCAAATGGGATAGGTGGGGATCCGGCCTGTAGCCCAGTTTGTCGGCAGCGGTCCTGACCCTTGCCACAGTATCTTTGGCAATTCTGGGATCATTGCGCAATGCCAGTGAAACAGTGGCGGGAGACATGCCTACCGCCTCTGCAATCTGCGCCAAGGTAATCCGTTTGTGTTTTGCAGCACTCATTCAACGAGTTAAAATGTTCCTTGTTGGCGCAAGTTTGTCGAGCGGGAAGATGCTTTTAATGTCAGCAGACGCAAGTTTGTATTGGAATGCAACTATTGGACTGTTCCGAAAGCCTGGCCCCGGGCATACCGCACCGGTTGCCGAAGCTCCTGCTGTGCACAGTCTGCCCGAAACTTTTATCCGATTTGCCATAGACGCGCAGCTCGGATGTTTGGAGTTGGACAAGTTTGATCGTGCTCTCGATGCCTTGGCTGCGGTTCAGGTAAGAGACCCACAGCATCCACTGTACGGTTGTTTGCGATGGTATTATGAAGAAGAAGAACCCATTGATACCAATGCCAGCTTTTTCACTGGTTTGACATTGCTTGTGGTGGAATATTGTCAGCGGTCGGCCATGCCAGATGACATCAGGGATAAATTACAGGTTATTTTTCAGGGCTTGTTCCACTGGTTTACCAAGGAGTTGGCTGAATCGAAATTGCATTATCCCAACAAACATCTGGGAGATCTGGTTTGCGCCTGGTTATTGGCGGAATATCTGGCAGATGAGGATGCCCTGCGCCACTTGGAGGTGCAGTTTGCGCAAGCTGAGACCTACTGGAAAGCCACTCATTGGGGTTGGGGTGAGCATTTGAGTCAAGTGTACACGACGGTGATGCTAACCGAGATTTCGGTATTGCTGGTCATGCAAAAGCGTTTGCCTAAAGCCTTGTTCGACGCGCTGCGAGCCATGGCCGATGAGTTATTGGTTTTGCAGGATTATTTCGGCAGTAATGCCTGGGTACCACCATTCGTTGTTATGCCTTTACTGAATTGCCAGCAGCGCCTGATTACCGGTCTCAGGTGCGCGCATGGAATGCAGTTGAGGATGCGGACTATCTGCGCACTTTGCCTTCCTTGCGATTCATGCGAGTGTGTTTCGGTCAATTCCTTCATGACCACGGATGGCACGAGCTGTTTCCGCTTTCCAGACACCCCAAGGATAGCGCGTTAAAGGTACCTACTCTTAAAGGTCAGGCTGTGTGTTGGAAGCGTGGATCGGTGCGCTTGGGTTCCTTAAGCCACTATCCGTTAAAGCGGGAGTGGGACCAATTGCGCTGGGGCCTCAGTTGGCAAACTTTTCCTGTGGCACTCTCCATTGACGGTTGTTTATGGGCGTTCCCTCAGTGGCATGTCAGTTGGCAGAATGGCGCTGAGCGGTTTCACCCTGCCCGCGTCAAGAGCGATGGATATTTGCGCAATGCGTTGGTGCCTGAGGATCCTTGCTTTACTGGGGAGACACTAGCCTCCCAAGAGGGAGCGGTGTGCTCCATCCAACGCCGCTTGCCTGAGTGGCACCCCTCCTGGGTCGGTGCCTCCGACTCTTGGGTTTTTGTATTAACTGCCAAAGTTGAACCTGTGATTTATACCACCGGTGGTGAGAGTGTGTTGGAGTTGTCGATAGGAACAACCTCAGTCAAGCTGCATTGTCGCTCGCCGGAGGGATGTGTTCCCAAACTGAGTATTTTGGAAGATGGTCTCAGTTTGCGCTGGGAGCTGCCTATCGCCCGCGAGTTTATTGGCCAACCGGTGATTTGGCGGATTCAGGTTTCTGAATGAACCTTTCCCAGGTTCCATTATTTTTGGAAGAAGACTGTCCGGAATACCCTTTAGGCTTTTCAAGCTGGTGACTGTGAGTAAGCTGCAGTCCATATGAAAGTTGTTATAGTCGGCGCGGGTGAAGTCGGCAGTTATCTGAGTCTTGTGCTCAGTACTGAAGGACACGATGTCACTGTCGTTGATAAAAACGCCGATACCTGCCGCCGGATTGATGACCAGCTGGATGTGCGGGTTATTCATGGCAATGGTGGTAGTGCGGCGGTTTTAAAAAAACGCCCGTGTCGATAGTTGTGACTTCTTCCTGGCAATGTCCAGTGACGATCAAGCCAATCTTATTGCGTCATCGGTTGCGCGCGCATTAGGAGCTGGTTTTGTGATCAGTCGAGCCCACGATCAAACCTACAGTGACCACTCACTGGTCAACTATCAGGTTCATTTTGGGATCGATGTATTGATTAACCCGGAGGCCTTGACTGCCGTTGAACTGGCCAAATCCATCCGTAACCCCGGTCGCGTGGCGGTTGAGAACTTTGCCCGCGGCCAGATTGAAGCCCAACTTTTACAGATTGATAAATCATCGCGGTTTTGTGGTGTGCCGCTGCGTAACTTGTCTATTCCCAGGGATGTGCGCTTTGGGTTTTATCGGCGGGGCGATGCCGAGGATGTACCTACCGCAGATACAATTCTGGAAGCAGGCGATGTGGTAACAGTTTTTGGTGCTCCCAATGAATTGGTGGAATTGCGCGGTAAACTGGATCCGGGATCTATCGGCAAGCAAAGCAAGGTGGTGATTTTTGGCGGAGGGGAGACCGCGATCGCTTTGATCAAGTTGCTCAACAGCCGCGGTTAAGGTGCGGTCGTCGAACAAAGGCTTGAACAGTGCCAAATACTGGCGCAGAGATTCCCTCATGTCACATTCATCCATGGTGATGGCACTTCGCTGCGTCTGATGGAGGAAGAGCAGATTGGCGAGGCGGATTACTTTGTATCTACAACGCATGATGACGAGTGCAACATCATGACGGCCGTACAGTCGGGTAAGTTGGGCGCAAAGCACGTGGAGGCCGTTATCAACAAGAGCGACTATGAGGAGATTCTCAATAACCTGCGTGACTCACTAGGTATTGAAACCATCGTTTCTCCGCGTGTGGTGACCGCCAACGAGGTGCTCAGATTTATTTCACGCAACCCTTACAACGAGTTATTCAAGCTTCCGGGACAATCTGCGCGTATTCTTGAATTTGTCGTTCGTGAAGGAAGTCCTGCCTGCGATTTGAGGTTGCGCGATATCGCATGGCCCAAATTTGCCGTTGTGGTCGCGCTGCAACACAAGTACACCGCTCGCGTGCCCGGAGCTGATGATGTGATTAGAGCCCTTGACAGGGTTGCTGTTGTCACGCGTGAAGACAATATCAAAGCCCTGCAAAAACTCCTGCGCGGGTAGGATTGATTCTCTCACAGCTGAACCCGAATGAATTACCGGTTACTACTCAAGCTGCACAGTGTCATCCTGATTATTCTAGGACTGGCTTTTGGGGTCACTGTATTGGCCGCATTGGCCTGGGATCCGGTGTTCAAGAGCACCGCAGTGAATGCATTCACCCTGTGCGCCCTGTTGTGTTTCGCGTTGGCCTGGGTATTTCATCTGTTTGGCAAGGAATCCGGCGATCGTCTGTTTCGCAAAGAAGCACTTGCATTGGTTGGAACGGGTTGGCTGCTGGCCAGTTTTATCGGAGCCATCCCTTATGCGTTCATCATTCGTGATTTCACCTTTGCCGATGCCCTGTTTGAGTCCGTCTCCGGCTTTACCACTACTGGCGCAACTGTGTTGGGCAATATTGAGGCCTTGCCGCCGAGCCTGCTTTTCTGGCGCTCGCTCACACAGTATGTCGGTGGATTGGGTGTGGTCGTCTTCTTCGTGGCCATCCTTTCTTTTCTTGGAGCTGGGGCAAAAATTTTGTTTTCCCGTGAAAATTCGGGTACGTCGACTGATCTGAACACTGCACGCGTACAAAAAGGGGTCTGGGGTCTGGCGGCCCTGTATGCCGGTCTTTCAGTTGCTTGTTTGCTGGTTTACAGGGTGGGCGGCATGCATTGGTTTGATGCCGTCAATCATATGTTCACCACTGTTAGTACTGGAGGTTACAGCCCCAAAAATGATAGTTTTGCAGCCTTTCAAAGTCCATTTTTGCAGTGGGCATGCATTGTTTTTATGTGCCTTGGGGGCACTACTTTTCGTTATCATGCTGCGCGTGTTGCGGGGGTGACTGGCAGGCGTTGTGGAAAGCAACTGAGGTCAAGGCCTTTTATGCGATTCTCGGTGGTGCTACGATCCTTGTCACCTTGTATCTATTGTACTCGGGCTGGTCCGACAGTTGGCATCATGCGCTGCGCAGTGCCGCATTTCAGGTGGTCTCTATCATGACAACCACTGGTTATGTCACCGAGGACTACGGCGTTTGGGCCGTCCCGGCAGAGACTATTTTGCTCATTCTCATGCTGATCGGAGGCTGTTCGGGATCTACCTCCGGGGGAACTAAAGTGATTCGCTTTGTGCTTGCCTGGAGGATCTGTGTGCAGCACGTCGAGCGCGCATTCCGCGCCAACATTGTGCGCCCCGTTCAGGTCAATGGTCAACCCGTTGATCGCGATAATCAAGAGGGGGTACTGGTGTTTATTGTTTTGATTTGGTTACTCACGATTTTCAGCTTTTTTGTCGTGGCGATTCTTGAGCCCCGGTTGAGTTTGCTGGGCAACCTCAGTGCGGTGCTGGCCACTCTTTACAACATCGGCCCGGCCTTTGCCGAGGTTGGGCCTACAGAGAATTTCGGTCACCTGGCATCGCAAACCAAGATCTACCTGTCCTTACTGATGGTATTGGGG
Organism: Verrucomicrobiota bacterium; assembly: GCA_021208135.1. Classification (GTDB taxonomy): domain Bacteria; phylum Verrucomicrobiota; class Verrucomicrobiia; order Opitutales; family Oceanipulchritudinaceae; genus JAJOKB01. Next base: position 9,145 of record JAJOKB010000091.1, on the reverse strand, counting down.
CGGCTCGAGTTGTTTGCTATCCTGGTATTGTTCGCTCCGTCGCTATGGCGTAAATATTGAGCAACTCGTACCGACCAATCCAGTTAGTCCCAACCTGTCAGAACGTGCAGACGTTCAGATCCATCAAATGACTCTTCCGGCGGCGTCGGCAAACGCTTTAAGTTGATTGACCATGGCTTCGAATTGAGCTGGAAGGAGAGACTGGGCACCATCGGAAAACGCCTCTTGCGGGCAGTGGTGGGTTTCGACTAACACCCCATCAGCTCCACAGGCTATGGCGGCGCAGGCCATAGGCGTGACGTATTCCCGCACGCCAGTACCATGCGAGGGATCGACCAAAACCGGGAGGTGACTCAACTTTTTCAATTGGCACACCGCTGATAAGTCCAAGGTGTTGCGGGTGCCCTTTTCAAAGGTGCGGATGCCGCGCTCACACAGGATTACATTTTGATTGCCCTCGGAGACTATGTACTCTGCTGCCATGAGCAGATCTTCAACGCTGGCTGCCATTCCACGTTTAAGAATGACCGGTTTGGTGGCCTTGCCAAGCGCTGTCAGCAATCTGAAGTTTTGCATGTTGCGGGCACCTACCTGAAAGGCGTCGGCATAGGATTCAACTGCTTCCACATCAGCAACTTCAACAACCTCGGTAATACAAGGGAGGGACAATTCGTCGGAGACCTGCCGCAGCACTTTGAGGCCCTCAATACCCATGCCCTGAAAAGAGTATGGGCTGGTTCTGGGCTTAAAAGCACCTCCGCGCAACGCGTGTGCGCCGGAACTTTTCACAACCTTGGCTGACAGCCGCAGTGGGTCCAGACCCTCCACCGCGCAGGGTCCGCCTACGATGAAAAAACGGTCGCTGCCAACCGGAAAGTCGCCAATAGTTACAACCGAGGACGCTGAATGCATTTCTCTGCTCACGGCCTTGTATGGAGCCAGAACAGCATCTACGCGCTCGACAGCCGGGTGGCTTTCCAAGTGCAATGCTCCCAATTTCCGCTCATCGCCAAGGGCACCCAGCACGACACGTTCGGTTCCGGGCAAACACAGGGGTTTCAAACCGCAATCGCTGATGCGTTGTAAAATTTGATCGGCGTCTGCCTGGCTGGCACTAGGTCTTAGAATGATGATCATGGTAGGGAAGGGGGTAATTGTTCCGGGCCGAAACCCCAAGGTAAAAGTTCGTCGGAGTCGGTGACTATAAATTGATCGCAATTGGCATTGGCGCAAATGACTTCAACCGGTTGTCCGCGCAAACAAGCTGCCTCGTAAATCAATTGTCGGCAGGCGCCGCAAGGGGTCACTGGCGAGCAAGGTTGTTGCGCTTGAGGCGCGTGGGCAATAACTGCCAGGCCGATGAAACATCCCCGGTAACCCAGGTTGTTGGCTTGGAACAGAGCCGTGCGCTCAGCACAGGTGGTAAGCCCATAAGAGGCACTTTCATAGTTACTGCCCGCGTGTACGCTGCCATCATCCGCCAGCCAGGCTGCGCCAACCCGAAACTGGCTGTAAGGTGCGTAAGCATGCTCGCTGGCCGCATGCGCGGCTTGCACCAATTCCCATTGAGTCTCGGTAAGCTGCTCTCTGGACAGGTGGCGCATAAGATTTTAACGCGCAATCTCACTAATACGCTGTTCGCGGATGACGGTTACCCTAATGGTGCCAGGATACTGAAGTTCATCTTCGATGCGACGGCGCATACTGCGGGCCAGCAAACGTGAATCCTCGTCGGAAACCATTTCCGGTAGGACAACCACGCGGATTTCGCGCCCGGCCTGAATAGCGTAAGCTTCGGCCACACCTTGGTAGCTCTTGGCAATACTTTCCAGGTTGCGCACCCGCTGAATGTAGGCGTCCATACTTTCGGCACGCGCACCCGGGCGCATAGCCGATAGCGAATCCGCCATCATCAACAAGGGCACATAGGCACTTTCCGGCGGTACTTCCTCGTGGTGTGCAGCTACGGCATTGATAACAATTGGATCTTCATTGCCGTGACGCTTGAGGAAATTGGCACCGGCGATAGCATGGCTGCCGGGAAATTCTTCGCTGAGTGCCTTGCCGATGTCGTGAAACAGACCACAACGCTTGGCTATATCAGGATTTAATCCAACCTCCGCAGCCATTAGCGCACACAGATTGGCCGTTTCCATACAATGGTCCAGTGTGTTTTGGTTATTGGACAAATGGTAGCGCAAGCGACCCAGAAGATTCAAAACCTCAGGAGACACTCGACTCATACGCAAACGCAGAATCACCTCTTCACCAAACACCGTAAAACTTTGGCGCACTTCCTGGTCAGCTTTATGAACCGCCTCTTCGATGGAGGTCGGGTGAATGCGGCCATCTTTGATCAGCGCTTCCAGAGCCATGCGTGCCACCTCCCGGCGCACTGGATCAAAGGAAGAGACCAGTACGCTATCCGGTGTTTCATCGATCAACAAGGTCGTGCCTGTCGCCGACTCGAACGTTTTGATGTTGCGGCCTTCGCGCCCAATAATCCGGCCCTTCATATCGTCGGTCGGCAACCGGACTATAGTTGCGTTGACGTCGTGTTGAGGTTGAGAACACAAACGCTGCATGGCGGCAATGAGTGTTTTGCGGGCCTCGCCCCGAATCTCCTGCTCGCCCTTGCCCAAAAGATCCTGACGTAATTCACGCAATTCATCTTCGCATTCCCTGCGTACCTCAGCTTGCAAGAGGTCGCGTGCCTCTTCCTCGGAAAACTTGGCTATGGATTGAAGGTTGCGCCGCAATTCAACGGAAAGCGTGCGCAGTTCCTCCTCCCTGCGATCCACTGCAGCCAAACGCTCATCCATGGTGGTTTTGCGCCTGTTCAGTACATCCAATTCTTTCTCTGCATTGAGTAATGCGGAGATAACCTCATCTTCCTTGGCCTGGAGTTCCGTGCGCTGACTGTGAATTTCCTGCTCCAGGGAAAGGCGTTTTTTCTCCCACTCTAGTTCCAGCTTGCTGCGGTATTCTTTGCCCGCCAACTCGGTTTCACGCTGCAAAATCTCCAGTTGCTGCTTTTGTTTGGCATCCTGGTAGGATTGTAATTTGCGCAGATACACCCAACCGAGCGCAACCGCAAACACGGTCCCGGCAGCAAAGTAAAGTAAACCTTGGTAAACGGGGATCATTAACGCAATTCCTGACCTGTCATCGCATCCACAATTTTGAAATTTTCAACATGATAGGCAGGATCTGCGCGGAAACTCAGTTTAACGCCATAGGTTTCTTCCAAATCCACCAGGATTTGTTCATCTTCGTGGCGCAACCGTTGCAACGCATGTGGGTGGCAAAATACCCGTAGCCAGTAAGGTTCGTTACGCCGGTCAATTTCAGGTTTGAGCCTGCGGATCACACTGATCAACCGACGTTGGATTTCCACGCTCATGGTGCGGTCGCTCTTGACGTGACCGCGTCCATTGCAATAGGGGCAGGTGGTGTACAGGCCGCTGGAGACCGACTCCTTGTGCCGCTGCCTGGTCATCTGCATGATACCCAGGGTGGAAATGGGCAAAATGTGACTTTTAGCTTTATCCTTGGCCATTTCGTCTTTCATCCGCTTATAGACCGCCAATCTATCCTTGCGATTTTTCATGTCGATGAAGTCCAGAATGACTAATCCGCCAATATTGCGCAGCCAAATCTGGCGGGCAATCTCCGATGCCGCCTCAAGATTCACCTGAAGAATGAAATTACCGCTGTCGCCTTTGTTTTTATGGGAACCGGTGTTTACATCGATGGCGACCAACGCCTCAGTTTCCTCAATGACGATCTCGCCCCCGCTGGGCAGAGGCACTTTGCGTTGAAAAGTCTGCTCGATTTGGCGTTCGATATTGAAGCGCTCAAAGATCGGAATATTTTCCTCAAACACCGCGATTTTGCCTTGGCTGCGCTTCGAAATTCTACCCACCAATTCCTGCATCCTCCGTCCATCCTCAGCATTATCGATGATGACACGATCAATGCTTTCGGTCAGGAAGTCTCGCACAGTGCGCTCGATAATATCGGGCTCCTTGTACAGGCAGGTCGGTTCTGATGACTGCTCCATACGTGCCTGAATCTCTCTCCAGGTGTTGAGCAAAATCGCCAGATCCCTGACGAAATAGGTTGCCCGCTTGCCTTCGCCAGCGGTGCGTATGATGACCCCCATGCCTTCAGGAATACTCAACTTGCGCAGGATGTCCTTGAGCCGTTTGCGCTCTTTGTCGTTTTCAATTTTGCGCGAGATGCCACACTGACCACCAAATGGCATCAGCACCAGAAATCTGCCGGGCAGTGCAATGTTGGTTGTGGTTCTGGGGCCTTTGCTACCAATAGTTCCTTTGGTGATTTGCAGCACGATTTCCGAACCCACCGGATACATCCCCGGTATGTCCTTAATGGTTACTTTTTCACGCTTTTTGCGGTCGTCTTCGCTGCGGGTGTCGCGCACAAACTCCACTGTGCTGTCAGAAGCCGCTGGCAAAATGTCCCAATAATGCAAAAATGCGTTTTTCGGCATGCCGATATCCACGAAGGCAGCCTTGAGTCCATGTTCAAGATTTTGGATTTTACCCTTGAAAATTGCGCCCACCAAGCGGTCATCGCCAGCCCGTTCCAGGTCGAATCGCTCCAGAATGCCGTCACTCAGGGCGGCCACGCGTTTTTCCAGTGGTTCGGAGTTGATAATGATTTCCCGATAGGGCCCCTTATCTTTTTTCAAGGCGGCGGCCACGCGTTGCAACACCGGACGTTGCTTGGCACGCTCGCTCGCTTGCTGCAGGATCTTTTCCGGATCCAGGTCCGGCACGGGTTGTTCAATAGGTGGATTTCTGAGTTCGTTTTCCTGGTCAGGAGAAATTTCAACGTTGGGAACGGATTCGGTAGGATTCATGGATGATGATAGCCCGAAAAAGGGCGGTTAAGGGTGTATGGGACCCCTTGTCTTTTGATGCTTGTTTCATCCGAAGTGCCTCCGGTGTCGATAAACGCTTTGCAAGATACCTTGAAGAACGCAGCAACTCAAAAGAAAGGAGCCTCCGTAACTGACAAATGGTAACGGTAAGCCTGTAATCGGAGTGATGCCCACGGACATCCCGATATTGATGAAAATGTGAATGAGGAAGATAATGGTGATGCCAGTGGCTAAAAGCATGCCGAAGCGGTCGCGGGCCACCCCGGCAATGCGCAAGCCATTGACTAAAAGTATGGTGAACAGTCCTATGACCAGAATGCCTCCGACAAAGCCGGATTCTTCTGCCAGAACAGCAAAGATGAAGTCGTTATGGGCCACCGAACGAGGCAGATATCCGAGCCTGGCCTGCAGTCCCTGCCTCCAGCCTTGACCGTGCAGACCTCCCAACCCCACGGCTTGTTGCGCTTGAATCGCATTCCAGGCAGAGCCTGTGCCGCGCGGGTCGACCACTTCCGGTGCCACAAAGGTCATGATACGTTCGCGCTGGTAGTCTCGCAGCGGCAGGATGGATTGCTCCTGGAACTGACCTCGCACCTGCACTGCCGGCACGTTTTCAGCCGCCAGAAACTGACTGTAGCGATACAGATCAATACTCAGAATCAGAACTAGCAATGCCGACACGCCAAAAACAGCCAGGAAAAACCTGGAAGACAGTTTGGAAATATACAGCAGAGTCAGCACCATGGGTGGAATTATCAGGCAAGACCCTAAGTCGGGTTGAATAAAAATCAAGAACATAGGTATCACGGTGACCATGAATACCTTAAATAAAACCCAGAGGGATTCCTTCATAGACCCCAGCTCCGAGCGGGCCAAGATACTGGCAACCATGACCAAGGTGCCAATTTTAGCCGCTTCCGAGGGCTGAAATGCCAGGATTTGCAGGTTGAGCCAGCGCCTGGCACCTTCGCGTTCGACCCCTATGGGAGTCCACAGCATCAACAGCAATAGGACGGCGAGAAGGAAAATCCACAGGGCATTCTCGAGGTAGACCTTGTAGTCAATCCAGCTGGTCAGAGCGTAAACCCCGGCACCAATGGTTAACCACAACAACTGCCTGCTCCAGTAATTGATGGTGCCATCCATCTGCGCGGAATGGATGAAAAATAGTCCGGTTACCGCCAGCATGAGGATACAGACCGGACCGATCCAATCGCTGCGTCCGCTGCTGGTGACAGCCAAAAACCGGCGTGTGGTATCCAGCAACCGACCGCTGTCCAGAGAGGGAATGGTCCTCTTTCTGGGCTCTACTCCAGTGGGCGTTCCCCTGGGTATGTACGGCCTGTGTGATGGATGTGGCACGGGTCAGGTTTTTTTGGGTCGTTTCCGAACTGGCACAATATTGGCCAAAGTCACGAGTCCTTCCATGATGAAAACCTGACGCAAGGTGCGGAAGGCTCCCATGCCCGAACTGGCAGCGCGGTGGACAGGTTCATCGACCGCCTTGAGCAGCCAAATACTCGCCAATACCGCTGCCGGATAGATAACGAAAAAGAAACGGAAAGTGTGTTGCATCGACCAGCCGATACTTTCAGTAAACTCAAGTATCAGTCCAGCTATAATGGGTCCCAGTGCCGCTGCGATGGAGGTGAAGGCCAGGTGCATACTGATGCCGCTGGTTTTGGCGTTAGCGGGTAGTAATTTCAGCATCAAGTTAAAGCCGCCCAAAATCACACCGCCTGACATCATGCCGCCCAGCGCCCACATCGGAGGTAAAAACAGGTGCCAGTTGTCCGGGGTCACCATGAGCCACAGGAAATTCGAAAGCATCCAGGGGATCATGCAACCACCTACAATCACCTTGCTGCCGAGCCGGTCGATCAGCTTTCCCCAGAAAGGCAGCATCAGAGCACTGCAAATACTCGACAAAAGCATTAAGTTGGCCATTTGACCTACTGTCATGCTGAGCACTTCAGCCATGTATGGTGGCATAAATGGACCGATGAAGGAAAACCAGAAACCAATGCTGCAACCAAAGAGCATGTATCGCATGAAGCAACGTTCACCGATCATGTTCTTAAATTGGTCCCACCAGCTTCCTTTGGCCAGTTGGCGTTGTTTCGAAGGAATATTCTCAGTGGGCATGACCGACTGCATGCGCACCGAAACAAACCGCAATGCTGCGCTGATGCCTAAAATGGCCTGATAGGTCCAGAGTTGATTGTTGCCGAAGTCGATCAATCGCCCGGCTGACCAAACAAACAACACTGTTCCAAAGCCAAGTAGGGCGTTGCGCCGCCCAAAGTATTGTCCGCGCAAGCTTGCCGGGACCCACTCCTGTACCCAGGCTGTCCAGCATACTCCGGTCATGGATTGCGTCGCGCTGATGAATAAAAATAAAACCGTCAGCGCAAAGGCGAGTTTATGGGTCTCTTCAGCCGATCCGACTGGCAGATATGGCAGAGCGAACGTTAGAACAAGCCAGAACAGCAGATTGGCCCACGAGAAGGCCAGCGTCAGGTTTCTCGCACTGAAGGCTTTCGATAGCAGGGGAGTTACCAGCAACTGCAAACCATTGAATATTGCCGGTAGCGCCACAATCAAACCGTACTGACCTTTGCTCAAACCCAATAAGCCCACCAGCAGTCCCGCCATGATCAGATTGCCAGGCAAGCTGATAAATACGTAGGGCGTAGCCAGCAATCCTTCCTGTGTGCACAGCGGAAACTTCTCCGCAAGGGAGATTCTTTCAGGTCAGAAGCCATGACTTAAGGTTCAATGTCCGGCTAACCAGCGTTCTGCTTCAATGGCTGCCTGGCATCCCATGCCGCTGCAGTGATTGCCTGACGGAACACGTGGTCTGCGCAGTCCCCGGCAACAAATACGCCGGGTATGGCTGTCCGGACCTGACTGTTTTTCTCCGGTATCAGGTAGCCATTGTCATCCAAAGGCAGGACTCCTGCAAAAGGTGTGGTATTGGGAATGTGCCCGATAGCGATGAAAAATCCTTGCAGGGAATTTCGCGTTCACTGCCATCCACGGTGCTGCGCACTTTGACCGCACGACAGAAACCCTTTTCGTCCGCCAAAACTGCCAACGGAACACTGTTCCAAGCCAAATCAACTTTTTCATGTCCGATCACGCGGTCGGCCATGATTTTAGACGCCCGCAGTTCGTCGCGTCGATGCACCAGAGTCACTTTGCTGGCGAAACGCGTGAGGAACAACGCTTCCTCTGCGGCACTGTCTCCGCCTCCCACAACCACTATCTCCTGATCGCGGTAAAACGCGCCGTCGCACGTGGCACAGGTGCTTACGCCTTTGCCTCCCCACAGTTCCTGTTCACCAGGTATGCCCAGTGTTCTGGGCCGGGCACCGGTTGCAATGATCACCGTTTTCGCGCTGTATTCCTTGCCGTCTTCGGTAAACAGTCGTTTTGGTTTCGCCGCTGAAATCCACTTTGCTGATCTGGGCGAACTCGTAGCGTGCGCCAAACCTCGCCGCCTGCTTGCGCAGTTTATCCATCAAATCAAAACCATCAATACCCTCCGGCCAACCCGGAAAGTTTTCAACCTCCGAAGTCGTGGTCAATTGCCCGCCCGGTTGACTGCCCTCGAGAACAAGAGGTGCCAAGTTTGCTCTGGCTGTGTAAATCGCTGCTGTCAGGCCCGCACAGCCCGTACCCAATATGATCACATTTTCCATATAACGAGTTGTACACTCCCAGTGCCCTCAAGCCAGCAAAAAGAATTTAGTATTAATTACCCGCTCTCCAGAGGGTGGACTTCAATCCACTGTGGTGCGCAACTGTCCTAAAACTTCTTCAACTGCCGCTGCGTCGAGGGCATGCTCTATGGCTGATGTGAGTTGTTCTGCCGTGGCCTGCTCAATAGTTTGTATTTGCTGCGGATCCAATGCGCCAAAGCGCTTGGTGAGGATAAACGTCAATGTATTGCGGTTCGCTAAAAGGGTGCCTTGTCGTGCGCCACGCTGTGCACCGATTTCGATGCCGCGCTGTTCACCTATCTGGATACCCCTTTGCTCACCGCGGCGTTCACCGCGCTGCTCACCGATTTCGATGCCTTGCTGTTTACCAATCTGAATGCCTTGCTGAATGCCTTGCTGAATGCCGTCGTGTCTGAGTTTTTGTGCCAGGTTCATAATGTCACTCCTCGTTTTCTGGTCTTCAATAGTGTTTAGTTTGTTTTCAACTTCCCTGATGTCAACAGTCTCCAGG
>JAJOKB010000048.1 GCA_021208135.1 Verrucomicrobiota bacterium | reverse complement strand
ATAACAGTGGAGTGGGGGATTGGCGTGAATTTATTCCGGATGAAAACGGTAGTATGAAGCGTGGGCGTTGGCCCATGGATATTTTTCTGCCTGCGATCAACTTCCAATGGAAAGATGGGCGCTGGGTAACCTATGGCTATACCGGTTATCGCCAAGGTCCTGATATTGGCATTCCGGCCATAACAGTGGACAAGTTGAACAACGATTTTTACATTGGAGTATCGGCTCAAAGCGTCTTTTACGATAAGTCTGTTTACGGTGGTCCGGAGGGACATCAGCCTGACTTCGAAGCCTTTGTCATCGCGTATGCCAGCAATGGTAATCAGAAATGGTGGAGCCGTCTGTATTCAGAATGGACCGATAGTAATGGCAATGGCGTTATTGACTATGGTCCCGAGAATGAGACTTTCTGGGAGCAGGCCGAAACCCATCGGTCACCGCCTGACCAATATGTGGACGGCATTGCAGTCGATTATAGCAGTGAGCCGCGTACCATCATCGTCAATGGACGTGCCCATGGAAATGCGACGATGAATTTGTGGTCCGGCAACCAGATTGCCGCCAACCCCGGGGCCCACGGTTTTCAGAACAGTTTTACGGGTTCCGAGGGCAATATTCACGTGAGTTGGCTAGGTCGTATGAATGCCGATCTTGGTACCCTTTACAACAGTACCTGGGTTTCGGGTTACTGGCGCAATATTGCCCAGACTCAAGCGCCTTACGGCGAACCCATACACGATGGTTGGCCCAGTCACAACGCCGGTTGGCCCAATTTAACCTCAACATGGATCGAAAAAGCGAGTGTGAGGGTGGGGGCCGACGGTCGTGTGTACACGGTAGGAGTGGGACCGCGCATGGTCACCACCTTCAACGCCTACCAAAAGATGCCGCGACACACCAATACGGTATTTGAAGGCAATGCACCCTGGAGTGCGTTTGTACGTGTGTTTGAGCCGGATCTCTCACGATTGGCCTATTCTTCCAGCCTCACTGGTATTTGGACTTATGACTCCGCTGGCACTGCCATTGGCGCTGACAATACCCAACTCAAGGGCGTGTTTCCAACGGACAATGGGGTGTTTGTCACGGGACGCACCATCACTGACAATGGCGTTGCCAGGGGCCACCCGATTCCCGTGAACAACGTACCGGATTGGGGTCAAAGTACGCCGAACGGACTCACCGGTATTTTTGGACGCCTTTCCTTTGCCACCAATCAAAATATTGGACCTGCGGTCAACTTGACCGCCCCGGCCCCATAATGTGACCGTCGTTCCCGGTGCCACTGTCAATGTCACCGCTCATGCCAGCGACTTTGATGGGTACATCGAACGTGTGGAGTTTTACGTCGATGGATCCTTGGTGTACACCGATTACGCGGCCCCGTATGGATTCAGTTGGACAGCTCCGATGACGCAGCGCAACTACACCTTGATGGCGCGGGCATATGACAACGAAGGAGCTTCCACCAATTCTGCGACGCGAACCATCACCGTTTACACCGACAACCTACCGCCTGCAGTCGCGATCACCTCACCTTCCAATGAGGCGCAGTTCCCGCGTGGTACCCAACTGCAGGTCGCAGTCAGCGCTTCAGATCCGGATGGCACCGTGACCAGAGTGGAATTGTATTCCAATGGTCAACTGGTGGACACCAGGAGTTCGGCACCGTGGACTTTTCTTTGGCATGCACGGCCGGTTTTCATACTTTGACCGCTCGCGCCACCGACAATGCCAATGCAACATCCCAGTCGCTGCCAGTTGATATCATTGTGGGAGGGCCTCCGCAGCCCAAGTTGATCGCTATTAACTTCAAGGACAATCCAGCCACAGATATCAACGAAACAGTAACCGGGGGCTATTATTGGAATTCAGTGGCTTCCCACACGTTCAACAAAGGCGCTTTGCGAACCCTGGATAATTCGGAAATCACTGATATTTCTATCTCAACCGGCAGTAACTCGTTTGGGTTCGCCAATAATACCCGTGGTTCCAACCAGGCGGTTGAGTCCAATGGATTCGTGTTTCCAGCCTCGGTTTCAGTTTCATATGTCGCGGACAACTATGATAGTGGCCGCAATGGTCATGCTACCATAAGACTATTTTCATCCAGTCCCTATACCTACAGCTTCACGATACTGAGTTCTTATGCGCACACCAATCCGGGCGATAATACCTTTGTGACAGACTTCAATGTTGGTGGTACCTATTCAACCAGCACCCGTCGCTTCACTGGAGGGGAAACTTTGACCCTGGATTCCAGCTTTGGAGCTGACAATTGGAGTGCTGGTACCTTGAGTGGGTTTGCGGCAATTGCGGTGGATGGTGGTTATGAGCTGTTACTCACAGCAGGCCAACGCATAGGTGGCGCCTATATCAATGCCATGATTGTCGAAGCGGTTCCCAGCTACACCAACCATCCTCCCGTTGCTGATGCCGGATCCTCGCAAACCGTCACTGACCCGAATAATGATGGCTTTGCGGCTGTTGCATTGGATGGCACTGGCTCCTTTGATCCAGATGAGGGTGACAGTATTTTCTCCTATCATTGGTTCATGGATGATACCGAGATTGCCACCGGTCCAAGCCCAACCGTGATACTTCCGGTTGGAGCGCATACAGTCACCTTGATGGTGAAGGAGAATTTTTTTGTGGAGAGCACTGCTACCGTCAGTATCACAGTGTTGCCTTCACCCGGGGTGGCCCCGATCGCGGTGGCGACTTCTAGCTCGCCTGGGCAGGATATGGATAACGATGGCTTTGGTTATGTCAGCCTTGATGGGACAGCTTCTTACGATCCGGATGCCGGAGATACCATTGTGTCCTACCAATGGAAGCGCGGTGAAACACTGTTGGCACAAGGTGCCCAAGTGGATGTTAATCTGGCTGTCGGCACGCACACCATTACTTTGGTGGTTACTGACAACTGGAATAAGAGCGGATCTGTCGATATTCAGGTCATCGTTCTGGCCAGTCCAGGTGTACCACCGGTTGCGATACCACCAGCCGATTTCGCTATCGAGAACAGCGAGGATAAGGGAACAATGCCAGTGCTGCTCGATGGGTCAGCCTCCTTTGATCCGGATGGTGATGCAATTGTGCTATACCAATGGAAGATTGGGAACAGTGTTATTGCCACGGGTGCCCAGGTGGCACCGATTCTGCCAGTGGGCACGCACACCATCACTTTGGTGGTAACTGACGCATGGAACATGCAGGGTAGCGCCGATGTGGTGGTAACTGTGTACCGGCCTGCCCTGGTGGCTCCCATCGCCAACGCCGGACCGGATCAAACTTTGCGCGATAACAATGACAGTGGTTCTGAAGCTGTTCAATTAGACGGCAGTGCTTCATACGATCCGCTCGGCCCCATAGGCATCATCGAGTATCGCTGGTTGCTCAATGATGTTGAAATTGCGACCGGTGTAAGACCCATGGTGACGCTACCGGTGGGTCAGCACGATATTACGCTCGTAGTTAGGGATGACGATGATCTGGAGGGTACTGATAGCGTTGTCATAACCGTCTTGCCCGCGTTGGGGGGCGAGCGACTGATGATTGGCCTGGCCTTCAATAACACAGCTACCAATGACCAGTCCGCTGCTGATGGTATTTTTTGGAATGGTGTGGGAGCCAGCACTAGTGGACCGATTGCCTTGCGGGATTCGCAGGGTAATTTGACAGACATATCCCTGGAGCTAACCAATCCATTCGAGTTTGTAGGTCACGGACGTGGCGTGAACCAACGCCTCGAAATCGAGGGCGTCAGTATTCCGGCTGGTGTGATGGCCAATTATGTAGCGACCAACTTTGACAATAGTCGGGATGGAGAAGCCGCACTGCAGTTGATTTCGACGCGCAACTACCGCTACCGTTTCATCGTCATTTCGTCGGTAAATCACAATAATCCTCCAGATGGCAGATTTGTTGGCCAGATCAACTATGGCGGTGTGTACGGTGGAGTCTTCAACCGGACTTTTGTCGGTGGAGAAAGCATAACCGTGGATGGAGGCAAGGGTGATCAGAATTGGGATTATGCCCGCTCCGATGGCTGGATGCCGGTTTTTTGCTTCAGAAGCTATTCCTTGAATGTAGGATTTGGCTCTGCTAGTTCCGCCAACTCCGGCGGGGTGGTTATTAACGCCATCATTCTCGAACTGGTTGATATGACTGGCATAGAGGATCCAACCCAACCGGAATCAGGGTTTGCCGGGTGGATTGCAAGGCAAGAGTTCAATCTTCATGGAGCTGAGCGCGAACTGTTAGCCGATCCTGATCAAGATGGTATCGTCAATTTAATGGAGTACGCACTGCGCCTTAATCCTTCTGTGCCCGGTAATTTGAGTGAAATTGTATATTTACATATGCAGGATGATCAGTATCGATTCCGCTTTCGTTTCAATGACGATGCCACAGATCTCCACTATGCTGTTGAGTATTCGCATAATCTTGCCGAGGGTTCGTGGCAAATAGTGCCCCAACAGAAGATCCTGACTGTGCTCAACCAGGATGGTTTTACTGTGTTTGAAGCCACGATTCCAGTCTCCATGCCCGAACCCGTGTTTGTGAGATTGAGAGTCCAAGTGAATGAATGATGATACACAAGCGTAACAATGTTATCCTGCTGGTCGGGTTGTTGCTGTTGCTGGCTGCAGGGATTATTGTGTGGATCCCGCGTCCACAGCAACCACCTGCACCCGAAACTCCGTACCAAGCGACCAAAAGTCCTTAAGTCTGATGAAGCAGATCTGCGCGCTGAGGATGAGGCGGCACTGACCGATGATGCGACTGAGTGGACTCATGGCGAACCAATACAATGGGATCAGGTGGATCGACTGCCCCGCCTTGTCTATCGCGTTCGCCCCGAGTATCCAGAGGCGCTGCGCGAGCAAGGTGTTCACTCTACGGTGCGAGTTCGACTCACTATAGATACCGCGGGCAGGGTTGAGCGGGCGGAAATACTGGACAGTCCAGAAGGAGCCTTTGAGGATCCTGCAGTCGCAGCAGCACAACAGTTTGTGTTCGATCCCGCTACCCGAAACGGGGTACCTGTTTCGTTCGTGCTTGAGACCTCGATTGAATTTAACCCATTCCGATGATCATTTATGTCGCATTATTGTATTTGTGAATTTGGTGCCGTCGCAGACACCCAAGTGAATTCCGCTGCTGCCATCCAGCGTGCCATCAATGCTGCCCACGGCGCTGGCGGAGGAACGGTTGTGGTTCCTGCTGGCAAAATCTTCATGTGCGGATCTATTGTGCTGAAATCCGACGTTTGCTTGTACCTTGAGCCTGGGTCTTGCCTGCAAGCCTCGCCCGATATTTCGGAATACGTCAATTACGAGCATTTGGAACTATTTCGAAAGTCTGACTTTTGCCGATTTTGGATCTTTGCGCAAAATGCAGAGCGGATTAGTATCGCGGGCAGCGGAACGCTGGATGGCAATTCCCCTGCCTTTGTGATTGAGAGACTCGAAACGCATACCAAAGGCCGTAATCCCCGCGCGCAGTCAGTCGTCTTTTTGGGTTGCAGGGACGTTACAGTACGAGGTATCCGAATCATCCAGACTCCCTCCTGGGCATTGCGTCCAGCAGGATGTGATCGCGTGCTGATCGAGGGTATCACCATTTTGAACGACCTTGGGTTGGTTAACTCCGATGGAATTGATGTTGATTGTTCCCGCTCTGTGCGCATCGCCCATTGTCACATTGAGGCTGGCGACGACGCGATTTCCATAAAAGGACGCCGGGAAATCTCGCAGCAATACGGTGCTTGTGAAGACATCACCATCACCGGGTGTGTTTTGGAATCGCATTGCTGTGCCTTCCGCCTGGGGTGTGAGTCATTTGTTGATTTTCGGCGGATCGTTTTCTCCAGTTCGACTATCCGCCGCAGTCATCGAGGCATAGCCATCGACTGCCGGGATGAGGCTGTTATTGAGGATATTCTGATCACTGATATTGTAGTCGATACCATTCACAGCCCGCGCATCTGGTGGCATGAGGGTGAGCCAATCTGGATCAGTCAGGTTCCTTATGTGCCGGGCCATTACGGTGACGACAGCAAGGTGGCCCGACTGCGCAACATCATCTTTCGCAATATCAGCATCACCGCAGAACAAGGCATCTATGTACAAGGAGCTGACGGTGAAACCCATCCTTCTGACATCCTTTTCGAGAATGTGCATATTCATTTGAAAAAACACACCCAGCATCCCGTCGGTTTTCTGGATCCCCGTCCTAATAGACCCGGTTTCGCGGTTGCTGGGAGCCTGGGGTATCGAGGAGGAAACACCTTGGGGTTCACTGTATCGCCATGGCGTCCCGGCGTTTTTCTTCGATCGCACCCGCGATATTACCCTGCGCCATTGCCGCGTAACCTGGGCCGAATCCATGCCCGATGCGTACACCCACGCCTCGAGGCTTATTCCTCACCCGGACTGGTTTTGGAAAACTTCTCAGGAACCGCAGCACATCCGAATCTACCCGCCGTGGTGCAACACTAGATGACACTGAGCCATAGCCGCTGGCGCACAGGCAACCCCATCCTTTCGGCTACGTTATTTCTCTGGTCATAGTAGGGTAAAATTGCCGCCGCTCGGCAGAATTTCAGGTGCCAGGCACTACAGTTTTCAGTGCCAGGCACTCACTGGGGTGCCAGGCACCTAATGTTTTGCGGCTTTAATGGCTTGGCAAAAGCCGTTGTGGCGGTTACTCATTATTTATGAGATATTGGCTAGCTTTTATGATGGGGATAGTTCTCGTTCCGGTTATTGTAGCAGGGCGTACCTTTACTGACAGGCAGGGCAACTCCATTGATGCTGAAGTTTTTGCTGTTTATGGTTCTTGGGTATTTCTGGAAATTGAACCCAATGTGACGCTGCACTTTGATCTGCGCAACTTGGTTGAATCTGACCTGGAATATGTGGTGCAGTGGGCGATTGATTACGAGCCAACCAGAATCAACCGACCATTGGTGAAAGATTCGGAGTCGGCATTAACGCAATTTCTAAGGTCCAACCTCGTGAAGTTGAGTGGAAATAGACTGGTCAATTAACGATATTTCAGAAAAAAGGGAACCGGAGTTTTATGTATTTTACTCCTCAGCCAGCTGGTGTGGTCCCTGCAGGCGATTTACGCCCTCGTTGGTTTCCACTTACAAGTCCCTGCGGGAGCAAGGTTTGGACAATTTCGAGTTCATTTTAATCGGTTCGGATCAAACAAACCGCAAAATGCAGGAGTACATGGTGTCCAGTGGAATGGAGTGGCCGGCGGTTCGGTTTAATCGCAGGAATGATCGCATGTTGCGTCAGTTTGGCGGTAGGGGAATTCCGTGCGTTGCCGTAGCCGACCGTAACGGCAGGGTGCTTTTTCACAGTTATCGGGGGCAGGAGTATCTAGGGCCCATGGATCCATTGGAAAAGTTTATTCAGGTGGTTTATCTGACACAAAGAGTTGGCCAGCAGCGCAGCGATCCGGCGTCGCAGCAGGTGCCGCAATAGGTTAAAACACTGCCGTAAAAGTGCATTCCAGGCTGTGCGGTGATTTGGTAGTATAGGAGTTAGCGGGTTTTATCCCGTCAACTTGTATTCAACCCTATCGAAGCACAATTATGAACTCTATTCCCAACTGTCTGTTATCCGCTGCAGCCCTCTGTCTTGTTGGAGCAAGCATGCTGCTACCGCAACAATCCTCTGCCCAAATCACTCTGGTGGCGGAATGGAATTTCAACAATTTCGGCTCGACGACCACAACTATTGGGTTTGGTGAGACACTTGCCGCGGATTCAGGCACAGGAAGCCTAGTTGTGCAGACTGCGGAAAACACTGGTACCAATTTTCAGCGCAGTACAACCAACGGTACCACTTTAGGTGCTTATGATGGGGCTCCCGCTGGCGGCCTGATTGATTTTCGCCGAGGAAATCGTTGGAATAATGGCTACGCAGAAGTTCGAGTGGATATGTCTGGGTTGCGTGATCTCACTTTTTCTTTTGCTGCCCGCTACTACAGTACCTTTAATTCGGTGACTACCCTGCAATACAGCGTTGATGGCGGGACGACGTTCACAAATTTCGGCACCATCAACCGAGATGATCACATGGGCAGCTTTACATTGTTTCAATTTCAGTCATCGGATCCTTTGGAGCCGAACTACGTGAATTTCGCCGCTCTCGATAACCAAAGTGATGTGCGCATCCGATTGTTTTTTGCCGCTGACGGAGGTGCCAATTCCTCGGGTTCAGGCCTTTGGCTCGACAACATAGTGGTCACTGCCATTCCGGAGCCATCCACTTATGTGATGATTTTTGGCTTACTTGTTTTGGGCGTTACTATCGTTGCGCGCCGCCGGAGTTCGAGTGTTGTGCGCAATGGGGCTGACCATTGAGTTGTTTATTGACTGGTTAAGAGTCGTTGGGTGCCTCAAAAACCGTTCGAGGCCCCTCCATCGACAACCAGTGTTGTTCCGGTTATGAATTGAGCGGCAGTGGAGGCGAGGAAAACGGCTGCATAGCCAATGTCTTCAGGCCTGCCGAATGAACCCAGGTGTGTGCGCTGGAGAATGCGGGCCTTGCGTTGAGCGTCGCCTGCAGGGCTTGGTGAGCATGGGTGAATCGATCCAGCCTGGTGCGATGCCATTCACCCTGACACCCAGTGGAGCCAGCTCGCTTGAGTAGGCGCATACCATGCCTTTGAGTGCTGATTTTGCCGCGGTGTACGCAATCACATTGGGCATGCCCATGAATGCAGTCATGGATGAGATCAATAAAATACATCCCTGTCCGCGTTGGCACATCGGCGGGGCAAACAAGCGCACGAGTTCGTGGCAGGCTAATACGTGGGTGTCCAGAAGTCGCAGAAACTCTTCCTTGCACACGCTCGTACAAGCTTTCTTGAGGTGGACGCCCGCGTTGCTGATAAGGATGTCAATGTGCATCCCCATGCGCTCCAGAGTGTTTTTTAGATCCAGAAGATCCTCAGTGCGGGTGACGTCGGCAGCCACGTAGTGAGCGCCATGGCCGAGTTCTTTGCAGGTCTCGCGCAGCAACGCTTCGCGGCGGCCGGTCAGAACCACTTGAGCGCCCTGTTGTAGCATGCACTGCGCCATTCCCTTGCCTAATCCGGAAGCCCCTCCTGTGATGAGTGCGGTGCGACCATCCAGTTTGAATGCACTCATGGCTGCTAAAAGGTTAGGATTGTAAAGCCGCCAGGTTGAACCACAAAGGTCTCCGCTTGTTCCCTGGCAGTGTATTCGTGATAGAGGTCTGAATGAATGGTAGAGGAGGGATGGGCAAAGCCACTCAATTGCAAAGGGATGGTTCCGCGGTTGAACGCTATCAAACGCTGTTGGCCATCCGGTAACAGCCACGCTGAAACCAACAGATCGGTCACTGCGCAATTGGCGGCAATGCGTACCGAACCTTTGGGCAGACTTTTGGAGTAGGCATTGAAAGCGCGTGCAATCCTGCCTTTGCGCACAGGGGTAAAATCATCGCATTTTGCCAGTCCGTAGAGTGAGCGGGTGGCTTCATAGTTGGGTTGTTCAGTATCAAGTAGTGTCCAGCAATAGCATAATGCGGTCGCTTCAAACTCCACCAGGTTGTAATGGAATAACTCCGCCATCATGGCCGCCAGACGGTAGCCATCGCCCTGGAAACGGGGCTGAGGCAGGCTGATTTCCGGAGACAGAACTTCGCGGCCCTCGCCCAGGTCCTTAAAGCGCTTCAGTTCCTGGGCGTAGCGTTCCAGCGAGCCCACATGGCGTTGCGCATCGTATTCATTCACTGCCAGGTAATCGATGCACTTCCAGGCTTCAGGGTTGGCCTTCAGACGTCGAAGAAACTCAAAACCGCCCTTTAGTGAGGAGCAATTTGCCATGTGAATTTTAACTGATTGAAAGCCGGCCTCGTCCAACCGCTTGCGCAGCAACGGCACCATGCGGCCCAGATCTTCTTCGGACGGACTGATTTCATTTTGAATACCAACAATGGTCGGTGGCTTGCCGGTTTTGGCAACAGCCGTTTGGCAGTAGGAAAGAATCGCAGCGGCAAATTTTTCCGCATTCACCTGTTGATATTGATTGTCTTTTAATTCCTGGATCCAGGGTGGAAACAGCCAGAACTCAAACCAGACTTCTCCGCCCAGATCCTGAATTGCGCGGTTGTATTCAAAATCGCTGCTTTCACCATTGGGGAAGTTATCACCGTAGTAGTGTGGCATCGCGTCTGCCGCACAATCCCAATTATCCATATCCTCGGTCAACTCGCTGCCAGTGGGGTATTCACGTTGAATCAGCCAATTGTTTTCCTGCACGATGCGTAACCACTGTTGTTTGCCATGTGCCGACAGTTGACGCCACGCAGGTGCGCTCATAATACCACCGAATCCACGGATCGTCTGGAAGCGTTGGTGAGCATGGATGGTCACGGTCGCGGTGCGTAAGTCTGGTGAACGCAGGGTGCCTTGCACCGAACCTTCTCCAACCAAATTCAGTTGGCTGCGCAACAGATCACAGGTGCAGGGCAGGGACACATAATCAGGGGAGCCCCAATAGACGCTTGCTGTTAAGGAGCGATCCACGGTAAGAGAAATTGCTGAGACAGGTTGTTGCAGTTGAACTCTGCGCTCGTACTTGATGCACGACGGGTGTTTGGGACCTTGCCAGATATTGGCTGCAAAGGCTTCACTTTCGGGAAACAAGCCCATGCTGTCGTGATATTCCAAGTACACAATCAGCTCCCGCTTTAGTAGGCGAATGACCAGTGAAGCATCGGGCCCCGTCAGCTTCCACTGCAGATAACTGTTCGCTGCGAGGTCGTTTTTGTCGATAACGAGTGTTCGCGTGAAATAGGCGGGCAGGTACTCTGGGCAAAACAGAGGCAAAGCCTGCTCGCTGCTGCCCCAGATGTTGACTGATTTGCGGCGGGTAGAATCGAATTCAAAAGGGAATGGGGGATTCATGAGTGACATTGATCTTTGGGTTGATTGCGGTTTTGGAATTTGTAGGGGATGAGGTATTCGTGGTGACCGAGTGCCTCCGCGCAGCTTTTCTGCCCGCTGGCGACGGCTACAATGGCGTGTTGTAACCTTACTGCTGCGGCCTCAAGAGATTCCGTGCCAGCGAGTATGCCGCTGGCGTCGAAATCAATATCACCCTGCATTCTTTGAAAGGTATCGCCATTGGCAGTGACTTTTATCAGAGGCGCTATTGGCGATCCTATCAGGCTGCCACGGCCGGTGACGAACAGGACAATGTGGCATCCACACGACACAAGCGCAGTGATCCCTTCGGAATCATTGGGATTGGTATAGCCAAAATCAATGTAGTGGTTGTCGGGTACTGTATCCAGTAGCCAAAGTCCGCAGTGGGGAGGGGTGGTGGACGTTCGGATGACTCCCTGGATGGGCCGACTGCCACTTTTGGCAAATGCACCCAGGCTCTTTTCCTCAATTGTGGTCAGTCCCCCCGCATAGTTGCCGGGCGAAGCTGAGTACTGGCGTACCCGTTGACAATAGTTTTCGGCCTTCGCGTAAGTTGCGGATAATTGTTGTGCAACGGAAGGGGATGCCGCACGGGAAGTAAGCACATTCTCCAGCCCGATCATTTCCACTGTTTCTTCAAACAGGGCAGTGCCCCCTGCATCCACCAGATGGTCGAAGAATTTTCCCACCAGAGGATTGCCGGCAAGACCGGAGGTACTGTCGGACCCTCCGCACTCACACCCAATGGTCAGGTGTTGCACATTCATGCGGCATCTGGGAGCAAGATCCGCTCTTGCCTTCAGTGCGCTCAATCGCTCTTTGCCACGCAGCACTGAGGTCAAGGTGCCGCCGTTCGCTTGAATCAGAAAGGACTCAGCAGGTTTGCCGGATTGTTGAACGCAATGCGCCAGTTTTTCCGCTCGGGTGTATTCACAGCCGAGTCCTACGAACAACACTGCCCCGACATTGGGATGGCGTGCCAAGGCCAGCAACTGGCGCACGGCGTATGGATTGTCGTAGCAACCGTGAAAACCGATCACCTGGGCTGATTGAAACTCTGCGGCAATCTTTTCGGCGACAAAGCGCGAGCATTCAACCGTATAAACTACCAGTAGCAGGTTGCGTATGCCCAGTTGTCCGTCCGGGCGCACATAGCCTGGCCAATCGGGGAGAGTTGAGTTATTCATATTGGGTGTCATTGGCGTTTCCTGACTGCGGATCCAGCGAGTTGCCACGGTCGTCATAGCGGCTTTTGCAGTTGTGCAGATGTATCCAGTCGCCGACGGCAATAGCGCACGATGCTAACCCAATGGTGTATCCATAGCGCACTACCGGTTTGCCTTCATCGATGGGCTTAGTCGCCATTTTATGACCTTTGGGAATACACTTTCCTGGATCTGTGGATACGATTTCTTCGAGGGCCACCGCGCAGTTGTCGTCGGGATGAATGACCAGAACCGGCAATACTGTGTCAGAGGATTCCATATTGCCGAAAAGCCTGTGTGCTGCTCATTCCGCCTTCGATGGCTGTGCGCACCACCTTTTCGCCTTTGGCCTTGTCAAAAGCGGCACCGAGTACCTCACCCACTAATTTTCCGGGTATGATCAACACCCCGTCCTGATCTCCGAACACCAGATCTCCCGGCTCGATCCAGGTGCCGGCAATTTCCATTGGACACCGATAGGCTGCTACCGCTGTGCGCACAGCCGAATCCTGCGCATAGCGGCCACGGCTGAAGACCGGCCAATTTTGTTCCAGAATCTGCGGTGTGTCGCGATGAAAACCATCTATCACCGCGCCCCGGGCACCGCGCATACGGGAGGTGGCAGTTAGAATTTCGCCCCAATAGGCTGAGCGTTGGCCACCACCTCCGCCAATGACGACTTCACCGGGTTGCAAGCTGTCCAGAGCTTCTGTCAACAATCCGAATGGCCTCTGCTGTGGGCCATCCACATCAGTAAACCGAAATGGACAGGCAATACCCGCGACCCGCATCGAGGGATGCATGGGCTGGACTGGCTGTGGCAGGAATTGGTGATAGTGTCCCATCGCGTCCAGCACATCACCCACCACAGGGGTGTACAGTTCGCGGCAGATCCGGTCAAAAAGTTCATCACACAGATTCCATTTGCTCATACCGACAATTTTAGCAAAGTCGGGTCGCAATTGGAATGGATCTATTGCGCAAAAATCTGAACTATCTTGTCTGATGAAAACACTGGATACATCTCTTATGCCAGTGAAGGTGATCCGTGAACCTTTATTTTTTGACTGTGTACCCAGATGGTCATGGCAGGCTGCTGCTTTAAAAAACTGGATGATCTGGGCAGTGCTGCGCGGTAAAGGGAGTATGCTGTTACATGGGAAGAACCACGATTTGTTTGAAGGAGTGGTGTTTATTCTGCGTCCTGGAGATGTTCCGGTGGCATACCACGAGGCCGACAATCCACTGTGGGTCTATACTGTTCATTTTGAGCCTTTGGCATGGGTGACTGAGTGGAGTTGGCAGGAACTGCCGGTAGTGCATACGCTGTTTGGATGTCAGTAGTTTTGTGGCTAATGCTCGGGTATCGGTTGCTTGTTGGGCGCGTGCAGATCCTTGCGGACGAAGCAGAGCCATTTTGGCGATTTGGCAACTGGTTATGCAATACGCCGATGAACAGCAGCGAAGGGCGTGTTGGAACAAGATGATCGTGTTAGCCGGGTACTGGCCCGATTGATGAAAGCCCGCAGTTGCGTTGGAGTCTGGAAGAGATGGCGCAAGCAGCCGGTTTATCCATCAGTACTTTGTGCCGTGTCTTCCATACCATGACCGGGCGTTCACCGGGCGATTATGTGCTACAACGGAGGGTGCAGAGCGCCCGACAGTTGCTCGAGACCACGACTTTTATCGGTTGCAGACATTGCCGATAGCCTTGGGTACTGTGACCCGGGTTTCTTTTGTCGCCAGTTTAAACGCTTTCAGGGTTGCACTCCTACCGACTACAGGAAGCGGTTGCGAGGTTCGTGACGAAACAGCTTTTGTTGTGCCTACACCTGATGCCAAATTTGCCCGAGTGGCCTCGACTGCCGCCCCTCCAGGCTGCCTCCATCGATAGCAGTACACCTCGGGGTTTGCCGTGGCGCTGGATAGCCACCGCCCGGTGGTTGGCAAGCAACGCACGCAAATCGCCTTCCGAATTCTTCAAGGCAAATGCGCTGCGTTCATCGCATGACGAGGAACATTGTTGTCAGTTTGCTATCAGCCCTGAGGTCAGTGCTGCATTGTCAGGTGCTTGTTGGGTAAGATGGGCAATTTTGAGCCTTCCGCTGCTTAAAAACGGAAACGATTCTGCGGTAAAGCGGAAGAAGAGGGGTGTTGGTTCCTGTTATTGTGAGAGACTACCAATAGAATCATTACCCCTAATGCTGAATCCTATGAAACAAAACACTCCTCCCGTCCACCTGTTTGCAGGGTTGGTGAGTATTCTTGTAAGCATACTGCTCCCGACAGTCGCTGCCAGCGGCAGTCCTACCGCTACTACTGTATGGCAGGATTATGCGGCAAATCCGCACAACCACCAGAACATACCCAACAACTCTTATGCTGGTTATAGGGGCGGTAAGATGCCAATTCCGGATGTGCCGGTTGTGGTGAATCTGTTGGACTTTGGTGGCAATGGCAATGGCATTGCCGACAATACCCAGGCCTTTCAGAACGCCATTGAAGCAGCCTGGATCGCGGGAGGTGGTGCGGTGTATATTCCGCCCGGTGTTTACGTGGTCGACAAGATGATTCACCTTAACAAGAGCGGGGTAGTGTTGCGCGGTGCTGGGCGCGATCAGACCACCATTCTGCTGCACAACAATATGGATCATGCTGTAGGCCCCATGCAAACTGGCGATGGAGGCACTCATTGGTTCTGGCAAGGGGGTATGATTTGGATCGGACCAGCCGCGCAATTGCGGCGAAATTTCGTGCGTGAACCGATTCATCAAGGCGTTAATATGGGCGTGGATACCGGTTCTTGGTGGCCGGATGAACCCAGCAACTTTGGTCTGGTTGGCAAGCGCATTGCCAATGTAACCGGTGTTCACTCTGAAGGCAGCTTTACTGTCACTGTGGACGATGCGTCACAATTGCGCGAGGGCGACTATTTTAGGATGGTTTATAAGAACGCGGCCAATACCGGCGACTACGACTTATATCGTGAGATGGTGGGTCACCCGTTGATGCAGAACAGTTTTCCATGGGCTGGCGCAACTGCACTCAATAGCTTCACTCAATGGGTATGGCCGGTGCGCATCGCCAGAATTGACGGCAATCAACTGACTCTGGACCAGCCCTTGCGCGTGCGCACCCTGGCGAAGTTTGAAGTGGGTTTTGAGAACATGGGTCTGATCATCGAAGAAAGTGGTATTGAAGACTTGCGAGTGGAGTTGACTTCGGCCCCGAATCAATGGGACAGCCATTCACATGCCAACAGACACAACGCGATCTATTTGACCAAAACCATCAACTGTTGGGTGCGCAACGTGGATATAGTCAATGCTGACAATGGGATTTTGACACGTGCTTCCAAGAATATTGAGCTGCGCAATTTCCGCATACTGGGCAATATCCGCCTGCACCACGGCGTGAGTGTAGTGCGTGGTCATGACAACCTGATTACCGAGTTTGTAATGGAGCCGAGAATATCCCATGGCATCAGCATCGAAGATCTTGCCTCGGGCAATGTTTTCAGTGCCGGTAATATGGGGTTGGGTACCGAGTCGGGAGGTGGGTCGTTTGATTCACATCGTTATATGTCTTTTGATATTCTGCGCACGGACATCTACGTACTCAACAGCATCGGCCGTCCCGGAGGAAATAACAATACAGGTCCACTCAATGGACGTCGCCTGGTACACTGGAATATTCGTGGCAATACAGGAACCAATAATGGTGAGTATGTGAACATGCCGGATGCTCACAGTCACGGTGCTTTGGTGGGAGTGCAGGGTATACGATCCAACATCGCTGCATGGGCCATGGTGCAAGGAGATAAGGGTAACATCATCGCCGACGAAGGTGTTGTGCCCGTGTATCCCAATCTTCATTTGAAGCAGAAGGAACTGCGTATGCAGACAGAAGCCTTTGTGGAGTTAAAGTCTCCTCATTTGGATTTGGTAGCCCCAGGTGCAATGACTCTCACTGCGGTTGCCAATGCCGGGCTGGGTACCATTCAGAGTGTAGCCTTTAAGGTGGATGGTTCTGTGATCCACACCGCGACAACTGCTCCTTACACTGCTTCATGGAATCCACAACCAGGAGCTTATGAGGTCGAATTGGTGATGCAGACCACCCAAGGCACCTATCATTCTCCGCGCCGCATCATCAGGGTGGGGCAGCGCGAGATTATTCAAGACACTGATCCGCGTATGCAGTACACCGGCGCAAAGACTGTAGTTAGCAACGCCGATGCCTTGGGCGGTACCTACACAACTTTCAGTGCCAGTAATAACTCGCATGTGACCTTCAATTTCCGCGGTACCCGGTTTATGGTTTACCTGCACAATTTGCAACCCACTCAGCAGCGTATGAACATATTCATCAATGATATGAGCAACTCAGCTCAGTTCATTGATGTCCGCCGCTTCACAGAACCGAGGTATATGGTTTATGACTCCGGGCAACTGCCTGAAGGCGATTACACTGTGATGATCAAACCTCCTTCACACACTGTTATGCTTGATTACGTAGTCATTGAAAATACCGGTGAATTTGGGGGCGGCCAATTGCCCAATATTCCGGTGGCGCCTTCGGCTTTGCAAGTCACTGGTACCAGTGCGGCTGGAGTGGATTTGCTGTGGACTGACAATTCAACCAATGAGACGGGTTTCAAGATCGAGCGCTCGCCCAACGGCAGCAGTTCCTGGAGTCAGATCGCCACAGTCGCTGCCAACACGACCACCTTCTCTGACGCGGGTTTGACCCCCTTGACCACTTATTATTATCGGGTGCGTGCCTTTAACGGTGATGGAGATTCACCCTTCTCGAACGTTGTTAGTGCGACCACCCAAAGCGATGCTGGTCCGGTGGCTCCATCAGCTCCTCAGGGAGTAAACGCGCAACCATTGAGCAGTTCGCGGATAGATGTATCGTGGGCGGCGAGTTCGGGCAGCCCTGACGGCTATCGCATTGAGCGCTCTCCGACTGGAAGCGGCAGTTGGCTTGAAGTGGGCACTGTTCCTGCCGGATCCACTCTATTCAGCAATACCGGACTGCAATCGGGTACCACCTATTATTACCGGGTGCGTGCGTACAATCAGGTAGGCAACTCCTCCTTCTCCAGCACCGTCAGTGCCACCACGTACGCTGCCGGGGCCGAACCTCAGTTTGTCTTCATGGATAATTTCGCCGACAATGACCGCACGCTGAATCCGGCCTGGTTTATTGTCGATATTGCGACCAATGTAGTGGTTGACCAGGCAGATGGGGTGCTTTCCCTGGGCCGGGTGGCGGCCAACAGTCATACGTACCTGGCCTCGCATTGGGCTGGAACCACGTTGGCAGTGGGAGATGAATTGGTGCTATCCTTTCGCGCCCGCATGACCGGCAACCCCGGAAACCGCAACAACGAGATCGTATTTGCCGTCGGCAATAACAATGGCACAACCGTGGAGGTTGATGGCAACGCAGCTTCGTATGTGGACGATTTTGGTTACTTCGCCGCCCTGGGTTTTGGTAGCGGTACGTCCTCGATATTTCGCGATGTGGGAGGCAATAATTTGCTGGGACGACCGGGAACCGCTGACCAAAGCACACTGGTATCCAGTGCCGCCGGGGCCTTGAGCCTCACAAATGAGTTCAGGGAATACACACTCACCCTGGAACGCACGGCCTCAGGATTGGACATGACGCTAAGCGACGGCGTGAACAGTATCTCAGTGTCTGATAACGCTGTGCCAAACAGCAGCTTTTATACGTTTAACACCGTAACGTTCGGTTATTACAACCGCAATACCACTCACTTTCTCGATGTGGACCAGATCAGTGTCAGTCACCAGAGTTCAAGCAATGGTGATCCTGATTTGCCACCGGATCCCGATCCGGATCCAGACCCTGAACCGACCGGTTCAACCTATGCCATTTCTATGTCGGGGTATCTGGGTGATTCAAGCGACGACGATGAAGTGGTCGCTCTGCGAATTCTCTCTGATGGTACGATTGCAGTTGCCGCCAACATGGGTGCTGCCCAGCCAGCTAATCAGGGACAATCAGCATTGAACCCTATTTTGCTCAATGGCGCGACACTCCAGACGTCGGGAGTCATCCTGCGGCTTTCACGGGATGGCAGAACCATTCAATCGATCACCCGCCTGGCTGATTCCGTACGCGATCTGGACATCGATGCACAGGACAACCTCTATGTTGCCGCAGGTGATGACGGTTTATTGAAGCTGAACCCTGCTGCCAGTCAGATCCTCTGGCAGAGGTTGTCGGGAACTGTCATACACCGAGTGGCGGCAACACCGAATGGAACAGTCGCTGTGCTGAATCCAAGTAATCTCAGCAGCCTGAACACTGCACCAGGTGCTGGGGTTATAACCCTCTACAATGCTGCGGGAACGCTGATCACTCAATACAATGGTATGCAGAATACCCTGGATATTGCAGTGGATGAGGCGACCTCAACGATTGTAACCATTGGCTGGCGTAACGCCAACACATGGCAGGATGGCGGTTCTATTCTGCCAGTACAAATCGCCTACATGCGCGCACATGATTTCAGCGGTAACATCAAGTGGACCAATTACAGCTTCGACACGAACAGTGATATCGATGGTGGCCACTCATACGACCAGAGCGGGTTCGTGATCGTGACAAACCCGCGTTTCCTGAATTCCACTGGCCAACCGGTAGGGGTGGATAGTCAAGGTCGCACAACTTATGGGTTCGTCAATAACATGGCTGACACTCGGGGTTACCGAGTGCGCATGGGTCACGATGGTTACCTGTACGCAGCATTTGAAGCCGCCGGTGGAAACCATATTTTCCGCTATGACGGTCGTGATCTGGATCCAACCCATCCAGACTTCCGCAAACACATTGCACTTGTTGGCGGTACTTTCTTCAATCAGTTCATCAATACTGGATCCAGTCACAAGACCTTCATTGGTAAATATCAGCCTGGTACTGGAGAGCGAGTATTGGGTAATCAATACAACACCTTGATTGCCAATAACGGAATGAGTGCCAATGCCCTGCGCTGTCAGCAGAGTGGGTTGGCTGTGGATGTCGAAGGACGCATGTTCTTTGGCGGAGCTGCTGCTTCAGGATTGCCGCTCCCGGGAAATGAGTATTTCAGTGCGCTCCCTGGCGAGGTTTCCCACAATCCTTTTGTTCCATCTACTGAAGGTGGCGCGTTCCTTTGGGGGGGTCGAGCCGGATCTGTCCACTCGTTCCGTAGTGGCGCGCTTGGCTTCGGGGTGGACTTACACGGTCGATGCGCGTGTGCTTGCCGGCGAAACGGAACCGATTGTAGCTTGGGGCGGGCGCGCCAATTTAAACCGCCCGATGTATGTACGCAACGCTTGGCAATCGCAACCGGGTTACGGTGCCCAGGATGGTTTCATTGCAGTGTTAGGAGGTTCGCCATCGGCGGGAGATTCGCGCCAGCACCTCCAGTATGGCGGTGCCTACACCGCAAGCAATACCACCTTGCGCGGGGAACAACCAGCGCGCTACGCTGCCGACCTCAGTGGCAACGGTCAGAACGATGACTGGGTGATAGAGTATGCCTGGAATCCGCAAATCCCGCTCAGTCCACCTGCTCCCAATTACAGCGGCCCCATCTTCCGGGGTGGCTTCCGCGCCCAAATCCTGGACGACACCAATCGCAACTTTAATACCAACCAGTACGGCAACTCGACTACCTCCATTCGGATGACGCCGGTTACCGGCAAAGTCTCACGGGTAAGTGGGGTGTTTTTCTTCGACAAGGAAGATATGGAAGGTATCCAACCAGAAGATACGCTCAGCTTTGATGCCGGTAGTTACCTTAAAGTCAGTTCGAGTGAACCCGGCTTGTTTGGTGCCCGCTGGTTAGTGCGTGACGGGACGCAGTATTACGTTTCTGAAGAGGTGATAGATGGTTCTGTACGCTCACACATGACCAGCATTCCTGGTTCGTTGGATCACGGGCGCTGGGCTGTTTACAACGTCGATGCTACCATGCAGTTCAATCCTGGTTCAGCGACTTTTGAAACACGGGTGTTTTCTGATATCACGGCCATTGGCTTTATCGTGAACAAGGAACAGTACGACAATGCCTCGATCTGGATTCGCTGGAACGGATTTGAAGCGAATATGACCGTGAATGGAGTTCCGAATCAGCGTCCAGTCGCAGTTATGCAGACCGACTATACCAATGCTGCCAAACCACCCTTTACGCTGCAGGTAGATTCCAGTAATTCCTATGATCCGGACGGCAACATTGTCTTCAGCAACTGGCAACCAGGAGGCAACAGTCCCGCTGTGGGTGGTCAAACTGCGGCGCTGCAATACCTCGCTGCTGGCAGTTATCAAGTGGTTCTCACCGTCTGGGATGACCGATTGGAGAGTGACAGCGCTAGCCTCTGGATCGATGTGGTCAGCCCAGTTGCGGACAATCCCTCGCTGGTTGTGGCCTCCTGGGGTGGCGATGTGGTAGACAGCAATGTCAATTTCCGCAACTTCAATGGCAGTCAGTGGACCGTTACTGGTCAGGCATATGACTTTATGAACGGATATGAGTTCAGCGCAACAAATCCGCTGACTACCGGTGCGGTGAGGGGAACCCGACTTTTTGGTGGTATGTTGGCCAAAAGCCAAAACACCGCTGCCGGATTCAACGAACGTCGGTTTGAGAACGCCAATCCCTGGGACGGTATCAATATTCGCCACTCACCAACTGCAGCCCGGCCCGCGCAATGGCATGGTGTTTTCTTTATTGATAAGTCCGATTTTGTCGGAGAGGGCAGGGACTCCACTTTTTCCTTCCGCGCAGGCGCCCGCATGGTATTGGATGGCATTTACGCATTTACCAGGGTGGGGGATGTGCGGTTCCTGGTGCGGGATGGGAATCTATGGTACGTCTCGCAAAAGGTACTTACGCAAAGCGACAGCTCGTTTGAAATTCCCTCAGATACCAACCACGGCAACTGGGCGCAATTTTGACCCAACAGCTGACAACATGAACTTTGACCAGAGTGATGCCGTCTTCGTCAGTCGGGTATTTGAAGATATTACAGCACTGGGTTTTATCATCGATCGGGATACCTTTGAGACGGCAGTCAGCCAATTGGCTTTCCGCCACTTTTACGTGGAAAACGGACCGGACCAGGAAGGTGCCAATGGAGTGACAACACCCTATTCTGAGTGGTTGCAGGCCCATGGCATGCAAGATTTAACCGGGGCTGATAAATACCATGCCGACCTCACGGGTGACGGAGTTCCCAATTTATTGAAATATGCCTTTGGACTGCACCCTGCCTCTGCAGAGGGTCAGCTCGGTTTGCCGGAATTGTGGGTCGAAGATCATGATGGCCAGGCATATTTGTTTCTGACTTACCGCAGGTTAAAGGGCGGCTTGACTGTGGATGCTCACGAGTACCTCGCCCGTGATCTCGTTTACCTTGTTGAAGTGTCGGATGATTTGCAAAATTGGGTACGCAGTGACTCTCAGGGCAATCCTTTGGTCATTCAGACTGCAGTCGAGCAACTGAACCCCTATCATGAGGAAGCAGAAAGTGTCACTGTGCGTTTTCTGGATCCTGTGAATGCTTACAACGGCAAGCTGTTCATGCGCCTGCGTGTTCAGATCAATGCTACTCAGTCTCCACAGTGATCCGCTGCTTGCGAAAGTCGCTGGGAGTCTGACCCATGTATTTGGAGAATCGCTCGGTCAAGTCGGCGTGTTTGTTGAAACCGCACAACTGAGCGATCTCCGAAATACTAAGATCTGAGTCATAGAGCAGGCGTGCGGCTCTTTGCACCCTCTTTTGCATAATGAAATCCCTCATGGATTCACCTTTGAATTTTTGAAACTTACCGCACAGGGTGCGTTCAGACATCGGAAAGCGCGCAAGAATTTCCGGCACTTTAGGTGAACGTCCGGCATTGATCTCCTTGGTGATCCAGCGCGTGATCCTTGTCAGCATCACATCCTGACAGGAGAAGCCGCCCGTGGTCTCCCTCTGGATCAGTTTTGCCCCGGAAACCTTAATCACGCTGCCTTTCCTGTGGCTGTTGCCATTATGAATACTGGCAAGCACTTCAGCTGCTTTTACTCCGAGACCACTGAAATTTGGCAATACCGATGTTATAGGCTCCGCTTCTGCCGGATCATCGGTGCGGGAAAAATCGTCGTCCACACCCACCAGAGCTATGGAATCCACCCAATCGGGTTCACACGCCCTCAATGCCCTTATAAATCGCAAAGCAACCAGGTCATTCGCCGCCAGGATGGCTGCTGTGGGACTGGCCGACTGAATCCAGGTGCGCATCTGCTCCACTTCGTCAGCCAGAAAATGTGCAGGGTTCATATTTGCGCGTTTTTTAAAACAGAAGGTTCCCGTTAGTCGCTTACCCTTCGCTTGTAACGCCTTGGAAAATCCCTCCAGGCGCGATTCGGAAAATGCCGCTGGTCTGTCCTCAAGAAAGTAGAAGTTGGTATAGCCACCTTCCAGCAAGTGATGCGCGGCCAAGGTTCCTATATCATCGCTATCATAGCGTATATTTACCGCACAGTCTGTGGGCGGTAAACGCTCCGATATATTGATTATCGGTATTTTTAGGCCAACTGCACTGCGCAGGATGTTTTCGTTATTGATAGGCAGAACGATCCCTATGCAGTCAGGATCATTGCTCAGCGGTTTTGCTGAATCCCGGATAATGTGGATAGGTACTCCACCCAATTTATGCCAATGCGCCTTAAACGATTGTTCGATAATCGAGACAAAAGATAGACTGCCTGGGGCAATGAAGTTGACGTAGCCTTTCATTGATAAAGGAGGAAAGAGGTTGAGTTGGGGTCGCACAATTGCGCTAAACACGCGAGAAAAAATTGCGGAAAAACGGAAGTCCTTATGCGCCGATACGGAAGACGTGGATGCTGGAATACTCTAAAATAGCGCCAGTTTCACTATAAACCTATTATCACTATCATGAACAAACTCCAGTATCTCACTTCAGTAATCAGCCTGGGCTGCCTGACAGCTTCTGCATCCGCAGTGATCGTCCACAGCGACGATTTTGCCGACAATGACCGCACACAAAATCCTGCCTGGTACATCATTGATGCTACTGCTGCAGTCGCAGTCAATCAATCTGCCGGCGTCCTGTCTTTGGGCAGAACCATCGCGAACAGCCATACTTATTTGGCCTCCCACTGGTCTGGAACCACACTGGAAGAGGGCGATGCCTTGACGTTCTCTTTCCGTGTGCAGATGACTGGCAATCCGGGTAATCGCAATAATGAAATCGTATTTGCTGTTGGTAACAACAATGGTACCACGGTAGCGGTCGACGGCAATGCTGCCTCCTACGTTGATGATTTCGGCTACTTTGCTGCCTTGGGATTCGGTACAGGGTTATCTTCCATCTACCGCGATGTCGGTGGAAACAACTTCCTTGGAAGACCTGGAACTCCGGATCACACCATCCTTACCTCCGGAACGCTGGTAATCTTGTCGTTACCAATGCTTTCAAGGATTTTACCATGAGTATCGTTCGCACCGCCACTGGGTTGGATTTATCGCTTACGGATGGCACGAGTACCATTTCCATCAGCGATAACAGCGTCCCTAATGCTGATTTCTTCACGTTCAACACCGTCACCTTCGGATACTATAACCGCAATACGGCCCATTTCCTCGATGTGGATAACATCACCATTACTTACTCCCCTATTCCCGAACCGGGAACCTACGCAGCCATCTTCGGCTTGTTAGCTCTCGCATTCTGCCTCCGCCAGAGGCGAAGAAATTCTTGATATCCCCCTATTGAAATCAAGGTGTGGGCCTGAAAGGCACGGAGTTTTACGTAAACTCCGTGCCTGCTTGCAATTATGGGTAGCGGGTCATTTTTTGGTTTCACGCAAAGCAATTATTTTTCAAGCATGCAATCTGCCATTCCCCTAACTCCTGACAAACCTATCGCGCAGTGGTTCCGCGATGCCAAACTGGGCATTTTTATCCACTGGGGTATTTATGCGGTCAAAGGTGTCGCCGAATCCTGGTCATTCTTTCGTGGCGATATTTCCCATCAGGAATACATGTCTCAATGCGCCGGTTTTACGGCTTCAAAGTATGACCCCGCAGCTTGGGCTCAACTGTTCAAGGAGGCTAATGCGGATTATGCGGTGTTGACTGCAAAACACCACGATGGCGTGGCTTTATGGCCGACTGCGCACAGCCACTTGAATGTGGTGCAACAAACTCCGGCCAAGCGCGATTTGCTGGGTCCCTGGGTGGATGCGATGCGCGCTAACGGGATCAGAGTAGGCATTTACTTCTCGCATCTGGACTGGAATCACCCCGACTATCCGTCCCTTTTGCCCGATAATTACGATCCCTCGGTGCACAACAATCCGTTTGCTTACCCGAAGGACGGTGTCGCCAAACCTGAACAATGGAACTCATTTTTGCGTTTTCATCGCGCACAACTGGAGGAACTGAGCAAACGTTATCGACCCGATCTCTTCTGGTTTGATGGCTCCTGGGAACCGGCCCACAAGCATTGGAAGTTTGCCGAGTTGGATCAATTGCTGCGCACTTGGTGCCCGGGCGTTGTGCTCAATTCACGCATGGGTGGCTACGGCGATTACGAGACTCCCGAACAAGGCATGCCGACCACCCCGCCCAAAGGCAACTGGGAGTTTTGCATGACTTTGAATGACTCCTGGGGCTATCAACCCAAAGACAAAAACTATAAATCCATCCGCCAGTTAGTACGCATGTTTGCCGAAATAATTGGCATGGGAGGAAGGTTGCTGTTGGATATCGGCCCGCGTGCAGATGGCACCATTCCCGGTGTCCAAAAAAGGTTGCTCAGGCAACTGGGCGATTGGATACGCCTGCACCAAGAAGCCGTTTATCAAACTGGAGCCGGCCTGCCGCCTGGGCTGTTTTATGGAGCCAGCACGCTATCATCAGATAAGCGCTGTCTATACCTTTTCTTGTTCGATCGGCCATGGAAAGAGATTGCCGTTAAGGGGATTTTATCCGGCATCAAACGGGTCTCGCTTGTCAACGGCGACCAGACGTTGTCTCACCGCATCATCGGTGGCGCTCCATGGATGAATGTCCCTGGTGTACTTTGGATTGATGTACCAGCCAAATCCCTCCATCCATTGGCCACAGTAGTCAAAATAGAGTTGGAGCAACCCTTGCAGTTGTGGTTGGCAGAGGGGCAGGTCATTACCGCAAATTAAAGCCGCATTTTACAGGTGCCAGGCACCCCCCGGCGATGCCATTTTTAGGGTGCCAGGCACCCCATACATTGCGGAAATTCAGGGCGCAGGCACCAGGCGCACGATCCGGTCTGGCGTGTTTAGTACCAGGTAAATCGCACCTTCAGGACCCGTCGCAATGGCGCGGATGCGACCTTCTCCCCGCAGAACGACTTCTTCTTCAACCACCTCATTGTTCACAATTTTCAGGCGATGCAGTTGTTCCGAAGCCAAGCCTGCGGCGAACAGGTGGTTACGCCATTCAGGGAACAGTGATCCGGTGTAAAAGTGTATGCCGCAGACCGCAATGGAAGGCGTCCAATAGAGTTTGGGCTGTTCCATCCCTTCGGCTTCGGTCTTTTCCGTGATGGGAGTGCCATCATAGTTCATTCCGTGGGTAATCACCGGCCAACCGTAATTCAGTCCGGGCGCGATTAAATTCAGCTCGTCTCCTCCCCGAGGGCCGTGTTCAGCCGCCCACAACTGACCAGTCACCGGATCCACATCCATTCCTTGAATGTTTCTGTTACCCAAAGTCCAGGAACTGGGAAAGGCTCCCTCTGTATTACGGAACGGGTTGTCTTCCGGTACCCGGCCGTCATCGTGCAGGCGATGCACCCGCCCATTGGGACTGCTTAAGTCTTGCGCCGAGGCCTGTTCCCCGCGATCGCCTATGGCAAAGAACAGGAAGCCGTCTTTCAGTATAATGCGGGTGCCAAAGTGAAAGCTGCGTCGCGTTCGATGCTCCGGCGGTGTTTGGAAAATCCATTCGTGATCCACCCAGGTATTGTCCCGGATGCGCCCGCGGGCAATGGCAGTTCCTCCGCTCCCTTTCCAGTCGCTTTGACTGAGGCCAAGATAGATCCACCCATTCGAGGCAAAATCCGGATGCAAGGCCACATCCAGCAATCCCCCCTGACCTGACGCCCACGCCTTGGGTACGCCTCTCACCGGAGAGCGCAATTCCCCTTCCACAAAGTGACGCAGGTTCCCTGATCGCTCAGTAACGAGAAAACTTCCGTCTGGCAAAAATGCCATCCCCCAGGGAGTGCTCAAGCCACCGACCACCGTTTCCATGACAAACCCGCGTCCGCTGGGCTCCGTCTGAGTGCGCTGGCTGGCAGTTTGCATCTGCTGATGTTCCCTTATGTAAATGACCAGCGCCCGGATCTCCTGCTCACTCAATATATCCTTAAACGCGGGCATATTGGCATCGACATTGCCATCTCTTATCCATCGCGCCAATGCCTCGTCCGTCAGTTTATTGGGCATTTGACCGACCAAAGGCCCCCCCAGTCCGCCGCGCAGATCCCGGCCATGACATACGGCGCAATGTTCTTGGTAAATGCCCGAGATTTGCCCGGTTCCAATCCTCAATTGCCCATCAGCAATCAATGGGAAACAGCATACTAACCACAGACGGATCCATTTATTCATCCCTTATCCTTAACCGCATCGTTCGGTTTTGCCAGCCGTTCAACCACCTTCTTGATGTTTGCACCAGCGAAAAGCCGTCTATCAGCGCCTCAACGCTTTGCCTGATGTTACTTCGTTAACCGCCGCTAAAAAATGTTCCAACACTTTAGTCATGCGACCTTTGCGCCATGCCATGCCCACAACAAATGGAGCGGGAGGGGGAATCAGTTTTCGTAACTTGAGCCTGGGACCGCAGAGGTTCTCGAAACCTTCCTGAACCAAAGCGACTCCCCGGCCCGATTCCACAGCTGCTATCAAGCTGGTTGAACTGTCGTGCTCTTCGCCCACTTTTAGAACGTGACCTGCCTTGCGAAACAACTTCACCAGCCACTGATGGTACTCAGGATAATCTTCCTTCGAGTAGGAAACCAATCGCTCCTGGCAAATTTGCGCCATGCCTATTTCGGCTGTTTGGGCCAAAGGATGAGCACTGTGCATAGCCAGACAAACCGCCATTTTTCTCAAAGTCCGGAATTCCAATCCTCGAAGAGACGAGGCTATCGGCTTAATCATGAGTGCCACGTCAATGCTTTCACTTGCCAGCCGTTCGAGCATTTCCTCGGTGGACAGATCATATAGCCGCACCTGAGTTCCACTACAACGGGTATCAAAACTGCGCAGCGCCATAGGCAATAGTTCAATCGTTAGTGATGGAGCATAACCAACGTGGATCTCTGCCGTTTGTTTCCCAGCTAGCGTTTGGGCTACTCGCAGTGCTTCATCCACTGTTTGCAAGATCTTGCTTGCCTCCACAAGGAAAAGTTTTCCCGCCGAGGTCAGTTTTAATGACTTGGGGCCTCTGGTGAATAATTCAAACCCCAACTCCTCCTCCAAATCGCGTAATTGTCGACTTAATGGAGGTTGAGAAATGTGCAATCGAGTGGCTGCACGAGTAACATTTTCCTCTGCAGCAACAGCGATGAAATAGCGTAAGTGTCGGAGTTCCATAGCCCCATGACCATACTCAATAGGTATTGCAGGACAATAAAAACAGTATTTTTCAGCCATCAAGAATGCTGGTATTCTTCCCATGATGCTACTCGCATCAGTCATTCGTTAATTCAACAAAATTCTCAACATACAAGCCATGAATACATTCCAATACAACCGTCTTGATAAAAGTGATGCAGCCGTTCTTCTGGTGGACCATCAGACTGGACTTACCAATCTTGTTCAGGACTTCTCGCCCGACGATTTCAAGAATAACGTGCTGGCTTTGGCAGCAGCGGCTAAATACTTCAATTTGCCCACCATTTTGACCACGAGCTTCGAAAATGGTCCCAATGGCCCTTTGGTACCGGAACTCAAGGCTATGTTCCCTGATGCACCTTTCATTGCAAGGCCCGGAAACATCAACGCCTGGGATAATGAAGAGTTCGTCAGCGCGGTTAAGGCAACTGGCAAAAAGCAACTTATCATTGCCGGTATAGTTACAGAGGTATGTGTCGCGTTCCCAACACTATCTGCTCTGGAAGCTGGCTATGAGGTTTTTGTGGTAACAGACGCCTCTGGCACATTCAACAAGACAACCCGCGATGCCGCATGGAACCGCATGTCTTCGGCAGGTGCACAATTGATGACCTGGTTTGGCACAGCCTGCGAGCTCCATCGCGACTGGCGCAACGACGTTGAGGGACTTGGCGCACTGTTTGCCAATCATCTGCCCAATTACAGATGCTTGATTAACAGTTACAATCACGCCGCCGGTCTGCGCGGAGCGTAATCCGCTCTTTTTGATTCCTCAGTCCAGTTCCAATCTGCGATTGAGGGCTCTTTAATTAGATCCAATCGATGGTAATAATGGCCTTCTTGAGTGCTCATTTTCAGCCATCCCGCAAATAGGCCGTTATCAGATTGGATCATCAATACTCGGTAGCAAATTTGAATTGCTACAAATTTAATCTACTTGTTAATTGCAGTCATGAATCTAACCAAAAAGGGTGAATACGGGCTGCGCGCGATGATTAAGATGGGAATCGCTCACGAGTTGGGACGGGAGTTGTTGTCCATTTCCGAGTTGGCGGAAAATGACCATTTGCCTTTGAAGTTCGTCGAGCAAATCATGCTTAAACTCAGAGCAGATGGTTTTGTGGAAACCAAACGCGGTAAATTTGGCGGCTACTTTCTTGCCAAACCCATGAAGGATATTCGCATGGGCGACTTAGTGCGCTGTATCGATGGCAAGTTGGCACCGATTTCGTGTGCCAGTCAAAGTGCTTATGAACCTTGTTCCTGTCCGGATGAAACCCATTGCGGTCTGCGCATGCTGATGATCGATGTGCGCAATGCCATTTCTAATATCCTCGATCGCTACACCTTGGCTGATGTCGTTGAGGTCACTTTGCGCAAAATGCGCCGCAATAATGCGCCCTTGCCCTTTGCTCCACCCGAAAAGAAACACAGCAGCAAAAATATACGCAACCCTGCCGATCCCGCTGACGGGTTTTTATCCATGTTCAAAGAACTGAAGTGAGGGCCTATCAAGCCTGGTTCAAGCGTCCGACCAGCCAGGATCGAACCCCGGACTATAGCCGGTGACTTCCCGGACGGTCCCCGGACCCCATCATCCCGATGGATTCAGCGTTGCCAGTTCCCGCAGTGTCAGCGGAATTGGATCCGGTCCTATGCGGTAGTCGGGAGCCAGATTCCAGGATCTGGCGCGGTACTCAGGCAATCGATCCTTGACCAGGCCCTGGCGAACCAAGTCCTCCTCTGAAATGAGCCCCCAATCACTCACCTGCAAAAGGTGACTGTTGAGTGCTTCCCGCAGTCCATGCAAAACGTTGGCGTGTCCGGCGCTATCCGCCAGATTGTGCAGGCAATCGGGATCCAGCGAAATGTCATACAATTCTTCCTCCGGTTTGCATGGTTGAAAGAAACACGAGGTCGTTGCGGTCAAAGTCCCTTGTCGCCATTGTTCACGCATGATTTTCATGATGGGCTGTTGCTCCATATACGTCTGGCATTGAGCCCAGGGCAGTTCCGGCGCAAAGTTGCGAATGTAGTGCCAACGTTCGGTCCGCACCACCCGCACCCGATCAAACACCTCATCCATCCGATCCCGTCCGGCAAAACAATAAGTTCTGGGATCTGTCCTGCCTTCGCCCAAAAAGACCTTTCCTTGATAGTGCTGCGGAATACTTGCACCGGAGAGCGACAACAGAGTCGGGGCGATATCAACCCAAGAGACTAAATCCCTGCAAATAGCGCCCCCCTTCAACCCGCGCGGCCAGCGCACAACCAGCGGCATATGAATTCCCGCATTATAGCACCAGCGCTTTTCCCGTGGCAGACCCCGACCGTGATCTGACAGAAACAGCACAAGGGTGTTTTCTGCCAATCCGTGTTCCTCTAGCCACTGCAGCCGCCGGCCAACTTGCGCATCCAAAATCGACAAGGCATGATAATAGCGCACCAATTGCCTACGCAGCTCTACGCAATCCGTAAGCCAGGGTGGAGGTTTTATGGCACTAATGTCCGGTTCGGCAATAGCAACTCCCTCCGGTGGCAGTGAACCATGCCAATCAGGCACCTGATCGAACATCCTGCTCTCATGGGTGACATGAAAATTCTCGTAGAGGAAAAAAGGTTGCTTCGGCGGTGCCGTTTCAACCCACGCGTGATCTGCATGACGCCAACCTTCCTGCGGCTCAAAGTTGAAATCCAGCTTGCTGTGCCAATTCACAAAATAGCCGGCATCCGCCAATTCCTGCACAAAATGCCGCGGCGACTGCACCAAAGTGGAGCGCATGTGATGATTCCCTAAAGAGTAAGGGTAGCAGCCAGTAGCCATTCCACCCCGACTGGGCGCACAAACCGGAGCATTGCAAAATGCATTGTCGAACAATACTCCTTCAGACGCCAATCGGTCCAAATGCGGCGTCCGCCCCACAGGATCCCCATAACACCCCAAATGCCGCCCAATGTCCTCCCCTTGCAAAAGTAGAATATTTGGCCGTGTGTCTGAATTCTTCATCTGGAAACCATTGTGCGCCCGAAAATTAAAAGCACACAACCACAACAGACTCAGGTCAATGGCAACCGACCACCCCCTCCAATAACGGTTCAACCCAGCACCAGTTAGAGCCCCCGCCCCCAATTCATACTATCTGCGGGACTCAGTCTCTCGTTTTATAGCATCCAGCAAGGACTCACTGGTAATTAGGGCGATTTGAAAAACCAAGGATTCGCCCCACTTCAGCATCCTTAATCCTTGCCAATCATTGAGCACCTAACAATTTTAGTAAAACGGCCCACAACTGCCATCCTCATGACAACTTTATCCAATTCTG
Source organism: Verrucomicrobiota bacterium (assembly GCA_021208135.1). Lineage (GTDB taxonomy): Bacteria > Verrucomicrobiota > Verrucomicrobiia > Opitutales > Oceanipulchritudinaceae > JAJOKB01. The sequence goes on along the minus strand of JAJOKB010000048.1, from coordinate 3,349 downwards.
CACAAAAGATCCTACTTTTCTTAGCAGCAGTTTTGCTCGGTTGGGAATATGCCATTCAGCCAATGATCGCCAACTTTAGTGACTTGAATTTGCCAGTGAAGTTGGCGATCTGGCTTGTAGGTCTAGCACTTGTGAGTCCAGTCATATTGTTCCTTTTGCAGCTGAAAGACACCATTCGTTCTTACTTTGCGGCACCGAAACATTCGGACCCCCAAAAAGAGCAGCCTCCCAGCGATTGGTTAAACCGCAGATTCTTTGCCAGGAGAATTGCCGGATATTTGGTGCGAGATAAACCTCCATTAAAGCGAATCGCGATTTTGGGCCTTGGGGTGAGGGTAAAACTCAAACGTTGAAGCTGGTTCAGCATGAGTTGGAAGAAATAGTAAAAAATGACAAAGCAATCCGCTTCACCGCAAAAGTGTGTTGGATCAATCCTTGGAAGGCTGCCGATGCTGATGAAGCCTGGCTTATGATACATCAATTAATCAAGATGAGGTAGCGCATCAAACCACTACATGGCTCCAACGCTGCGGGGTATACTTTGCACCGGATGCTTTGGACCCACTCGATAAGGATGTACTCAAGTACAAAGGAGACAGCAGATTTGGCATCGATTTGGAATTGGTGAACTGGTTCATCGATTTAATCAAGGATCTCCCCATTGAGGCAAATGCGGAGGGTTGGCGCGGGGAACTTCGGCAAGCCCGAGTCGATGCGTTCAGCAAAATCATCACCTGTTTGGAACCAGTGAACATTGCGAATGTCACCTATAGCCTTCAATTTGAGCTTATACGGTACGAGCTTGTTCATTTGAAGGAGGAACATAAGCCGTTTGTTGTAAGTGAATTTAAGGAGGTATGCGTTGCAGGCCTAAGCACATTAGCGGCAAATTCGTGGAGCAATTTCCCAAGGAGGCGTGGAATCGATTGATGCATATCTACCCTCACGATTCACCCAGCTCGCCCTATGTTTTTTTGGACCCCAAAGCGTTGGGTTCCCCTATGTGGGAAATGAGCCCGACGTCGAATTTCTCAACCACATCCAACCTCAACCAGGCCGCGAGTTTTTGCTCAGCCAAAACTTGTTCGCTGTGGTCTATCATTACATTCTGAGGGCTTTTCTAGATGATGAAATCAGTGAGCGTGACATTGGCTCCTATGCCTGTCGTCTGCTTATAGAAGCGGGGGATCGCAACATCCCCTACGTGCGTGCCTTTTGGAACTTGGCATTGAAATACTGCAATCAGGAGCAAAAGGCTCAGCTTCAAAAAACCCGCTCACAACTGTTAGCTAGAGAACTTTCCGAACGCCATGGCTTGACCGATGAGGTCATCAATCAGGCATTTCCCTTGCCTGATTCGGCAGATTGAAAGCCGGTGCTTATGGACCGAGGCAGGCGGTGGCTATCGAAGAAGAAGCGGTAGCAGCATCTCAACCTTGACAGATGAACATTTATTCACATTCTTCGACCTACTATGGAAGTCAATGAACCCAGAGCCTTTGGTGGAAATTGGTCTGATCGGAAACTTCAGGCACTGGAGGCATACCTTTGCAAATATACGACCGCATTAAAAAATACTCCCTTTCACTTGATTTACATTGATGCTTTTGCCGGTGCGGGATTGCGCCCAATTCCCAGACCTGATTCCGAGGATTATTCATTGTTTGTTGATGAGGACATTACGCAGGAAAACTTAAGGTATCGTCACGGATCGCCATTGATCGCACTTAAAAACCAACCGCCATTTCATGAGTTCATTTTTATTGAACAAGATCCGGATTCGCTTGCCCAGCTAAAGTCTGCCGTCGCTGGATTCCCTGAGGCGCAAGGAAAGTTAATCCGTTTTATGCGAGGCGATGCTAATGCCAAACTCCTTGAGATTACGCAATCCAATTTGAGAAGTAAAAAAACAGCGGGCTGTGGTTTTTCTTGATCCATTCGCTCTGCAAGTAAATTGGTGCACAATTGAGGCAATTGCGGCAACAAAGGCTATCGATATGTGGCTTTTATTCCCAGCAATGGCTGTTAATCGTATGCTTCCCAAGAAGGGAGTTGTTCCCAATTCTTGGGAAATTAGGCTTAACAACCTTTTCGGCGAAGCCGATTGGAAGGCATTTTTCTATCGCAAACCGGTTGATAAGGATCTGTTTGGAGACCATTTTCCGGAGTCAAAGATTCCAGATATTTTCCAAAACTTAAGCGACTACGTCACAAATCGCCTGTCATCGGTTTTCCATAAAGTTCATGAAAAGCCACTTTTGTTGAAGAATCGAACTGGCAGCCCGTTGTTTTTACTCTGCTTTGCTTCGGGAAATCCAAAGGGTAGCCCTATTGCGATCAGAATTGCCCAATACATCATCAACAAGTCCTCGCATGGCAACTAGCTCGATTGAATGGACGGAACTCACCTGGAATCCTACCACCGGGTGCGATAAGGTTTCGGCAGGCTGTAAGCATTGTTATGCCGAGGTGATGTCGCGGCGGCTAAAAGCTATGGGCTTGGCGAAATATGCCGATGGCTTTAAGCTTAGAATTCATGAAAGCGCTCTTTCGGTGCCTTATACGTGGAAAAAACCGGCTATGGTATTTGGTCAACTCGATGAGTGACCTATTCCATGAGGCGGTTCCGCTGGGCTTTATCCAGCAGGTGTTCGCAGTAATGAACGATTGTCCGCACCTTACCTTTCAGGTGCTTACCAAGCGCAGCAGTCGGTTGGCAGAGATTGCACCTCAGTTGCAGTGGTCGCGCAATATCTGGATGGGCGTCAGCGTGGAGGATGCGCGTGTTAAGTCGCGGATCGTTGATCTTCGTCAAGTTCCCGCAGCGATTCGCTTCCTGTCCTGTGAACCGCTGATCGGCCCGCTCCCCAATCTCAATTTGGAAGGAATTCATTGGGTAATCGTTGGTGGCGAAAGCGGTTTTAATCCTAGACCCATGGACAAAGCATGGGTTGTCGACATCCGCAATCAATGCCACGCGGCGGACGTATCCTTCTTTTTCAAACAATGGGGCGGTCGCCACAAGAAAGCTGCAGGACGCGAACTTGATGGCGTACTGCATGACGAGTTCCCCGCCCTTTCCGCTCACATAGCCCCGCACGTCATGGCTTGACGCATGAGATCATCAATCAGGCATTTTCCTTGCCGGATTCGGCACAACCAACTCAAAATTTTCAACAATAGCTTGACCGATAGGTATCAATTGGTACTATTGGTAGAGTGTATATAAATTATGAGTTTACCGGGTCCACTTCCGGAAGACTGGTGCAAAGCAGTCATTGCCATCCTTCGCAAAGGGTGCGAAACGCACATTCGTTGGACACGGCAGGCCCGGCAAGACTGGCAGTCG